>JBBWWC010000207.1:0-4739 GCA_050256555.1 Planctomycetota bacterium | reverse complement strand
GTAGTGGCACAGATCGAACCTTTCACCGAAGAAGCAATTGCTCGTGGGATCACCCACTTCACCTACACCGGCCCGGCCCGGCCTACGGTTACGGATTGGGACTTGATGACCTAGATGGGGATTGGTGCCTGGACGTTTTTGTCGCAGGATTCCAGAACCCTTACCCTGATCGTCACGCCACTATTGCAGCATCAGTCCTTGACCGTTATGGGCACAGGACAATTCACGATGAGTGAAGGTTGTAATGGACTATTTCTTCTCAGACCACCAGGCGCTTCAGTCAACAAGATGTCACCATCATCCACCAGATCAAATAAGTCGCCCAGTCGCTCGACTACGCCATCGTCATTACCGGTCACATTCCTGGCAAACTCTGTCAAGTCGGCTCCCTTGTTACGAATCTGAAAGGGATCAAAATCTTCAGGTGATGTTGGGTCAAATCCAGGTAGACCTGAGTTGGCTGAAGGAATCGCTCCCTCTCCTACGTTGTACTCAGTGATGAACATATCTTCTGCATTAATCCCATCCGTGAAATAAGCAAACATGATGACCCACATCGGCGTGTAATTTTTACTCTGACCACCCGGGTAATTTGCGATTCCCGGCTGGAATCGATTCGGGCCACCGTCGCTGACTGGAACACCGTTACCGAACTGGACGATCAACCCCACACCCTGATCGTCTTCAAAACGGCCCAAGTTAGAAAGTTTTGGTGCATATGGAACACCCATGAAACCTGCCGGAGGAGCTTTGCTCGCCTCAAAAACAGTGTAGTAAGGAATCACACCACGCTTGTAAGTGGCCTTGTGCAATTTCATGGTCACGGTTTCTGATACGAGATCGATGGCCAGTGCTTGCCCACCCTTGTAGCGCATGTACGGAGTTTCTTCCGAGCAGTTTGCGCCAGCAGGCCCACCACCAACAAAGAACGGCGATGGTGGATTGCTTCGAATCAAAGGATCACACCCCCCTTGATCGATCAGCAGTCTTTGTCCAGGTTCCGTTCCCCAGACGACTAGAGGCATATTGGCCGTCACCTCTTCGCCATCCCAGACGAATCTTTTCAATGGGGAGTAGTCAGGATTTGCGACCGGCGATAGCACTGTCGTTCCAGAAGAAGAAAATCGTGTCGTCAGACCTGCATCTTCGGGGAAATGCCAGACTCCATCTTCAAGATACGCATCGTTAACAGCACTGTCGGGAGCGTCCTCAAGGGCAGAAGCACGACTACCACCAAACTCTTCGCAAAATGATTTATCAGAAGCATCCGAAATCACAAACCAACATTCAGCACCCGTGGAATCGATGATTCCACGGGTAAGTCGTTGCGTAATGCTACCTCGTTCGGGAAGTTTATTTGAACCAAGGTCGTAAGCGAGAATACCTGAACCATGGACTTCTATCTTCAATCGCCCTGGAGTCGCCGAGCTCATAACTGCGAAAGAAAATGCCAAGGTTGTGACCAGTCCTGTGCTCAAAATGAAACGCAGGCTTTGTCTAGAAAAGCTGGTCTTATTTCTATTGGAATTCTTGTGGGATTTACATGTACTGTTCATTGGGTCTCGATTCACGGGGGTATTACCGCCAAAATGGTGCTGCTGTATGAGCGGACGTCACGTGTATTCGGGCATGAATAAAAAACTAACACTTGTAAAAAAACCACACGCACAACCTTGCAAACAATGCGTTAAAACCTCTCAAACAGCAAAAGGACGTTGCAGAGGGAAGTTATTGCGTCGTCTTTCTATCCGTATATCAGAATGCAGGTCTTGGTCGGACCGATTGATTCAACGAACCAGCCTTCCCCAGGTCATCCGCACCAGGAAAGGAAATCAGATCCAAGACATCGGGAGAGAGAACACTCCCCCAGAAGAAAACTGAGCAGGGATTATGATTCTGGGGTGAGCCGTGTCATCACAGCAGAGATCCAGGTGCACCGGTTTGGCCACAGCTCAAAGAGGGGATTGCTAACTAATGTGGAATCTGCAATTTATTACTTGAATACATCTATTCGGGTATTGCGATCAGCACCCCTGAAGCGCCTTCAGCACGCACGACCTGCAGGACATTCTTCGAATCCTTGACCCAACTCATCCCGGCGGGCAACTGCCACTCCAGCCCCTGTTTCCTGGCCAGTACACATTCGAAAGCCGCACGTGTCAGTTGCAACAAATCTTCACCCGCAGTCGCTCTACTGGTCATGGACACTGTAGGAATCATCAGCATTTTTGAAATCACTGCATAAAAAGGAGGATCAAGAACACCCTGATGATTCGCCCATGCCAAGTTTTCTGGCGTAAATGGGTCTATATTTTTCCTCAAAGTATGGTCAAGAAAAAACTGAAAATCCAAACTGGGTAGCAACGACCAGGGCAACTCCGACGGGGACCCTGCAGATTGCTTAAATAAGTCAGTAAACGCTTCAATCTGCACAAGTGTTTCAATATGAATCGCACGGGCCATCGAAGCCTGTGGTCTTTGGACTCGTGCCAAAGTTTCTAAAATCCGAGCCAGCTCCGGTGCGTCGAGATTCAACCACTCGTGTGAACGATTCAAAATCTTCTCTAGAATATTTAGTCGCATCAGTTCCCCTATAAGAACTCTGCCACCCAGCATCGATTCCATGAGCTCGACACCATCATGCCACCTCGACAAATCCTGTTGTAAGTCGATCGAAACGTCAGAATCTTCAACTAGTCCTTTTTTACGGAAAAGATTGAAAGCTTGCGAGATCAGCTTAGCGCTATATTCCAGGGTCACAATTCTCGCTGGCACAAACAAGTCCGATTGGCGAATCAACTCCAGCAGCTCTGAACGCTGCTGAGACGAGACAACATCTGTCTCTCCATGAGTGGCAATGAACTGCGGGAGCCATGAATAATCACGAAGAGGGAATAGACTCGGATCACGCTGTGACACTGACAAGGCCCAAAGCCCTGCCGCATCGTCGACCCCTAGCTGCTGTAAAAAAGTAGCAACACGGCGAGAGTTGGCAGACTCCACCTCTTTAAGATATCCCCCCAGCAACAGCACAATCAGCGCCAAGAGAAGCAGTAGCGCCACGGCTGACCGTTTCCACGACGACTGAAACAGCCACGGGATCACGTTAGCACAAGATCCTGGAACAAATCGGACAGAACACAACGCCCGTTCCCTTGTGCACTTTTTCCACTACCTGAGGACTGAGACTCATATGGCAACCACTACAGATCTTACCCTCGGCCGGGACCACTACTGTCGCACCGATTCCAGGAAAGAGACGATCAAAGACCTCAAGCAGTTCTGGATCAGTCACTTCTCGCGCATCCTTTAGTGGACCTTCCAGAGCTGAGATTTCCTTCTGATATTCGGCAACCTCATTACCGACATCAGTACGGACTTCTTCTAGCTGGTCTTTAGCATGGCTGGCTCGAACAGAAAGATCTTCCATTTGATTCTTGATCTCATCGATCTTCTCAATAATCAACAACAAGCTTGCTTCTGCACTGGATTTTTCTTCTTCGAATTTTGCGATCTGTGCTTTCAGTCCATTAAATTCGCTCGCCTGTGTCGCCTTATCGAGTTGCTTCTGGCACTTGGTGATCTTTTCCACAAATTCAGCAACGTCGAGTTCAAACTTGTTCGTCAAGCTACGACCTTGTGCGACACGATCCTCGAACGGCTGTGCTTCACGCACTAAACTTTCCAGAGCACCTTCAGAGGTGGCAAGACGCTCCATCTTCTTTTCTATTTCGGACTGAAAAAGGGCGATCTTCCCCGAGATGGTTTGGACTTTCTTGATGCGATCGATGGATTCCAAGTCACAGCCTCTCACCTAGATTCTCGATTAAAGGAAACCGGTCGGTCCGGATCCAAAGAAAGATCTTAACGTGGGAAGGCTTTTCTCTCCAGTTGAGCTTTTATATCAGTTGGATGAGAATGGGCTCCATACCGAAAAAATCGGTATGGAGCCCATAAGCTCTCAAATCATGATCCAGCACTTCCAAGAGCGCTCACTCGTCGAGGAAGCCCTCCAGGTGACGGGAGCGGATCGGATGTTGCAATTTCTTGACTGCCTTGGCCTCAATCTGACGAACCCGTTCGCGAGTCACCTTGAAGATCTTACCCACCTCTTCGAGGGTGTAGGTATATCCGTCTTCCAGGCCATATCGGAGTTTTATAATTTCCCGCTCTCGGTAGGTCAAAGTCTTCAGAACATCCTTCAGACGATCCCTGAGCATTTCATGAGTAGCCACGTGAATCGGCGATTCAACAGACTGATCTTCAATAAAGTCTCCGAAGAATCCATCATCGCTATCGCCAATCGGACGATCGAGAGAGATCGGATGCTTCGAGATCTTGAGCACCTTGCGAACTTCTTCTTCTGGAAGATCCAACTCTAACGCAATCTCTTTCATGCTCGGCTCGTAACCAAGTTTCTGCATCAGTTTCTTGGTCGCATTACGGACCTTGCTCATCGTTTCAATCATATGAACAGGAATACGGATGGTACGCGCTTGATCCGCGATCGAGCGAGTAATCGCCTGACGTATCCACCAGGTCGCATAGGTCGAGAACTTGTACCCCCTACGGTACTCGTACTTCTCCACCGCCTTCATCAATCCGGTATTGCCTTCCTGGATCAGATCAAGGAATGAGAGCCCCCGATTCCGATACCGCTTGGCAATCGACACCACTAATCGTAGGTTTCCTGCCGACAGTTTCCTCTTGGCCACTTCATAACGATTGAAATATTTGTT
>JBBWWC010000206.1:0-18708 GCA_050256555.1 Planctomycetota bacterium | reverse complement strand
TTGTCAGACCTGGTGCAACGTTTTCCTGAGTTCGGTGATCCGGATTCGATCGTGACGGGTCCCGAATCACGTTCATCGAGCCCGGTTCGTTTGGATAGAAATTCACAGACCTTCGAAAGTGAGGGGTTGAAGGGGCTATATCCGATCGGCGAGGGAGCGGGGTACGCTGGTGGAATCCTTTCCGCTGCACTGGATGGAATGAAGGCTGCTGAATGCTGGATGTCGACGATTCGGAACCCGTCCAGTTCCTGAACTTGCGCTGTTCTTGCTTTAGCATCGAATTCACTTTTGATACATTCTGGCGACACCCTTCAACGGAAAGTGTTTTTCACCGTGCGTATCTGCTTGTTGACGACTCAAGATCTGGACGCCGATCCATTTCCTGAAGATGACTGGCCTTGTGATCCCAGGCCGTTCATTCCAGAAGCGGATTGGCATGTCGCCACACTTGTCGGAAAGCACAAATGCCTCAAGCAAGTCGAAACCTTGATCAAAGATGACTTTGACCTTTTCTTTAATCTTTGCGATGGCGCTGCCGACCAGAATACGCCTGGCATTGAAGTGATCGAAACTCTTGAAAAACATAATGTTCCTTATGCTGGCGCTTCTACCGAATGTTACGAACCGACCCGTGAACAGATGAAAGAGGCTTGTCACCAGTTGAAGATTGCGACTCCAGATTTTGTCATGGCTCGTACCGAAGAAGATGTGGAGCGGGCGGCTGAAGTCCTTCGTTTTCCGCTGTTCGTCAAGCATTACAGCAGTTATGCCTCGGTCGATTTGAGCCGACGTTCTCGAGTGCAGACGATCGAGGGATTGAGAATTCAGGCTCGAAAAATCATGTCGCGTCATGGTGCAGCGTTGATAGAAGAATATATCGAAGGTATCGAGTGTACGGTACTCGTGGCCGAGAATCCGGAAGATCCAGAAAATCCGATCACCTACACTCCTGCACAGTACCGTTTCCCCGAGGGGGAAAGTTTCAAGCATTCTGATTTGAAGTGGGTCGACTACGGTGGGCTCACTTCGTTTCCGGTTCCCGACCCGGAGCTAGCCCAGCGACTCAGAGATGAGTCGGCACGTTTCTTTGTCGCCTTGAAGGGGGCGAGTTTTGGTCGATGCGATATTCGTGTCGATAAACAGGGAACTCCTTACATGCTTGAACTGAATTCCAATTGTGGGATCTACTACCCGAAGGCGGACTGGGGTAGTGCCGATATCTGTCTTTCATTGGATCCTGCCGGCCATGAGGGTTTCACTCGCCAACTGGTGGCTGCAGCGCTGGCACGACATGCGAGACGAAATGCACAGGTGTCGACAAAGATCAATCAAGAAGAGCCTCCGATCGATTGAAGGGAGGCTCTTCAGTGTTGATTTCTTTGTGCTGTTAGCGTTTGGCTTGTTCCTCTTGATATTTTTTGAGGACCACACGTATCGGCTCACCATTGCGACCTGCGTCAGCATTTTCTACTGCCATTGTTTGCCACTTGATCGCAGCATCGAGGTCGCCTTTTTCATAATGAACACGGGCGAGAGTATCCAGGATGGCCGCATTCTTCGATTCTTCTATTTGGTTAGCACGTGAAGCGGCTTTCAAGGCGAGCTCTAGATCACGAATCTCCAGGCCTTCAGTGTCGGCGATGGTCCAGGCGATGGAGTTCAGCGTGCCGGAGCTGTCGAAGTTGTTCTCGACCAACTGTTGGCCGATGGCGTAGGCGGCCTTGTATTTGTGAAAGTGAGTCAGAAGAAGATCGAACTTTTGCATCTTGAAGGAGCTGCTTCCGGGAAACTTCAGAATCGCCTGGTCCAGGATCTCCATTGCAGCCGTTTGGTCATTGGCACGAACCGCTGCCGATAGATTACTGCGGATGCTGTTCATCTCTTGTTGAAGAGCCTGTTTGGTCTCGAGTTCTTTGCGTGCTGCTGCTCGATCCCAGCTGCCATCGATGATGGCCGCCAGGGGTTCGTCCATAGTCATCGGATGGCCGATCCAATCGATCTTGCCATCTTTTCCGATGATGAAACTGCTGGGGATTCCTCTTCCACCGGCGGCCTTGAAGACCTCGGTTTTGACCGAGCCATCGGGATCGGTAGCGACGATGTAGGACATCGCTTGCGCCCAGGTTTTCCCCTCGACGATGCTATCTTTGTCCAGGAAAGCTTCGACGGTTGCTAGTTCTTCGTCACTGATGGCCAGTACGGTAACCTGATCTTTGTACTGGTTCTGAATTCCTGCAAGGTGCGGCACGGCACCTTTACAGGGACCTCACCAGGTCGCCCAGAACTCGATCACGTAGACACGGTTTTTATCGAGAGCACCCACTTCACCGCCCTGGAGGAAGTGAGAGATTTTCAGAGCCGGCAGTGGATCTCCAATGGTAAGTTTGGGTTCATCGGCGCTCGCTGGACTAATAAACAAGCAGCAGAGCAACAGAGCCAGGATCATTTTTTTCATCAGTACGGATGTCCTTTCTATCGGTGATTTATCGGTGGATTTTCACCTCTGTGACATGTTTGAGCAAGGAAAGAGATGTTTCGAAATGAGCGTCGCGTTGTTGTTTCTTGTATCGACCACTAGCATGGGATTTCCTTCAGATGTGGAGAATAGGTGGCATGAACCAGGAATACGTCCCGAAACCGCTGAAATATGAGCGTCTCGAAGAGGCCGAGATGGAGAAGCGCTCTACAGAGCTTCTCTCGGTTCTTTCCCGTCGTCGTTCGATCAGATCTTTTTCCAGCGATGCGGTTCCTCGGTCTGTGATCGATCAGGCGATCGAAACCGCCTCGACAGCACCGAGTGGGGCTCATCGTCAGCCGTGGCACTTCGTGGTAGTCGATGACGTTGATCTGAAGAAAAAGATTCGTGAAGCTGCGGAACAGGAAGAGCGTCGTTCCTATGATGGTCGGATGCCGCAGCAGTGGATCGATGCACTTCGCCCACTTGGAACCGATGCCGTGAAACCTTATCTGGAAGTGGCGCCGTATCTCGTGGTGCTTTTTGCCGAGACCAAGCATGTCGCCGCTGATGGGACATCATCTCCCAATTACTACGTTTCCGAGTCGGTTGGAATTGCCGCCGGGTTGTTCGTCGCAGCATTGCATCTGGCTGGCCTGGCGACCTTGACTCATACACCGTCACCGATGGGCTTCTTGCGAGAGATTCTTCAGCGTCCGGGAAATGAACGGCCTTATCTTCTGTTTCCGGTCGGATATCCAGCGGAGGATTGCATGGTTCCGGATCTGCAACGAAAGTCTCTCTCTCGAGTTCGCAGCTGGAATCTGGATGGAATCTCGGAGGAATCATCATGAACGATGATGAGTTGATCCGGAGCTTACAAAATCCACGGGTGAAACAAGTGGTGCGGTTACGTGACCGTCGTGATCGAGATCGAGATGGTCAGTTTCTCATCGAGGGTTATCGAGAACTGAGTCGAGCCGTGGCTGTTGGCCAGCCACTGGCAACGGTTTTCTGCAGTTCGCGGTTGTATCTCGGATCGAATGAACCTGCTTTGCTGGAGCAAGCGAAGCAGCAGTGCGGAGCTTTGATCCAACCTGTGACGGAAGAGGTCTTTCGCAAGATCTCCTATCGAGATCGTCCCGATGGACTCCTGGCCGTGGCGCCAAGACCTGACTGGGGATTGCAGCGCCTTGAGAAAACCGATCCGAGCATCTCGCCGCTGTATCTGGTGGCACAGTCGATCGAGAAGCCGGGTAATCTCGGTACGATTCTACGAACTGCCGATGCTGCCGGGGTCGATGGAGTGGTGGTGGTTGATCGCTGCACTGATCTCTATAACCCGAATGTGGTTCGTGCCAGCGTTGGAACTCTCTTCAGCGTACCAGTCGCAGAGGCGACCAGTGATGAAGCTTTGGCCTGGTTTCAGCAGCGTGGAGTCCGGCTTTTTGCTACCTCGCCCGATGCTACGCAGCTTTATAGCGAAGCAAATCTGACTGGCCCGATGGCGATTGTGATGGGAAGTGAGCAGTACGGCCTCGATGCGCGCTGGCTTGAAAATACTGACGAGCAGATTTCGATACCGATGGCGGGCCTTGCAGATTCTTTGAACGTGGCGACCTCGACGGCCATCGTTTTATTTGAGGCGTTACGGCAACGCCGCTCTGATTAGTCGAGCGAATCTGATTTTGAAGGTCTGAGACCCGCATCCTGTAATGCTGCTTCGATTCGATCCCAATCGAAGGCGGGGCCTGGATCGACCTTATGGGTTCCGACATGCCAGTGACCAACAATACCGGCGACCGATTGTCCGGGAAGCTCCGGGCGTAATCGATCTTGAACGGCTCCATCTTCAAGCCGTGGAACCACCGGTTTTATCCCAGGGAGGGTCCGGCAAAGGGTGATCAGAAGTGATTCGAGCGATCGATATTGAGCTTCAGTGAAATCACGCTGATAGAGCTGCTGGCCATGGATTTCTCCCTCAAAGAGCGGCGAGCGGGCCGGATAAGGCGAGGCGTTTTCGGCAGATGTTCCACGGACGGAAGCAGGATTTAGACGCATCCTGTTGCCCTCCCGGATGTAGTGAGTGTCAGCCTGGGCCGAACTGGCAAAGGCGCCGAAATGGGCAATTTCGATGCCGATGGATCGATCGTTAGCGGGCCCGGCATGCCAGGCTCGCTCCTTCACATCGAGGGTCTGGTAGATGGTTCCATCGACATCGAGAAGGAAGTGACAGGAAAGGCCGCGGATATCATGCAATATATGAAAACAACGACTCGAAGACCCACAGGCATCATAATGAAGCACAACGGTGTCGATTACCTGAGCTAAGTCCTCCAGCAGCCAGCTCTGGTTTTTTATCTTTTCGAGGAGAGAGGGATGAATCCCTCGTCTTATCGAGCCGTATCGAGATATACGATCGGGCTGGTCTCGAGGACCTTCGACTTCTGGTTCATCATGTCTGTGAGGGCGATATCCATCGTATCCGCCGGCATCCATCCACAAGACGACAGGGGTGCTAGTATGTATCATTTGGCCAGCTACGACTATTTCATCGCCTTTCCGGGGTGCCAGATCACCGGGCAGAGATTGGCATCCAGACGACAGGAGAAGACTTGTAGCCAAAAGGATATGCGGGAATACATGTAAAGCTGACAATCTGCATTTTGTTTTATTTGTGAATAGCGCTTGTATTGCAGTCGTTCGTGTGGAAGTATAGGTCAAATGTGACTCTCCTCTTTGCAGGAGACAGTGCCTGTTGGCACTGCCCCTTTCAAGGGGGAAGCATGGTATTCGGTTATCGTTAGTCGGCTCATTATTATCGAGTTGGCTCTGGGATTGTCCCAGTAACGAATCAGAGGTTGTGAGGACCTCTTAGAGTGTTTTCTGACGGGAGCGACGGCCTTCGGGTATTGTCAGAAAACCTGAGATTTCTTCGGAAATCTTCGGACGGCCGGAAAGGGTTTATCGGATGGGTATGGAACAAGAGATGGATAATCTCGGACGTCTAGATGTCGAGGCCTTGAAGCAGCTCGTTGCTCTTAAAGAGAACAGCGGCAAGCTCAATCGCCTTGAGAGTAAGCGTCAAAGACTAAAAGCTGAAATCGACCGGGTCGAAGAGCAGATCCGTGAGTTCTTGGCGCAATTCCCAGAGGTTCGTGGTTATCTTTCCGCTGCTGGTGGGTCCCTTCGTCGACTAACTCCGTCCGGACGTCGTCCACGGGGTTGGATTCGTTCGCAGGTCGAAACGATTCTTGCCGAGGCGACAAAACCTCTAACTCCAGCGGAAGTTCGCGATGAGATTGCCAGTAGGCATCCAGAAGAAGCGACCAAAAACCTTTATTTGGCAGTTTTCCAGCATCTGCGTCGACATTCCGAGTTCGAGCAAGATGGAACCGGTCGCTGGCAAATGAAGCAGAGTGAAACCAGTCACAATGAAACCAGTAACTAGGGCTTCATTTGACCGATAGCTTTCTGGTGATCGTCTTGTGCATCGATCTGATGATCGTCTTGTGCATCGAGCTGCGGGTTCTTTCCGAATTCTCTATTTGAAGTGATACACTCCTTACGCACGGATCGTTAGAGCCTGTGAAGGAGTAGACCGATGTCCGAAAATCCCCTGAAAAAAGACCCTCCTCTGCCGAGTAAAGCTATTTCTGATTCCAACACCTCAGGCAATCTACTGTCCTGTCTTTTACCTGGAGTGATGGGCATTTTGTTGATGGCATCGGCATTGGGTTGGGCCGCCAATGAAATTCGCTCGAGTGGCTCCATCCATTGGAGTCGCAATTATTTCCCCAAGCTTCAGCCGGTGGTAAAAAATCCTTCAGAGCAAACGAACGGTTCCGAGATAACAGCCGGCCAGGATCTTGCTGCCGATCCAGCTGCAAACGGTTCAGATTCGGATGTCACTAGCCCTGTCGCAGCGCCCCCAGATGATGGAATCCAGCGTCTCTCTTTCGAGGAGGCGCAGGATAACTTCGTGGTCGGGGAAGAAGAGTATGCCGCGACCGGCGAATCGATTTATCTGTTTGTCGATGCTCGAGTTCGTGACCAGTATCAAGAGGGGCACATTCCCGGGGCGGTCTGGCTTTATCACTATGAGTCAGAGAGTTTGATCGAAGAGCTTCGTCCGGAACTCGAGATGGCGTTTTTCATCATTGTTTACTGCAATGGGGGAGACTGCGAAGACAGCCTGCATCTGGCAGCCGATTTGATGTCACTCTATGGACTTCCTGGAGAAAACATCTATGTCTATGAGGGCGGCTTGAACGAGTGGCGCGAGCAGGGGATGCCCGTGACAGTGGGATTGGAGCGTCGATGATGGAAATGATCCGCAAGATCGATGCGACCGGTATACCTTTGCTTCTGGCGCGGCTCATCGTTGGCTTCACTTTTCTCTTTTACGGGGCCCAGAAGATCGCTGACCCGGTCGCTTTTCTCAAGAGCATAGAGGCCTATGAACTTTTACCGACCGAACCATCCTGGATGATCAATGGGATTGCGGTGATTCTACCGTGGGTTGAGGTGCTCTGTGCTGGCGCTTTGTTGAGCGGGGTTCAGTTTCGCAGCGCTGCGATTTTGACGACCGGGATGCTGGCAGTTTTTACCCCAGCGGTTTATTTGTTGGGGGCCGGACTGGTGGGAACCAAACCGGAGTTTCAGAGTCTTTGTGATGTCATTGCCGATTGTGGTTGTGGCAGTGGAGCGATCCTCATCTGCTCCAAGCTGGCGACCAATTGTGGTTTGTTGCTGCTGTCGATCTGGGCGTTGTTGAGTCGTTCGACTCGTTTTCGCGGCGGATTAATACCCGGGGTTGGCTGACAGCCGAGAGCTTCCGAATCGGTCGATTCGTAAGGGTTCCTCAGACAAACCATTCGTAGATGGGGATGTATTTTCCCAACAACCAACCCACGACTAGCCCCAAAGCTCCGCCAGCGAGAGAGAGTGGCACTGAAGTGAATTCACCCAGCAGAATCGCTCCACCTGTGGCGCATAATAAACTGCAAAAAATCATCCAGGCTAATTTAAACATCTTCTGCGGCCTCATTTTTAGATATCTTGTGAGCACCAGGCTCGGCGTCGCATTACTTTTTTGCTAGTAACCGCTCGATGGCAGT
Source organism: Planctomycetota bacterium (assembly GCA_050256555.1). Classification (GTDB taxonomy): domain Bacteria; phylum Planctomycetota; class UBA8108; order UBA1146; family UBA1146; genus UBA1146. The sequence goes on along the minus strand of JBBWWC010000206.1, from coordinate 11,133 downwards.
TTCGAGCAGCCCTTCGCCACCCGAACCGACTTTTACCCAGGCGATGGTTCCTTTTCGATCGATCAGCACGACCATTGGGATTCCTCCGACGCGATAGGAATCGAACTCTGTTTTTCCGGTCAGGACAAAGGGATAAGAAGTGCCGAAGCGCCGCCGGAACTCGACGATATGCATCAAGAAAGCACTGCGATCCATCCCGGTAACTCCCTGACCTCGATTCCGGTCTTCTTTGGATGGAAGCCAGCCACGCGAGTATGGCTTGGTCACTCCGAGAACCTCCAGTCCTGCATCTCTGTGTTTCTCTGAGATGTCATTGAGGCCAGGCATCAGGGCCCGACAAGGACTACACCAGGTCGCCCAGAAATCGAGCAGGACTACTTTCCCCTGCAGTTGAGCCAGGGACTTTTTTTCTGCACCGAACCAGGTATTGCTGGTGAGTGGAGGAGCTTTTTTATCGAGGAGAGACAATCGTACACCGGAGTTGCGACGCGCCCTGGCATCGTCACCGTGACGATCGAGATCGTCAGTCAAACGACTCCAGGCCCGTTGTGCATCGAGGACTTCTCCACGAGCCGCATGTAAATCGCCACGGAGCATCCAGGCCTCGCGAATCTCAACACTGCCAGCTTCGAGCTGGTCAGTGGCTTTTCGGATAATGGTGAGTGCAGCGTCGATCTGGCCTACTTCGCTATAAGCCCGTGCCAGAGGAACCCCTGCTTTCTTTGCTTCTGCGCTGCTGGGAAACTTTTCCAGCAATGTTTCTAGAACAGTAGTTGCTTCCACTTGCCGGCCCTTGAGCCCGTGATCGGTTCCGATGACGAGAAGACACTTTCGTAGTACGTCAGCGTCTTCCTCCGCTTGCAGCAATAGTTCTAAATTTTGATTTTTGCAAGCAGAGAGTAGCTTGATGGTGCTTTGCCGAATCGAAGAAGGGCTAGAACTGACCTCGGCTTTTACCAGATCGTTACAAGCGTTGCGGATGCTATCGACGGCATCGCCGGGATGCGTGGGAGCGGCGAGTAACCATACTGAGAGAAGCATTGAGAGCGTCATCGATCCTCCTGTCATCTTCCTGGCTAGAAACCGATTCAGCCGGTGGCTTACAAGGATACTACAATCGGGTGATTTGAGGCCAGAGCAGAGTTCGCGCTCACGCATTGAAATCAAGTTTTGGAGCAGAACGGCAATCTCTACAAGACTCCACTCAAGCGCTGGCGTGAACCGAGTTTGGCAGATCAGGGCGCATCACAAGGCCGCTACGTTGGATCGAGTTCGCCGTTTTACGGACAGGTAGTGAAAGACTCGCAGTCGAGCTGGTCGGTGGTCGGGTCGACACCACATTCTTGTGGCCCCGGAGGAGGCAGATCGCCGCTTCCAGAGAACAGCATTCCGAGCAGGGTCACCGGGTCTGAAATGTCAAAATTTCCGTCATCGTTGGAGTCGCATGCATCCTCACACGCAGTAGGTCCGGCATTGGCAAACAGGGATGCCAAGGCTGACACCGCGTCAGAAATATCGAGCGAGCCATCGGCATTGCAATCACCTCGGCGGAAATCCGTGGCGGCGGCTATCAGACGAAAGTCGGCGGTCACCAGCAGGTGATCGGAACCGTTGGAGTCGTTGAATTGCAGATTGTTTTCTACCAGAGTTTTGGTCGACAGATCCTGGGTCAGCAGGACAAAGGAACGCGCCAACTCCAGGATGGAATCGGTGTAAATGATGTAGTCCAGAAATCCTGGCGAGTATTCGCCGTTGTCATTTCTCCAGGTGAATGTTTGGCGCTGGACAACGTGACGCGAGCGGGTATCGGTCAATGGGGTCCCATCTGCATCTGGAGGAGCATCCTCTCCCCATTGTGCCTCATCGATAATATCCCCGGTCAACAGCGTCGTTCGTTGTTGTGATAAACCAACAAAATTCATGTCACCGAGAAACAAAACAGGGGCATCAGGGTTGGAGAGCAGCACACCTGCCAGCCGCTGGTCGCGAATGAACGCAATAATCTCATCACTTTCCCTTTGCCTGCCTGTCTCATTCGAGCAGCAGGGGAGATGGGCATTGATTACCAGCGTCGGCACGCCCCACTCGGCAGTCGTATCGATCCATGCTGCGATGTTGGCGGAGAGACCCCACGTCTGCAGAATCGGAAACCGGCTCACGATTTTGCAATCCGCCTGGCCCGCGCCATACCAGATACCACCGCCGGGAGGGCTGGCCCATATGTCGACGTATTCGAGAGTCTCTGCCACAGAGTGATCTGAGATCTCCTGGAAGCAGTAGATATCCGCTGCTACTGCAGCGATCTGTCGACCATGTTGATCACCGTTTCCCTGCCACGGGTTGTCATTGAGAACATTGTAAGTGACGACTCGCAAATCAGACGGCGACTCACGGATCAATGGAATCTCCGTGTCGGTTGGAAGTTGTCCTAGCGCAAGTACGTGGCCAAGACCGCCAGCATCAGGAATGCAATCACCGCCAGGTCGATCGTCGCACAACAAGACTTCAATTTCTGATCCGAGAGAGATCAGAGAGGAGTTTCGGCGAAGACTGATCTCGAACTCGGCTGCCGACACGGTCGGTGCCGCAACAAGTCCAAAATCAGCATGCGCCAGGGGGAAGGAGCCTCCCCCTGACCACGAGGTTCCTTGGCGTGCGCCAAAGTCCCACTCCAGATCAGCACCGATGCCTGAGATGGCAAGCCCTGTATTGGGGTTCGAGTCGGTATCGATGTACAGAACTAAAGTGTCCCCCTCATCCAGTTGCACCTCAGGTCCAACAAACTCGAAGCGGACAAAGAGAGAGTCGTCATCATCGGCAACAGACAGGGAGATGAGATCGTGACCCCCAGTCACTCCATCGCCGATAGGGTCCAGGAACGGTGAAACTCCGCTCCAATCGTCGTATCGCTCATCGATGACCACGGCGACCTGTGTGGCTGGCCCTCCCAGAGTCATCAAACTGCAAGTAGCTGGACAAGAAACCCACTGCCCAGGAGCCGTTGTGGCTCCGGCGATCGAAAGATCCAGAGTGGTAAGTGGTGCATAGCCAGTGAGCGTGTGTGTCGTCGCACTGCCGGGTAGGCTCAATATCGTGCCATTGATGGTCAAATCGATGGAATCGTAAGGCTGAGGATTTGCCCACGAAATCACCGCGCCATCCTCGGTTGGGGTGCACGACAAGTTTTCGATGGAAGGCAAGATTGACGCTTCAGAGGTAAAGAACTCGGTGCACCAACTATTCAGGACACCATCATTATTCGCAGGAAAATCATCGGTGACATTCAGTGTCCATATTCCTTGCGATGCCTGGCTGTTGAAAATACTGAGCTGACCGTTCGACGGTTGCATGTAGCAGCCAAAGTCGTATGCGGTAGAGCCGTTGGCGACGCCTTCATCACTGAAGATGACGCAAATGTCATCCATATCTCCACCGAGATCGTCATGAAGCCTGAGGGATGTTCCCGCTGGCGAAATCACGTCAACGCTCAAGTCTCCGATGAATGCGTGACTGATATCAATGCGAACATGAATATCCTCGATGAGCAGATTTTCGGTGATCAGTATCGAATCGGAGATGGATACGGGAGTTCCATTCTCTCCCCCGAACAGGGTCCCTGGTGATGAGCAGGTTTCCAGATCGGGTTGGGCAACCACGACACTCTGCAGGATAAGAAATAGGCTAAGAGCCAGTACCGCACGAATCACCGACATCGATACACTTCCCGTTCGGAGGTTGAGTTTCCAGAGTACTATGGGACGGGATGGATCGCAGTATTGCGGGAACGCTGATTTTAACGTACCGCAATTATGAAAAGCGTCCCCGGCAGGATTCGAACCTGCGACCTTCGGATTAGGAATCCGATGCTCTATCCAGCTGAGCTACGGGGACAATCCTGTCATTTCAACAGCGAGCCTAGCCTTAACCTCTCTTTTGGTCGAGGAATTGGGGTTTGGACCGAACTCGACTGTCGTATTTGACTGAAGGTGTCCACCATCCCCCTACTGACAAACAGACAAGGTTAGTTGTCAAACATTAACAAACCATTACATTTAATAGGACCAAGAACTTTATCGAACCTGAGAACAGTACGGGGGAGAAACCCAATGTCACACAACATCGCAGCCTTACAGGCTGCTACGAGTCTTCGTGTAGGCACCGCTTTTGTTCGGGGCTTACTCGTTTTCACTTTCTTCATTTTCATGCAATGGTTACCTGCGACTAGCTTTGCTCAGTGCGCTACTGAGGCCACCAATATTGGTGCTGGAGCCACGCACGTCGATCTCGACGGAACATGGGCAGCCCGTGGTAGTGGAAGCGATGTCGAGTTGCTTCGAGAAGAGGCCGGGACTTGGTCTTCTTTTCAGTCGATACCTCTAGGAGATTCACTCTCTTCGCTGTCCCTCGATTCTGAGGTTCTGGCGATAGGCATTCACGGTCAGGTCCAGATTTACGCGTATGACGGGGTCAGCTGGATTTTAGAAGAGACTTTAAATGATACTGAAGCTTCTTATGGATCTTCGTTATCACTTTCAAACGGTACTCTCGGAGTGGGAGCTCCAGATGTAAATTCTGTTCACTTCTATTCACGTCTTTTTAATGGTGCTGGTGCTGCTGTGTGGATGGAAGCAACAACCGTAACAGGTGATCCAGGAGATTTTTTGGGGTTTGATATTTCGCTGGCTGGTGATTTCGCCAGTGTTACGGCTCCTGGAGCTTCGGAAGTAAGGACGTATCAGTTCTCCGGTCTGCAACAAAACGAGTGGTCACTACTAACTTCGTTGCCTTATGACGGGACTGCGGGATTGCAGATAAGCCTGGATTTCTTTAATGGAGAACTTCGACTTCTGACGCCCACTCATACCGGAGCAGAAGTCCGCTTGATGAGTGCGAATCTCTGGATCGTGGATGCAGACGGAGCTCTGACATTTGATCCTTCAGCCGGTCCCCTGGTTATAGCAGAAGATAAGGTTCTGGTTGGAACCACCTGTGGAATGCGATTGTATTCGAGAACTGCAGCTGGTTGGAACAACGGAGTCGTTCTTGCTACTTTTGATGAAACCTTGGCGGTCCCATGTGCCCCAATTCCTGGGGGCGCTTTTTCAGAGCCGATGGCTTTTGGCGGATCCAGGGCAATCATTGCGGAGACATCTGCAACATGGGTCATGGATGAGTTCTCTTATGCCGATTGCAACAACAATGGTGTCCCTGATCGATGTGATCTCGATACCGGATTTCCTGATTGTAACGGCAATGGCATTCCTGATAGTTGCGACTTTGCAAATGGAGATCAGGACTGTAATGGCAACGGAATCATCGACTTTTGCGAAGTGGCCGGGTCTCTTGCACCTGACTGCAATAGCAATGGAATCCCTGATTCTTGTGATCTGGCAGCAGGAGTCAACTACGACACCCTTCCGCCACTGATTGCTGACATGCCGGCAGATCTCACGGTGCAGATCGCCAGTGGTGAATGTCAGGGTATCGCAACATGGAATGAACCGTCAGCCAGCGATGTCTGTTCTGGAGTCACCTTGACCAGTGATTTTGCCTCTGGGTCTAGCTTTTCCGCTGGGGATACGGTTGTTACATACACGGCCACGGATGATTTTAATAATCAAACCCAGGCTAGTTTCGTGGTAACTGTTCAGGATCCTGATGCGCCGAGCTTTACCTTTGTTCCTGGCAATGTGACCTTCCAAGCTGATCCGTTAACTTGCGGACAGATGGTTCTGTGGGAAGAGCCGATCGCAGTAGATGCAGGCGATTGCTCTGCTGTGACGATTACTTCGTCCTTTCCCCAGGGTTCAACATTCGGCATAGGAACTAGTGCAGTGGTTTTCATTGCGACGGATGTTTCCGGCAATGATGCAGTAGCTGTGATGCAGATAACGGTGCTGGATAATTCACCGCCAGTGATCTCGCAGCTTCCCGATCTGAATCTACCAGCCGCAGGGGTTGTTTGTAGCGCAATTGCGACCTGGGCACCGCCGTTCATTACCGATTGCTCAGGTGTCTCTGTTGTTTCTGATGCACAGCCACCGATTCAAGTTCCGGTCGGCGGTCGTATCGTTAACTACACGGCGACCGATGGTCTCGGACAGACTTCAACGATGAGTTTTGCGATTCTAGTCGAAGACACAGATCTCCCTTTCATCTTGAATATGCCAGCTAATATGACCCTCAATCCGGAGCCGGGTACCTGTGGTGCCACGATTCTCTGGGATGAACCCGAGGCCAGTGACAACTGCGCAGTGGAAACACTGACCAGTAACTTTGATCCTCCTTCTACCTTTGGTGTTGGAACCACAATGGTGACTTACACGGCAACCGATACGTCTGGAAATGAACGGGTTTCGAGTTTTAGCGTAACGATTACCGATCCGGATTTTCCTCAGTTCATTTCATCGCCAGGAGATTTAATCATCGGGACAGCCGATGAGCAGTGCGGATCAATAGTGGAATGGACAGAACCGCAGGCGATTGATTGTTCATCCAATGTAGATCTAACTTCGTCCCATCAGTCCGGTGACTTTTTCGTTATCGGTACTACTGCGGTGACATATACCGCCACTGATGTCGGTGGGAAATCAACGGATCTTTCATTCCTGGTTACTGTTTCTGATGGTTTTGCACCGACATTTGTCAGTGCTCCCGCAGACGTTGCAGTTGCTGCAGTGGCTGGTCTTTGTTCGGCCACGGCGACCTGGGATGAACCAGTACTCGCTGATGCGTGTAGTGGTTTTTCTGTGGTCTCGTCGCATGATCCGGGAACGAGCTTCCCGGCCGGCCACACACAGGTGACCTATACTGCGACTGATGGCGTCGGCAATTTACTGGATCATACTTTCTTTGTAACCGTTAGCGATGGAGAGGGTCCGACCTTTGATACTGAGGTCGATGACATCACGGTTCCATCTTCTGTTGGAGTTTGTGCTGCACAGGTTTTCTGGACAGAGCCGTTAGCGCTCGACAACTGTACTGCGGCTACTGTGGTGAGCTCTCATTCACCTGGATCTTTCTTTGACGTTGGAACCACCATGGTTTCCTACACTGCCTCTGATGGCGGTGGAGATTCTGCAACGCAAAGCTTTACCATTACGGTTACCGACAATGAAGCGCCTGACCTGTTTCAGATGCCAGCAAACATCGTGGTTCCAAACATTACAGGAACTTGCGCTGCAACGGCCACCTGGAATCCACCGACAGCCTTTGATCATTGCGACGAAGTGACTTCCACAGGATCGCTGGAGCCGGGATCGAGTTTCCCAGTTGGCGATACAGAGGTCTCGTACACTTCCACTGACTTGTCTGGAAACCAGGCCGTCGAAGTGTTTACAGTGACGGTGCTGGATCAAGAAGCTCCTTTCTTCACTTCTGCGCTACCTGATTTGAATCTTGGAATTGATCAGGGCTTGTGTACGGCTGTTGCCGAATGGAATGAGCCGACCGCTGATGATATTTGCGGCGCAACGACTCTCGATTCAAATCATCCGTCGGGAACAGCCTTCCCGTTGGGATTGACCACAGTGACCTATACGGCGAGTGACGAATCTGGCAATACAGATACCATGTCGTTCACCGTGACAGTTGTGGATGATGAATCTCCTGAGTTTATTGGGCTTCCGGTTAGTTTTGACGTTGGTACTGCTGAAGGAACCTGTAGCGCTACGGTGCTGTGGAGTGAACCTTTTGCACAAGATTGTGCTCTGGACAGCATGACTTCTGATCACGAAAACGGGGCAGTGTACCCACTCGGCGATACAGTTGTGACTTATACCGCTGAGGACCTGAATGGAAACGAGTCGACTGGTTCATTTACCATCACGGTTGTTGACGATGTTGCTCCAGAGTACATATCTTTCCCACCAGGTGTGTTGGTTGGGAATGAGACCGGGACTTGTAGTTCCGTTGTGATCTGGGATGACGTGGATGCTCAAGACAACTGCTCGATTCCGACGATCGTATTGAGTCACACTTCTGGCGATGTCTTTGATTTGGGTGTGACCATTGTTCAGGCCATCGCTACCGATGCGGCAGGAGTTCAAGCAACTCGCACCTTTACGGTTACGGTCATGGACATGGAAGATCCGACATTGTTGACAGCTCCAACGGGACCCATAGTGGTTGATAATCCGACAGGAGCTTGTGAACTTCCAGCAACCTGGGATGCGCCGACATTTAGCGATATTTGTACGGCAGAACTGACGATTACTTCTTCTCATCAGCCTGGCGATTTGTTCCCTGTTGGTGATACCACCGTCAGCTATATCGCTACGGATGATGCTCAAAACGATCTAGAGACAAGCTTTGTGGTGACCATCTTGGACACGACTCCGCCGGAGATCTTGCAGATGCCGCCGACGCTTCAGGTATCAACCTCTGAGGACTCCTGTGAGGCTATCGCTTCATGGGAAGATCCAACAACCTCTGATTGTAGTCAGGTGACAGCTACCAGTGACATTCCCAATGGATCAAGCGTTCCGATTGGTAATCATGTTGTTACCTACACCTTCACTGACGAACATGGGAACTCAGCCTCCGACAACTTCCTTGTTACTGTAATCGATGGTGAGTTGCCCTCGATTGATGGATTGCCAGACGACATTACCGTTACGAATGGTGCCGATAGTTGTGGCGTTGCCGTGGTTTGGGCTGAAGTGACAACATCGGATTGTACATTCAGTGGTCTGGAAGTGAACTTTTCGAGTGGTAGCGAGTTCCTCATTGGAACAACGACGGTGACATACACTGCTACCGATAGTGAGGGCAATCAGAATGCTGCCAGCTTCCTCGTCATAGTTGAAGACATAGAAGCGCCAACTTTGTTTGATATTCCTGCTGATCAAGAAGTTCTAGCTCCTGAGGGGGCTTGCGAAGCGACTGCTTCGTGGTTAGAGCCAGCCGCAATGGATTGCGTCTCATACGAGATGGCTAGCGATGCGGTAAATGGCGGATCGTTCCCCATCGGTGAGAATCTGGTGACCTACACTGCTACTGATCCGAGTGGCAATATTGGGATCGGTACTTTCACGATTACTGTTCTAGATCAAGAATCACCTTCGATTACTCAGTTATCACCACCGATACAGGTCAATTCGATTCCTGGAACCTGTCATGGCGTGGCCACCTGGTCTGAGCCGTCTGCGAGCGATTGCTCTGGAATTTTGACTCTGCTTCCGAGTATGCCAAGTGGATCGGAATTCCCTGTCGGTGCGACAACGGTGACTTACACCGCTACCGATGGCAGCGGAAACATCGGAACCGCTGGTTTCACGGTGACTGTGATAGATGTCGGTGATCCGGTGATTTTCGATCTTCCTGGTAATGCTTCATTCGACAACATCGAAGGGAATTGCGCAGGCATCGCAACCTGGGAAACGCCACAGGTGGATGATTGTTCCGAGGTGATCTTGACCTCGAACTATTCCAGTGGAAACGTATTCCCACTGGGAACTCATGTTGTGACCTACACTGCGGAAGATGCCGCTGGTAATACTTCTGATGCCAGTTTTGAGGTCACGATCGAAGATTCTGAAGCGCCCTTCTTTGTCAACCTTCCAGCTGAGTTGAACTTCTTTACGTCGCCGAACCAGTGCGATGGGATCGCGACCTGGGCACCACCAATACCTGCGGATCTATGTGGCGGTGCGACATTTACCAGTAGTCATGAATCAGGAACGGTATTCCCGATTGGAACTACTGATGTGACGCACACTGCTACTGACGCTGCGGGGAACTCTGCTGATTACGTCACTTCGATTCATATGCTCGATGGGCAGGTTCCGGAAATACAAGATATGCCGTCGAACATGTCGCTGGATGCTCCTCTCGGAAGCTGCACTATAGTTGTGAGTTGGACTCCTCCTACTGTCAATGACTGTACTGAAGTGGATCTGACGGCCAGCGTTACTCCTGGTAGTGAGATCGGAATCGGGGTCCACTTTATCGTGTACACCGCAACCGATGCTCAAGGCAACATTTCGGAATCTTTCTTTACCGTGACGATTCTGGATGTTGAGTCGCCGTTGATCTCTGATATGCCGGACGATCTGGTGTTGACCAACGACTTTGGTAGTTGCGGTGCCGTGGTTTCCTGGACGGAGCCCAGCGCCACCGATTGTAGTGAGCTGGTCAGTGTGAGTTCTTCGATGTCAAACGGTTCATACTTTGATGCTGGAACTACGGAGGTCGTTTACACTGCAGTGGATAGCTATGGCAATGAAGCCAGTTCCAGCTTTAGCGTCAATGTGGTGGATAAAGATGCCCCGGTGATCAGTGGTCTTCCGAATGTAATCGAGATTCCGAGTTATCCGGGACAGTGTGGCGCCAATGCGTTCTGGTCTGATCCGGTGATTACTGATAACTGTGCGGTAGATACGGTTCAGTCGAGTATGCCGGCCGGTAGCTTTTTCCCGGTTGGTCAGAGCTCGGTTCTCTACATCGCATTGGATGTCAACGGGAATGCTGCAACCCATGAGGTTCTGGTAACCGTTAGCGATACCGAAAGTCCGCAAATTGTCAACATTCCAGCGCCGATAGTATTGTTACCCAACCCGATCACCTGCACAGCAATGGCCACCTGGCTTGAACTCGAATTTATCGATAACTGTTCAGGTGGTTCGATCACGACTTCAGTTGAATCGGGAACCACCTTCCCTGCGGGAGTTACCGCGGTCGAGGTGACAGCGATCGATGAATATGGCAATACGACAGTCGAATCCTTTACCGTCACGGTAGAGGAGTGCCAGGCATCGTTCCTCAGAGGTGATACGAACGACGATGGAACTTACGACATCTCTGATGCGATTTACGTACTGGGCTACATATTCTCAGGTGCAGCTGAACCTACCTGTATGGATGCACTCGATGAGAATGACGATGGACAGGTTCAGATTGCTGATGCGATTTATCACTTCAGCGCACTCTTCATGGGTGGGGCTCCACCGGCGTCTCCGTGGCTCAACTGTGGCTCAGATCCGACTCCGGATAGTCTCGATTGCGAGAGCTATCAGAGCTGTCCTTGATCCTGCCAATGAAATCAAAGGATGAATAATCCCGGCTCCGACGGCTGATTTGCCGTCGGAGCCGTTTTCTTTGTTCGGTCTGGGCAAGGAAATCAGGCACTTACTT
>JBBWWC010000205.1:0-6522 GCA_050256555.1 Planctomycetota bacterium | reverse complement strand
TTTTGAGTTTTTTTGGGGGGGCGGCTATCGGGGAGCAGAGTTATTGATTTTGTATTATTGACGGTTTTTGCGCCGTTTCTCGAATCTTGCTTGATTTGGAAATTAAGCAAGATTCGTTTTCATATCCCATGTTAATCAATTGTCGGGACCTTGGATGTGTTTTTATGCCGTTTGTGGCCTCATTGGGCCCGGTGATGAGGGTTTTCGGATATTAATATTCGAGTATTTACATAGGATGTATTTATATCCGAGTTCTCGAGTTTCCGTAAACCAGCCATTGTTTCCATGTATATAGAGACGAGGAATTGGAATAATATTGCAGCGTAATGGTTCTCGTTTTTTTAAGTGATCTTTTTGTCGGGTGCTCCAGACATGTCAACAAATCACAGTAACCTCACCGAAATCGAATTGATTGGTCGGGCTCGAGTTGGAGATCCAGAAGCACGTAGTCAATTATTCTCTCGTATCTTTCCCCGGTTGCAGGGGCACATTCAATCAAAGATGGGTTCCAAGATAAAACGCTATTCGATGGTCGATGATCTGTGCCAGGATGTATTTCTACGCACAATGAAGTCGATACATTCGTTGGTTGAGAACGCTTCTTATAGTGACTTTGAGCGGCTGACTCTATTGACTGCCAATCGGCAGTTGATTGACACGGTTCGTAAGAGCAATAATTTTGCTGGTGAATCAAATGTACCCGGGGGAATCGTTGAAGTTTCCGTCGGAGTTGACGAGAATATGGGCGAGTCGATTTTGATCGCCAGAGAAAATGAGATCTGGCTCCATTCTATTATCGGAAAACTCAAAGTTGAATACGCTCAGGTGATCTGGTTGGCACTGGATGGTCTCAATAGCCTGGAAGGGGCCGATGTACTTGGCATCAGTCCGGAATCGTTCAGGAAGAGACATCAAAGGGCGATCGAAGCGCTTCGGCAGTACGTATCTTGATTATCGAGCTTTCATAGACTGCAGAGACGGCTCAATCTTCAATCCCATCGAAAAGGGTGAGCCCCAGTGATCCAAAGAAGAGCACTGGAAGCCAGGCTGCTAGCATAGGATTCAGTGCGCCTCTGGTTCCAAGATTTGCACAAACTTCCGTGACAATGAGATATGTCGTTCCCAGGGCCATGGCAATGGTGATACCCAGGATGATCGAACGACTTTCCGTTTTCAGAATGAATGGCAATCCCAGCATTAGCAGGATGAAATTCGCGAGCGGAAAAGCGAAGCGACGATGAAGTTTGACTTCAAGGTGCTTGAGATGTGGGCGTCGCTTGTACTGGTCTCTTAGCTCGGTGAATGAAAGATATTCGATTTCTCGGTCACTCGATTCAAGATCGACAGGGCGCATATCAGTAGTGAGCTTCAGTTCAGAGAATCCCTGTGAGAGTTGAATCGATCCATCAGAGGCTGGAATCGGAATCTTCATCCCTATTTTATCGAACTGTTCAACGGTCCCGTTCAGGAGCAACCAGTAAGGGTCACCGTCTTTTGGGTTTTTCCAGAGGATTTCTCTTGCCCGGGTAATCTTGCTGGAGGTTGCAAGCCCCGCATGCTTTGTTGTGATTTCGACATCCTGCCCTCTTTTTTCATGGGGCAAGTAGTTCAAGACCTGGATCAGATTATTACGACTGTCGGCGACCATTTCTGGTTGGATGCTTGCGCGAGCACGGCCATAGGAATCAGCAAGACGAATTTGATCCTTGAAGGAAGGAACGATGAATTCTTGAACGAAGATCATCGATAGGGTCATCAAGAAAGCGATGAGGAAAAATGAAGCCAGTATCCGTGAAAGCGGAAGACCTGCAGCTCTAAGAGGAACCAGTTCGCTGCCTTTATTTAGCTGTGTGGTGGTGAACATGGCAGCCAACAAGGTAAGAATGGGCCCAAGATATTGAGTAAAGTATATGGGGATCATTCCAGCGAAATATTTTATTACGACCAGCGGTAAGGGATCGTCCTTACGGAGAAATCGATCCAGTCGAGAAACCCCATCGATAACACTGAAGAGGCCGAATACAGCGAAAGCACAGATTCCCCAGGCGATCATGTAGTGCTTCATCATGTAACGATCGATGGTTTGTACTGGTAATAGTTCTCGGATTCGCTGGAACAATTTGCCCATCACCGCCTCCACAGCTTCCACAACAGGTATAAGGTGATGGCAGTGAGGATGTAATTGCCAGACATCACTGTGGCCCAAGCGGGAGCGCCTGTGGCGCGTGAGAACTGGATTCCACCGTAAGTCAGGGGGAAGAAGAGGGCCATCACTGCGAGGATACCAAAGAAAAAGGGCACCAGTTTCTGTGAGGTGTTCAGTAACAAGGCGATCGGGAAACCCAGTAGGGAAAAGGTCAAAACCGCCAGTGCCATGGCTCTTCGCCGCCAAATTTCCGTTTCTCCTCGACGAGCGATTCTCAGGGCTTTCTCCATGGCGATTCGTGCGGGTTCAACGATGGCAGGATTTTCAGCAGACTCCATCTCGATTTTCTTTTGCCGTGCTTCTTCCTGTTTTTCAGCGATTTTTGATTTTAGTTTACTGGTTGGAAGATCATTGAGGCGTCGTTGCATCGAGTTGATGGGGAAATCGACATTGAATTGGTCAAACAAAACTGTTTCAAAGCGCCAGTCGAGGAAGCTCCTATTTTCTGGATCGACATCGCTGACCGGAAATTTCATATCGACCCCATTGAGAGTGAGTCGAATCACACCCGTCTCGTCATCGACGGTCAATTGGGCTCGCTTTGCCAGGATCTTTGTCGCCGGAGTACTCGCAGAGTCATCGGAGGTGGGGATTGCTCTGGCGACCCCGGAGGATTGAGACCCGATACTGAGTTGTTTTTCGATGTAAACCTGGCTGAGGTCTCGACCACCATGGATTTCATACCAGTGAACAACGCCGCCCTGGTCATCGAGGCGTAGCTGTCCCATTTTTCCTTCACCGAGGTTTTCGAGTTGTTTGACCAGAAAGCGACCGATGTCCTGTTTTCGATGTTGCAGCTCGGGGAGGATGGTTGATTGAGTCAAGAGCATCAGGGCTCCCACCGGTATCGCCAGAGTTGCCATCGGAAGGAGCAACCGCAAGGGCGAAATACCGCTCGCCAGAGTGGCTGTAAATTCGCGATCGGCAACGAATCTTCCATAAGACAGGGTGCAGGCGGCGAGGATCGAGATGGGCGTCGTGAAATAGAGACTATAGAGGAGGCTATCTCTTAACCAGGGCAAGACGATTCCGATGGAGTAGCCGGAGTTAACGGCTTTCATGGCAGAGACAATACCAACCAGGACCGAGAGAAAAAGAAGACTGAAGAAGAAGCTCAGCATCAATTCTTTAAGGAGATACCGGTCGAGTGTTCCCAGGTGACGTAGTTTCAACTTTCTTCTCTCGATCGATGCTGGCATTGACATGGACTTGCCGAACAACGTGGGCACCCGGATCCGTATTTTTCTTTCACGCAATGCGCCAGGTCGATACCACGTAGAGAAGCTATACTGGCGACCCAGGCCAGGACATCTGCAAATTCGGCACGTTCTTCGATGGAGTTTGCTTCGCCGGAGTTCAACGTTCTGGCCAGCTCACCAATCTCTTCGACAAGCCACATGAAGGATCCCTCGACTCCTCTGGTGGAATCCTTCTCGAAATAGATAGATTCGATGGTCTGTTGAAATTCTCTCAGGCCAAAGTCGGTGTCGGGGTCAGTATTTTTCACGAGGTCAAATTCTCCACTCCTGTTGATACCGTACAAGAAGTTTCAAGCCGATGGATCGTTATCAGGAATCTTTGTTAAAAGTATCCAACGCAACCTGCTTCAATGCTTTCAGGTCTACTTTGCCGGTTCCCAGGGTTGGTACTTCAGAAACCTCGATGAAGGAGTCTGCCCGAGGGATCCAGAGATTTGGTAGCCCTTTCTTGTCTCGCAAGAGATCGATCAAGGTGGCTGCCTCGATCGGCAGGGGACCGTGTACCACGACCAATTTTTCGCCTTTGGCCTCGTCGGGTATAGCGGTCACTGCAACTTGTGATTCGCCGCCTTCTTGTGAATCTGGATCAAGATGGGAATCAACAATGTCCTGGAGTGCTTCCTCGATAAAGACATGGGGGACCATTTCTCCACCCAGTTTTGAGAAGCGAGAGAGGCGGTCAGTGATACTGAGGAAGCCCTCTTCATCCATTTTCGCGATGTCTCCGGTCTTGTACCACTCCCCGTCGAGGAATGCCTCTTCAGTCAGGTCGTCGCGGCCAAGATAACCTTTCATGACACTGGGGCCCTTGATCAGAAGCAGCCCTGTTTGACCGGTCTCGACATCAACCAAGGTATCGGGATCCACGATTCTCGTGACCACGCCAGGAATTGGCATACCTATGCTGCCGAATTTGCGTGTTTTCTGTTCGATATTTTTGTCTTCCAGATCAGGAAGGTTGACCGAGACCACGGGGCTTAATTCGGTACAACCGTAGCCTTCCAGTAGCGGACACTTGAATTTTTCTTCCCAGGCGATGGCCAGGGTTTCCTTCAATTTTTCTGCACCAGCGCCGGCCAAGCGGATGCTTTGGAAGTCTTCCGGTTGAAATTTCCGCAGATAAGTCCGGTAGAAGGTCGGAGTCGACAGGAACAGGGTTCCCTTGTTTTCCCGTGTCAGGGTTGCGAGAGCATCGGTATCCATCGGGTTCGGGTGATAAATGGCACCGATGGCATTCGCGAGCGGAAACCAGAGAGTTACCGTATATCCAAACACGTGGAAGAAGGGTAAAGATCCGACCACTCGATCTTCGGAATCGACATCGAATACCTGCGAAATGCTCCGGACATTGGAAAGAATATTATGATGAGTGAGCCTGACCCCTTTGGGTGTGCCGGTCGAGCCGCTGGAGAACATCACGGAGACGTCTTCGTCGGGATCATGGGGGACATCAGGAAGTCGACACAAGATGAAAGATGGTAATAGCGCTGTCAGTAGTGCCATGATCTTGTCGATCGATTTCACTTCTCGCACCAGCAGTGATGGAAGATCGATGATTTTTACATCGGGAGCGAAATCCTTTGGATCAAGATTGATCTTTTCGAGGAAAATATTTGCCGTGATGATGGTTTTTAACCCGGTTTGCTGGCAAGCCGAGGTCAAGGCCTCATTCCCGGCAGTGAAGTTCAGATTTGTAATGGTTTTTCCCATTACCGCGGCGGCGACATTGACTCCAGCACCGCCGACTCCTGCCGGTAGCAAAACTCCCAAATGCTTCTCGTGAGCCAGTCCGGCACGTAGTTTTCGTCGAAGCAGTAGAACCAGAATCAGGAACTTGCGGTATGTAACAGATTTCCCGACCTCGATGGCCGCGACTCTTCTTGGTGCTCTGCGAGCAGAAGTCAGGAATCGAGTGGCGAGGGTGACTCGGGGTTCCTTGCGAGAATCAAGCGCAACGGCACTCAATTCTTGAACCGCTTGTCGGACATCTTTGGCCGAAGTATTCGGATCCATTGGTTTTCCGATGGCAATGGTGATGGGGTATGGAATCCGCAAAGGGCGTTTGAAGAAGAAGCGTTTTCCACGGAAAGAAAAGATGCTTCCCCAGACACGATCGAGATACATAGGGATGATGGGTACTTTTCCCTTTTTGGCGATCCTCTCGAGCCCCTTGGAAAAGGGAAGGAGGTTGCCGGTACGAGAGATGCCTCCCTCGGCGAATATGCAGACAAGATTTCCCTCTTCGGCGCGCTTTGCTGCTTCATCGAGAGATCGAAGGATTGCTCTTGGACCGTCTTCACTCGAGACAGGAATGGCACGCATCATTCCGGTGGCCATACCGATCAATGATTTACCGCTAAACTGACGGTGTGCAAGGAAATGAACGAAGCGTGGAACTGCAGACCCGACCAGAAATGGATCTGCGTAGGAAAGATGATTGGCAACGATGAGGGCCCCTCCGCGCCGCGGGATGTTTTCACCGCCAATCAAATGAATCCGATAGATGGCATGAATCATCAACCAGAGCGGGAATCGCACGGCTATGTGTGGAACTGCTATGGAGACGCCGAGAGTGCCGACCAGGGAGAGAACTGCCAGCGCAAGAACCGAGCCCTCGGGGCTGAGTCCCAGTAAGTGATCATTCTTGAAGAATTCGAAGACGATGGCCGAGGCGAAGATGAAGAGGAAGGTGAGCATCTCCTGCGCACCCTGAACGCGCCCTTTTTCTTTTCCGGTGGCACGGTCCTGGACGAAGGCTGCCAGTGGAACCAGGAACAGTCCGCCGCCGAGGCCGGCAAAGAACAGCGCAACCCCATAGGAGAGAAGAGTTTCCTCGACGTAGGGGACTGCGGCAAATCCGGCCGACATCAAGATGCCGCCGATGGGAACAATGCCGATTTCGATGTGATCGCCGGAGAGGCGACTCGCTAGCAAGCTTCCCACTGCGATTCCGCTGGCGACGAAGAAAAACAGGCGAGATCCACCAGCGGGAAGCGACAGAATTTCATCTCCGCAAACGTTCAAGACCGACAGAGCGAGGGCTCCAACAAGGTAAAA
>JBBWWC010000204.1:0-12671 GCA_050256555.1 Planctomycetota bacterium | reverse complement strand
GTCTCGCCCACCTCACGTTAAACCCCAACATCATCAGTCCAAATGTGATCACAACGGAACTGATCTTTGTCGACGGAGTTCTCAATTCTCCACCACTCGACAACTTGATCGTTCAGGGAGGTCTTTCCCAGGGAGCCATCGATGGCCTGATACTCAATAATGCGCTCGTCACTATCAGTCCACCGCCACCCGATTCTCTGAGGATTGAAAATTCCTCCGCAATTGCCGATGGAGTTTCGGTTGGAGAAGCGCGCGTCTTGCTCTCGAACAGCACCGGACCGGTTCAGGGTTTCGTTGTCGCCATCGCTCATGGTCCTGAGGAGTTAACCCTGCAAGAGATCACTCTCTCAGGAACCATCACCGAGGAAGTAGGAGCGGAATTTGAGGTCGCAAATCTATACGCCAACGGTGGTACCATCGGAGTCGTTCTCGATTTCCAACCTCCATTCGATGGTCAGATGATCGCAACCGGGGTCGACAATCACATCGCAACCTACAGTTACAGCTGTAACGAGATCATTTACCTGCCAAGCAGCGACCTGGTCACACCACTGACCCCGATCAATAACTTCATCGGAACACCACCGCTCGAAAATGTAATCGTGGTCAACGGACTTTCTCTTTCACCATCGCTACAAGGTGGATCCTTTACCTGTGAGGCCATCGAACCTCCTCCTGAAGACAACACCATCATCACGGCAGAGGTCGACTTCTACGAAGAAATAGGCAACTACGCCTACCATGGCCAAACCGGGCATCTGCGTTTCTATTACTCAGATCCTGACGATGAACTTCAAGGTTTAACGATCACCGTCTGCTACGACTGTGACCTCACCGTGCAAGAAGGCACCTTTACGCTCGAAGGCTCCATCGTCCAATCGGTAGGAGCCGAGTACATCAACCATCAGGTCGATGACGACTGCAGCGATGGCGAGACCGGCGAGCTGATCATCGCTATCCTGCTCGATGCCTTGCCGCCCTTCGAGGGACAAACATTGCCACCCAGTTCGGAAGATCTACTGATCGGCACCGTCCAGATCACCGTAGATGAAACAGCTGAGTGTGATGAACTTCAAGAAATCAACTTCTGTGACGACATCAACGGAAACGGTAGCGTTTTCCTCTACAACAACGTCGTCATCGACTACCGATCGGTCCAGGACTTTGAACGGATCGACACGAACGTACATGTCGTACCACAAGAAGTTTTCCAACGTGGCGACTGCAACAGCGACGACAAGGTCGACCTTGCAGATGTGGCCACCACCATCGGCTCTCAGTTCTCTGGCTTGCCGATCTTTTGTCCCGATGCCTGTGACAGTAACGACGACGGCATCATCAATCTGGCCGACTCTGTCTTCATCTTGAACTGGTTGTTCAAGTTCGGCGACACGCCGCCAGAACCGGGCCCGCTTGATAACGGTCCTGATCCAACTTCTGACTTTCTCCCGATCTGCACAAGTACTGATACAGGCTGTACTGGACAGCCATAAACAAGCAATCAATGCTCCTGAACTCATGGAGTAAAACAGCGCGGTTGATCGGCAAAAAGCCGACAACAGGAAGGAACGAGTAATGCGTAATTTTCTACGCGATAACATTTGTAGGATGGCCGCCTTCATCCTGATTTTCGGCATCGGAAGTGTGGGTTTCGCACAAAATCCGGCGTTTGAGATGCACATGGACAGCGGTAATGTTTTTGGCGGTGACATCTTTGTTCAAACAGCAAAGCTGAATGTCACCCAATCGACAGAGATTCAAGGCTGGAGCTTGAGCCTTTGCAACGATGACGGAATGCTCCCTGTTGGGGCGCAGCTCGGAACCGATGCAAGCACGGTCAAGAATGGTGCGCCCCCCGACTTCGAAACGACGAACCTTTCCGCTGAAGCGGTCATGTCGGGTGTCGTCATTTGTTTCACCGGCTGTGCCGTCCTGAACCTGGTTCAGGATTTCTCGCTTCTTGATGTAAACTATCAGGTTCTTGGCGACGTCGGAGACACTTGCGATGTCGATTTCTGTACTTCAGGATCGCCTCCCGTCAGTACCGTACTTGTCATCAACGGAAATAGCGTTGAGCCGATTACAAACGGAGCATCTTTCACAATCCTCAGCCCGAACTACCTCACCTTTGGCCAAGGCCTCGGTGTTGTCGGACAAACTGCGAACCTACCGCTCATGGTCTCGACAGTTCGACCACTCGATGGATTCCAGATCGCCGGCCAGTACGATTCAGCACTTATGCAACTCACCAGCGTCCAGCCGACCGGAGTTGCCGCGACTGCTGAGTTTATTGCACTGTCTGACAATCTCGGCGATGGAGAAATTGCCGCGGGCCTGATCATGGCTCTCGACACCTCCGTTGACATCCCCATCGGTGATGACATGGAAGTTCTCAACTTGCAATTCGACGTAACTGCTGATCTCGGTGGAGCCGTTGCTCCTCTGACGACTCCTGTCAGCTTCGTTACTTCTGCAGGAACACCTCCCATCACCAACAAGATTGTGGATGCAAACTACAACGAAACTCCGAATCTGGTCGATGGCCAGATCGAGATCGTCGACTTCAACCCATTCGTCCGAGGTGACTGCAACAGCGATGGTGGCCTCGTCAACATCGCTGACGGTATCTCTGTCCTTCAGTACCTTTTCCAGGGCGGAACAGCACCTGGCTGTCTCGACTCCTGCGATCTGGATGACAACGGAGAAATCAGTGTCGGTGACGCCGTCTGGATCTTCTCATACCAGTTCGCTGGTGGAGCAGCTCCCCTGGCACCGTTCCCGAATCTGGGTATTGATCCCACCACCGGAGACGGCATCGGTTGCGATGGAGACGCTGACGACCAGTAAAACAGCGTCTGAAACGTCTATTATTGATCAATCTCGCTTTTGATTGCTGGGCCCTGGAGGAACCACCCTCCAGGGCCCATTTTTTACCGACAAGAGCCTGTTTCCTGGCAAATAGCGGGCCCGGGACCTTGCGGGTGGGATGTGGATCAGAACCCGCAAGGTGATAGGATGGAAGCATCCGAAAATTTGGGAAATATGTCCCATTCACGCTCGCTGCGAGGAGTTTCAGAGATGTTACGTTTTCTCTACCTGCTGATGGCCTTGATCATGGTATTCACCCTGATCCAGAGCTCCGTCTCGGCTGCCGATGTTCTGAGCATCGACAACGTTGCGGCCAATGCCGGAGATACAGACGTATCCATCTTCGTCCAAGCCACCCACGACTCGGGGATTGAAGGATTTGCGGTCGGAATTCAATACGACCCAAACATCCTCGATCTGACCCAGGTTGATTTCCAGAACACCTCAATCGCCAATCTACTGGCCGGTTCAGATCCAGATTTCGCCGGAACCACCAACGACCCGACCACGGGAGTTCTGCTAGTAGGCGTCATCTTTGGCTACGGTGATCTGGCAACCCCACCCGCAACATTACCAGCCTCTCCGACCGACCAGAATTCCTTGTTACGAATGAACTTCGACGTCAACGCAAGCACCCTACCAGGCGTCACGCTCATCGAACTGATCGATGGCATGGGGAACCCTCCTGTCGACAACATTTTGTCCTCCGGTGGTTTTTCAGTCATACCAGAGCTCGTCGATGGATCTCTCACCATCAATAACCTCCATCGCTTCCACTTCGGAACCATCTCTGCTTCCCCTGGCGGCATCGTGACTGCGACACTGCGTTACGATCATCAAGAATCGATTCAGGGATTCCAGGTCGCACTCTCCTACGACAACACCATCCTCGATCTTCTAGTTCCCGCTTCTGGAGATGACTGGTATTCGGGTCTGACGATGGATGCTCTGCTTCCCGGTGGTGCTGGAGCACCCGGTGGAATTGAACTGTTCTACCCGGCACTGGATCCAGCGGTCGAACCAGGAGTAGGACTGGCAACTTTCGCAGCCATCTTTGACTTCCTCCCCCCATTCGGAGGACAAGTACTTCCAGCAGGAAACGAACAGAGTCTTCTGCGACTTGAATTCCAATCTCCTGCTGATCCTCTCCTGTTGGGAACCACGACAGAGATCGTCCTTGACGACTCATACTTGCTTCCTTCATGCCCTCCAGCAGATCCAAACTGTATCGCAGGGCCGGCACTCAACTACGTCATTTTTGATGGACTGTCCATCTCGCCAATACTCGAGAACGGAATCGTCGAGTTTGTCGATCAACCAGGTTTCCGTAGAGGAAATACCAATTCTGATTCCAACATAGACCTCGCAGATTCACTGTTCGTCATGAACTGGCTTTTCTCCGGAGGTCCAGCTCCGAGTTGTCTCGATGCGGCTGACGCCAATGACGACGGCGGTGTCGACATCTCCGACACCATTTACCTACTGAATTACCTTTTCGTGAATGGGCCTCCTCCTGGAGCCCCGGGGCCAACAACATGTGGCCTCGATCCTTCAGCGGATTCTCTCGATTGCATACTAGCGAATGGTTGCCCCTGATCTTTCAGTGGCAGCTCTACTGAGAAACGACCTCAACATCCCCTGAACCGTATATCAGCGGCGGCACCCTACGCCCTGCTAGCGGTTTTCATTACCTCTCCCCGAGGAGGAATCATGCGTCACGTAAACATAATGGCTATTTTTCTGGCCATCTTTTCGATTTGTACTCCAGCCCCAGCTCAGGATCTGATGTGGATTGAAGACTCCACTGCTATTCCTGGAGCCCATGCCGATGTCATTGTTCGACTCAATAATGATTATCACATCCAGGGTTTCCAGAGCGCCATCCGATGGGATTCCAACGTCTTCACTCATGTCGACGAAGGCACCAGTGGTCTCGACATCGAGACCTTGCTCAACCCATACGAAGTCGAGTTCTTCACTTCCACGTATGATGACAACCTGGAACCAGGTGTCGGCTGGGCAGCATGTGCTGCCATCTTTGATTTCAGTCCCCCTTTTGGAGGCCACATGCTGGCTCCCGGCAGTGGAAACTCCATCGTTCGTTTCCAGCTTGAAGTTGCCGCTGACAATGCTCTGGTGGGAAGTTGCTCTGAAATCATTCCAGTCAATGGACTGGGACACCCTGCCATCCATAACATCTTGACCATCGATGGCATCTCAACCATGCCTTTGCTGCAAGGTGGAGAGATTTGCTTTATCAACGCAGTGACCTTCATGCGCGGTGACGCAAATGATGACGGCAGTCTCAACCTGGCGGATGCCATCTTCATGATCAATTACTTCTTCGGAGATGGAACAGCAGCAAGCTGCAGTGCTGCTGCAGATTCCAACAGCGATTTCACGATCGACCTTGGCGACGTGATCTACCTGATCAACCACCAGTTCCTCGACGGAGCTCCACCTGCGAGCCCATGGCCTGGCTGCGGAGCCGACCCCGCAGGCGAATCAGGTCTCGGTTGTGATAACTACAATCACTGTCCCTGAGCCCAACGTTTCGCTTTCTGCCCGAGGTCGCTAGATCTTGCGGCGCGCCACGTACCATGCAGGAGTGTCCAGATCAGGGTCTTCGACCCTGCTCTGGGCATCTTTCTTTGTCGCCGGCGGCGGCACGATGACTTCCTCCCCTGGGCTCCAATTTGCCGGACAAGCGACTCCATGCTCATCTGCGGTTTGTAGAGCATCGATAACTCGAACAATCTCGGCAAAAGAACGCCCGATTTCTGGTGGATAGGTAATCATCGCGCGAATCTTGCGACTTCCATCGATAAAGAACACCGTTCGCACAGGGGCTGTTGCCATCGTCGCCTCATGGACCATCCCATAGAGCCGGGAAACTGCCTGATCAAGGTCTGCGATCACCGGGAATTCGATATCAACAGAAAATCTCTCTTCGATGTCTCGAACCCAGGCAATATGAGAATGAAGACTATCGACAGAGCAGCCGATCAACGCCACACCTTTGCCAGTCAAATCTTCCTGGATCCGACTGAACTCGACAAACTCGGTGGTACAGACCGGAGTGAAATCTGCCGGATGCGAAAAGAGAATCGTCCAGCGACCATCCTGCCAGCTAGAAAACTGAATCGGCCCATGCGTTGTCACCGCTTCGAAGTCTGGCGCCAGATCGCCCAGGCGAACCGAAGCAGCGGTATTTTGGTCTGTCATCGTCTCACCCACAGCCTTTCTTGCTGATCCGTCAAAACTCGATTTATCCCACCGGGCAGTTCTCCCGAGATCACGCTGATTACCGTACAATCGAAGTCTGGTTCATGCGAGGCGACGGGAGGAACTTCTGAACAGAATTGAGCTCCACCAGCGACGATTCGAGGATGAAATCGCCTGGCGATGGATCCCGCCACTGGGCCCATTGAAATCTTGCCTCGTTGGTCTTCACGGCCTGGGCCAAAATGGCTCGGTGCTGGCGAAAATTCTTGCCCCACTCACGCAACAAGGCGTTGCGCTTTTGCTCCCAGATGGACCCCATCGTCACGAGGTACGAAAACATAACCAGATCCGCCAAGGGCATGCCTGGTACATCTATACCGGTGATCAGGAACTGTTCCTCCAATCGCTGCTACGAAGCGAAAAAGATCTGCTCGATCTGGTCAGGCCTACTCTGAAGGAACACGGGATCGAGGGGGAAAACTGTACTCTTCTTGGATTCAGCCAGGGCGGATACCTGGCAGGATTCGTGGCATGTAGACAGCCTCAACTGTTCAGAAACTGCGTCATCGCTTCGGCTCGACTCAAACATGAATTCCTGACCGAGGCACTCGCTTCGCAAGTCTTGCCAGAAGTTCTATTTCTCCATGACAAAAAAGATCCACTGACTCGACCAGAACCGGTCACGGATTCCTGCCGGATCCTGGAAGAAGCCGGAGCCCGGACACGGATCGACTGGCATGATGACGGACATCGTCTTGGCAACGGCTCTCTCGAGGCGCTTCAAATCTGGCTTGCAGAAAGAGGGCTCCTTGGCTGATCAGGAAGAACAACTCAAAGAACTCGAGAACGCCATCCTCGATGGCCACAGAGAACGGATCCTTGAGCTGGCAAAACGACTCCAGACCAGGGTCTCGGATCTCGATGATCAACTCCTGGTCGCCACCGGTTTCCTCGAGGCCGGGGCGCCGGTCAAAGCACTCGAGATGCTGCAACCCCTGGTCGCAATCTCGGCAAATACAGAACAAACAGAGTTACTGAAAGTACGCATCGCTGAGGCTCTTTATGCGACCGGGAATCCACAAGCAGCTCTCGAATCATTAAAAACCGTCACTTCGCGTGGAGTTCAAGAAGCTTCAGATCGAGAATACTTCACAGGGCTGTGCTGCGATCATCTGGGCGATCGAGTACTGGCCAACGCTCACTTCTCGATGGCCACGGAACTGGATCCAGACAGGAGCCCGGCAATCCCAATGATTTCAACCGAAGAAGCCCAGTCCATCGTCGAGGAAGTGATCCAGGAACTACCCGATTCGCTACGACAACCGCTCGAGGAAGTACCCATCCTGATCGAAGACCTACCGCATCTAGATCTGATCCAGGAGACGGAAGGAGAAATCCATCCCGACACTCTCGGACTCTATACAGGGGTCAGTCTGCAAGATCGCTCGCATCTAGATGCTGACGATTTCACCCACATGCAAACCACTGCTGCCATCCGAATTTACCGGAGAAATCTCGAGCGAATCTCGCAGGATCAGGAAGAACTACGCAATGAAATCAGAATCACCTTACTCCACGAGTTCGGCCATCACCTCGGCCTCGATGAGGATGAAGTAGACCGACTCGGATTGAGCTAGGATCTGTCTCAGCTACCAGCCACCTGCGAAGAGAGTGACTGCAGTTCTTCAATCTTGTCGATGCCCTCCCAGGGGAATCCCTCATCCTCCCTGCCGAAGTGCCCGTGCGCCGCTGTCGCGCGATAGATCGGCCTCTTCAGATCAAGAGTAGAGATGATGCCCGCCGGAGTGAGATCGAAAACCTCTCTCACGAGACGCTGTAGATCCTGATCAGAAATCGTACCGGTGCCGAAAGAATCGACCAGCACTGACATCGGTTCTGCAACGCCAATGGCATAAGCCAGTTGCACCTCGCATTTACTGGCCAGCTTGGCAGCGACGATATTCTTGGCGACGTATCTGGCCATGTAACAGGCAGAGCGGTCCACTTTCGACGGATCCTTGCCACTGAAGGCCCCGCCACCGTGACGGCCCATTCCACCGTAGGTATCAACGATGATCTTGCGACCTGTCAGCCCACAGTCTCCTTGTGGTCCACCGACCACAAACCGACCGGTTGGATTCACGAAGTACTTGGTGTTCTCATCGAGAAGCTCGGCAGGAATCACCTCGTGAATAATTCGATCCTTGATGAACTGGTGAAGGACTTCGTTGGAGACATCGGCAGCGTGTTGTGATGAGAACACCACAGCGTCGATGCGCTTGGGAACTCCATCGACATACTCGACCGTCACCTGGCTCTTGGCATCCGGTCGCAAGAACGGCGCTTCACCAGCAGCACGAAGTTTTGCGTGCTCAGCCACCAGCTTGTGCGAAAGAGCGATCGCCATCGGCATCAACTCCGGTGTTTCATCACAAGCATATCCAAACATGAGTCCCTGATCGCCAGCGCCATCTCGATCGACACCCATGGCAATATCTGGGCTCTGCTTGTCGAGAGCAACCATCACGGAACAGGTCTCAGCATCAAATCCCATTGCCGAATCGGTATATCCAATGTCACGAACAACACCACGAACCAGTTGCGGAATATCAATGGTTGAATTACTGGTCACTTCGCCTGCGACAACCACGAGACCGGTGGTGACCATCGTCTCGCAAGCCACACGACTCTGTGGATCACCGGCAAGATAAGCATCGAGAACAGCATCTGAAATCTGATCCGCCATCTTGTCTGGGTGTCCCTCGGAAACTGATTCGGAGGTAAAGAGTTGATTCTCAACCGGCATCTACGTTCCTTCCGTACGACGCAGTAGGACGAGCTTGTCGAACCTGCGAAGCGCTTCACCATCTCTGACTCTCCCGAGAGTCGGAGGAAATATTTCGTCCATCCCTGTTGGGATGCAGATCGAGATACTCTATCGACTCCACACCCTGGAGCCAACCGAGATCAGGATCCGATCAGGATCTCTTTGAGAATCTGCGTGTTGCGTGAGGCGGCTCCACCGATCTGTCTCAAAATCCGGGTCGCCGTGGCCCGGCTTCG
Source organism: Planctomycetota bacterium (assembly GCA_050256555.1). GTDB lineage: Bacteria > Planctomycetota > UBA8108 > UBA1146 > UBA1146 > UBA1146. The sequence goes on along the minus strand of JBBWWC010000204.1, from coordinate 3,515 downwards.
ATGTCGCAGGTCCTGATCTGCGGCCAACTTCTGTAGCCAACAGCCAAGATCCAAGCCATCCGAAACCTCTTTGAGCGCTTCCTCCTTGGCAAGGATTTCGACCATCTCGACGAAGTTCTCGACGGAAGGACCATGGCCAGTGGCGCAACCAGCGACCACCGGCTCGAGCAAATTGTGGCCCCCACGGGAGACCAGGCTGCCCCCGACGAACGCCGCATCGGAAATCCGATAGGCCGCATCGAGTCGGCCTATTCGGTCAATAACGATCACAGTAGAAGCCAGCCCATTCGACTGCGACTCCAGTACTGCGTCAAAACCCTGCTGTCTGGCCAGCTCCAGGACTGACTCCGCACGTTCGACATGGCGTGGCGCCACTAACAACTGGCTCTCGAGACCGCTATTGAGAAGAAACCGGTGAGCTGAAAAGACCTGCTCCTCTTCACCAGGGTGTGTACAACCAGCCACCCAGCGGAATCCATCTGTGGAGAAATCAACCGCTCGGTCATGCTCACGACGACAGCGAAGTGGAGCGGGCTCTTCCAGCGCATCATGCTTCAACTCGCCAGTCACACGGATTCTTTGCGGCGCAACACCGAGAGCCAGAAATCTTTCGGCGTCTTCCTCGCCACGGGCACACACCTGTTTCGGTACTTGCATCATCCAGCGTCCCAGAAATCCGAGATAACCAAACTTCCTGAAACCGGCACGAGAAATACGACCATTGACAATCACTACAGGAATTGAACGGGCCTGACAGGCGAGCAAAAAGTTTGGCCACATCTCGAGTTCGATCAGCACAACCATATCAGGCTGCAACTTTGCCAATACACCATGAACACACGGAGACAGATCAAATGGAAACAGACGGACCTGCTCGTTTTCAAGTAACTCCTCGGCAAGATCCCTGGCACCTGTCGTCATGGTCGAAAGAACCACTTCGGCTCCCGGTCGAGAACTACGCAAGGAATCGATCAAGGGCATTGCTGCGCGAACTTCTCCAACGCTGGCAGCATGGATCCAGATCCTTTCACGTGTCGGAAGAGAAATGCTCCAGAAGCCAAAACGTTGAAGAATTGACCCGACCGATCGTCGACGAAAAAAAACCAGCTGTAACAGCCAGGGAGAAAGGAGGAAGAAAGCTAGAATCATCGGAATATCGAGTAAAAACCCGAGTAAACGTAATAGAATGCTGGTGCGAACTGTGCGAAAAGCGCCACTCGAAGCGACGCCGTCATTCATCCGAGGATGCTGTCTATCAGAGGAGCTCACTGTCTTTCGTGGCAATGCTTGTACTTCTTGCCACTCCCGCATGGACAGGGGTCATTACGTCGTACCTTGGGCTGATCATTCCTGATCGTATCGAGGGTCTTCTGTGCTTGTGAACCCTCAACGCCTTGTTGCATCTTTTCAGCATGGGAATCGAACTGGCTTCTGGCCCCATCCGATGAGGCTCCTTCTGACTGCCCGCTCCAGGTCTGAGCCAACCGCCTCTGTTCCTCGGTCTCATCGACTTTTTCGATGCGAATCCTCGAGATAATCGATGAAGTCTCTTCGCGTAGCTGTTCGAGCATCTTGGCAAACAAGATGTAACCCTCACGCTTGTATTCCAGCTTCGGGTCCATCTGCGCATAACCACGCATCCCTACTCCAGTGCGGAGCTGATCCATCGCGTGTAGATGTTCTTTCCATTTCTCATCGACTGCGCGCAGCAGGATGTAATGAAGAAGGCGGTCAAACTGCTCCTCGCCGGCAGAACTCCTCTTCTCCAGCACCACAGCTTTCCATGCGGCAGTGGCGACTTCGATCCAGTCCTCGGGGTCGCCATCGGCAAAGGAAGACTCCGGCAGTTCTACCTGGAAACGACTGGCGAGATACTCGCGCAAAGATGCGCCAACATTCTGATCCAGATCATCCAGCCCCAGAAGCCCCGTAACATGGGCATCCACGACTTCTTCGAAATGTTCTTCGACCAGCGAAAACAGATTTTCGCTCGCCAGAATCCTATCCCGGACCTCGTAAATCACTTTTCTCTGACTATCCATCACCTGGTCATACTCGAGCAAATTTTTGCGAATCTCGAAGTTGCGCGCCTCAACCTTCTTTTGCGCCTTCTCGATGGCTCGTGTCACCATCGGATGTGAGATGTCGACACCCTCTTCCATCCCCAACCGCTTGAGCATCGAGGAAACACGATCACTGGCGAATAATCGCATCAGGTCATCTTGAAGTGACAGGTAGAAGAGCGTCGCACCAGGATCCCCTTGGCGACCACAGCGACCTCTCAGCTGATTATCGATCCGGCGCGATTCATGTCGCTCCGATCCCATCACCATCAGCCCACCGACTTCACGAACTCCATCTCCGAGAACGATGTCAGTTCCACGACCAGCCATGTTGGTCGCAATGGTAACGTGATGCATCTGGCCCGCTTCTGCGATGATCTCAGCTTCACGAGCATGGTGCTTTGCGTTCAAAACATTATGTCGAACGCCTCGTCGTTCGAGTTTCTTGGAAAGCTGCTCTGAATCTTCAATCGAAATAGTTCCGACCAACAACGGGCGGCCAGTCTGATTTTCCTCCGCAATCCGATCGACAATGGCGGTCCATTTCTCGCCGTTGGTTCGGTAAACAATGTCCGACTGGTCATCACGGATCACCGGTTTATTGGTCGGTATATCGACCACTTCAAGACCATAGATCTCGCGGAACTCGCCCGCTTCGGTAAGAGCTGTTCCGGTCATTCCCGCAATCTTGTCGTAAAGCCGGAAAAAGTTCTGGAAGGTGATCGTGGCGAGAGTCTGATTCTCATCCTTGATCTTGAGGCCTTCCTTCGCCTCGACCGCCTGATGAAGCCCATCGGACCAACGGCGTCCTTCCATCAGACGACCGGTGAACTCATCAACGATCACAACGCCTTCTTTTCCGACGACGTAATCGACATCTTTGCGATGCAGATAATGAGCCTTGAGCGACTGCTCGATGTGATGAGGCCAATGCATGTTCGCCGGAGAATAGAAAGAATCTACGCCGACAATTTTTTCAGCGGCCTCAATCCCTTCCTCCGACAGAAGTACCTGTTGCTCTTTCTCTTTGACCTCGAAGTGTCGATCCTTGACCAGGCCCCGGACTGCGACATCCGCTTTGTAATAAACTTCTGTCGATTTTTCTGCGGGGCCGGAGATGATCAATGGAGTCCTCGCTTCATCGATCAGGATGGAATCCACTTCATCGATGATCGCAAAGGCTCTGTATTTCTGACACTGGTCTTCCGGGCGTGTCTTCATGTTGTCGCGGAGGTAATCGAAACCAAACTCATTGTTGGTTCCGTAGGTGATGTCACAACCGTAGCATTCGATGCGCTCCTGGCTATTCATGTTCGACTGGATGGCTCCAACCGTCATCCCGAGCCCCTCATATACGGGGCGCATCCAGTCCGAATCACGCTTGGCCAGGTAATCGTTGACGGTCACAACGTGCACACCCTTGGCAGGTATGGCATTGAGATATGCAGGCAA
>JBBWWC010000203.1:0-7418 GCA_050256555.1 Planctomycetota bacterium | reverse complement strand
CTGCACTTCCGACCAGGGTTAGCCCCGAGAGATCGAGAAAATCGGCATAAAAAAAGTCCGCACGAACGGCTGGAGAGACCGCCACTGTCAGTAGAAACAGTAGTAGGGCGAAAGATCCGCGGACGGATCTAGTAACAAAACACATCAATGATGACCTCCAGGCGAGAGCTCCCGCACTAGCATCGATGATACCGGGTATAGCAGGATCCGAGAAGTGTGTGGATATCCGTCCGATGTTGTTACTTCACCAAGGCTTCCAACGATGCACTCTGATGGAATGGAAGTGCCGATTCACCCGTGAGCTGTAACTGTTGATTGATGGCTCGCAGATGATGATCGACACCGATTTCTGCGCCGGGCCGGAATCCGGGCACCGTGATGACCTGAGCGAGTACCCCGCCGAGCCCTCTATGAATGACACCGCGAGGTAGATAAACCAAATCGCCTACAGCGAGTTGATCACGCTGGATCAAATCAAGAGCTGCTGCTTGATCAACACTACGCTCTTCGATCGCATCGACATGAGGGCTGGTGAGTATCGATCCGCCGGGTTGTACCATTTGAACCAGATAAAACTCATCAAACCCACCTTTGATCGGATGATAATGACTGAAGGAATCGGAGATGCGTACACGGTGAGCATTGATGCTATGCCAGACGTAAGGTCCGATTTCTGGTTTCCATGTCAGAAGTATCCTTCGGTAGGCACCTTCTTCTTCAGCACAGCCACCGGGCGTGTCGGTGATGGAGGGATCCCAGTCCGGTCGAATGAAGTCAGGTAGTTGCTGTGGCGGTTCAGCTGGGATTTCGAAGACGACAAAAGAAAGTGCCGTGTCGGTTAGCAATCCTTCTCCGGGACTCAAAATGACGATGTCGCCGACCGTCAAATTACTGGATCTATGCAGAACTTTCCCGGAGATCTCGGCTCTAGCCTCTCCGGCTTGAACGAATACAACACGGGTTTTTGAGTGGGTCACCAGAGCGCGGGTATTTGACTGGTAAGAAACGTCATACCCGGGATTCCGCAGTCGGAAGGCTGATCGTAGTGCAGCGAAACCCTCACTGTCGCCATTGATCGAACCGAGTCGAGCGATGGCCATACGTGGCGGTCGATTTTCAATGCCACTGGGAACACCGGCACAACCGTTCAAGAAGAGCCATAGGAGACAGGAGCAGGCCAGGAGCCATGATCGAGGCATGGGAAGCATGGTATTCCTCTGTTCCGGTTTCTGTTCGGGTAAGAAATGTTACGTGATCACGACAAGATGCCGGAGTTACAGCCCCGGAACGTGATCCGGAGCACTTAATCAATCCTATCCGATGAGTGTGGCTCTTTCACCATACAGGCACCTGGGATATCGTTTTGACTGACCTCAGTTGTCAGTCATGGATTCTCGAAATACCGAGGAGGTAGTCGTTGAACCGCAAAGCCAGGACGAAGATACATCGCCATGTGTCTCCAATTTTCATCGTATTTATTCTGTTCTTTAGCACCGCTGCGAATGCCGCCTACGACATCAAAGCTTTTACCGGAGCACGGCTTATGCCGGTTTCTGGACCGATCATCGAAGACGGGGTGTTGGTGGTTCGAGATGGCAAGATCGAATCGGTAGGGGCCAGGCCTGATGTGGTGATTCCTGTGGGTGCAGAGATGATAGATGCGACCGGAAAGATCATCATTCCTGGTTTGATTTGTACTCATAGCCACATCGGTATGGGTGGTGGTGGTGATAGCTCGGGTCCGATTCAGCCCGAGTGCTGGACACTTGATTCTGTCAATGTGAGATCGGCTTCTATCGAAAGAGCTCGCGCTGGTGGTCTGACACTGGTCAATCAGATGCCAGGATCTGGTCATCTGATCAGTGGTCGTACGACTTACTTGAAGTTACGGCGCGGAGGAACGGTCGACGAGTTGTTAATCCATGATTCTGAAGGCTGGCCGATGGGTGGCTTGAAGATGGCCAACGGAACCAATTCTCAGCGCTCTGCGCCATTTCCAGGGACTCGGGCAAAATCTGCAGCGCTGGTCAGGGAATCTTATCTCAAAGCTCAGGAATACCGCGACAAGATTGAACGTGCAGAAGGCGATCCTGAAAAGTTGCCAGATCGAGATCTTCGCCTGGAAGCGCTGGTCGAAGCGCTTGAAGGAAAACGAATCGTTCATCATCACACTCACCGCCACGATGACATTCTTACGGTCTTGCGATTGCGAGATGAGTTTGGTTTTCAGGTCGTTTTGCACCATGTCAGCGATGCCTGGAAGGTCGCCGATGAAATTGCTGCGGCAAAGGCGCCCTGTTCGATCATCGTGATCGACTCACCGGGGGGGAAACTGGAAGCCCGTGATATTCGCATGGAGAACGGCGTGGTTTTGGAGAATGCCGGAGTAAACGTGGCGTTTCATACCGATGATTTTATCACCGATAGCCGTCTTTTCTTGCGATCAGCAGCCCTGGGAGTTCGTGCTGGAATGAGTCGAGCAGGAGCATTGCGAGCCTTGACTCTTTCTGGAGCGGAAATGCTCGGGCTCGAAAAGAGAACAGGCTCACTGGATGCGGGCAAAGATGCGGATTTTGCCATTCTCGATGGCGATCCATTCAGTGTTTACACACAGGTGCTTGAGACCTGGGTCGAGGGACAACAGGTTTTTGATCGTTCAGATCCAAAACAACGTCTTTATGCGGTAGGGGGTCGTGGCGCCGGTGACGATCATGCGTATCAGTGCTGCGGAGAAAGAGAGGAGCAATGATGAACCAGTACGGGCTGATAGCCTTATCGGTTTTACTTCTCATTCCAGGTTCTGGTTGCGCCGTGGGCAGCGTCAGGCAAGAGGCTCCAGTGAAAGCGGATGGTTTGATCGCCATCCGTGGCGAGATGGTTCATACGATGGCTCGCAAGACCGATGGGTCGTGGGCTGATCCGATCGCCGATGGCGTGGTCTTGATCCGCGATGGAAAGATCGTTGCCGTCGGTCCATCTTCTTCAGTAGAGGTTCCTGCGGATGTCACAGTTCTAAATTCTGCTGTGGTGACGCCGGGGTTAATCGACGCCCATTCGGTGGTTGGTTTGGCCGGTTGGCTCAACTATGACCATGACCAGGATCAACTGGAGCGTTCTGCACCGATGCAACCGGAGCTCGATGCCTTTGATGCATACAATGTTCGTGAACCACTGATCGATTGGGTTCGATCTCTGGGCGTTACAACACTGCATACTGGCCATGCACCGGGACAATTGATTTCAGGACAGACCTTCATCGTGAAGACGCGTGGCGACAATGTGGATGAAGCGGTGTTGAAACGAAGAATGACAGTTGCCTGTACCCTTGGAGCTGCTGGCTATGGCAGTGGAGGTAAGAGTCCAGGTTCGCGGGCCAAGCAGATGGCCATGCTACGCCAGGAGTTTATCCATGTTCGTAGCTATCTGGACAAGGTGAAAGCTGCACAAGAGGATCCTGAAAAAGATCCGCCGGCACGTGATCTACGTAAGGAATCTCTCGCTCGGGTTCTTTCCGGAGAAATCCCACTGATGATTTCTGCCCATGGCTCAGTCGATATTCAGAATGCCCTGCGGTTACAAAAGGAACTGGGTATTCGCGTGATCCTCGAAGGTGGATCGGAATCATACGAGTTTATCGATGCTCTTCGTGAGCAGGAGATTCCGGTGATTATTCACCCGACGATGATGAGATCGTCCGGAGCAGGTAAGAACTCAAGCATGGAGACTGCCGGAAAGTTGGTGGCAGCGGGGATTCCGGTTGCCATGGGTAGCGGCTATGAATCGTATGTTCCGAAGACCAGAGTGGTGCTGTGGGAAGCGGCCATCGCATGTGCTTATGGTTGCCCTTTTTCCGATGCTCTGGGGCTGGTCACGGCTTCTGCAGCACAGCTACTGGGAATCTCTGATCGAGTCGGATCGATCGAAGTGGGTAAAGATGGGGATGTGGCTCTTTTTGATGGCGACCCCTTCGAATACACCACGCACTGCATCGGTACTGTTATTGATGGAAATATAGTGAGCGATCGAGTGCGTTGAAAACGGGGACATCTTCAATGTCAGAAGCAGCGAGGAAAATTGATGACCGCTGCCATGGCTGATGAAAGCTTACAACGGTCTCCCCGTTTCATTGGCGCCCTCTTTGTTTTGCTGGTGATCTTTTTGAGCCTTGGACTTTCGCACCGTGAGTTTCATGGTGAAGAAGGAAGACGGGCGATGGCAGCCCGTGAAACGATCGCCAGCGGCGATTTCTTGGTTCCGACAGTTTCAGGAATTCCCTATCTCAACAAGCCCCCGCTTTATCCCTGGCTGACGGCAGTGGTCGCCTCGATTTGTGGGGAGGTGGATGCCGTATCCGTCAGGATTCCGGCCATGTTTGCCACGACCCTCACTGCCATGGCATTACTGTGTGCAGGTTTTCGTCTGGCAGCACCGAGAGTTGGCGTTTTGGCGGCTTTCCTTTTCCTGCTCTGCCCGATGGTAATGCGGAAATCGACACTAGGTGAGACTGATTTGTTATTGACGCTCGGATGTAGCCTTTATGCGCTGGAGATGTTGGTGATCTGGACGACACCGAAACTATCTGTCAGTCGAGCTTCAATGGTGTCGATGATTCTTGGTTTATGCATCGCATTTCTTTCCAAAGGAACTGCGGCATTGCCGTTTGTTGCTGGAGTGTTAATGGCGGCCAGCTGGATGGCAAAGCCGGGCTCATGGAAACGACCGACCTGGTGGGCTCCGCCATTATTATCAGCGGCACTTAGTTCATTGTGGGCTATTGCGGTGTTGCAGAGACCAGAGGCTCTCAGTGTATATGAGGGCTGGTTGAACGAGATGACCCGAGTCGGATCATCGCCAAAGTGGTGGCAACATCGTTGGGAATATATCAGCGGAGTCTTGCTCGGTTTTTTCCCGGCAACACTGGTGTTGTTGATGATCAGGCAGAGTGAGGAAAAGAAGAGGTTCTTTTCCGATTCTATTTTTCGGTTCCTTGCCGTGGCTGTTCTGGTACCTGCGATCTGCTATTTGTTGTGGCCAGGAGTTCAGCCGCGCTACCTGTTGCCTGCTGTACCACTGATTTGTTTGTTGATGGCACGCTGTGTTGATTTACAAGCATTTGCCCATCAAGAGCTACAGCCCGTTTCTGATCGAGTCATGGAAACGATGACGAGATTTCTCCAAGGGCTACTGGTGACCGTCGCGTTTGTTGCTCTGGTGATAGCGATCAGTCGCAGTTTTGACCCCCAGATCTGGCCCAAGATACCCACTGCAACTAGCGGGAGCTGGATTGCCATCGCTGCCATCTTGCTGGTCGGTGCTTTGATCCCGACCCGGTCAGTGACCGGTGGGTTTCCGGGCCCTTCCTGGACACGTTTGTTGCTCCTGCTGGCGGCGTGGCTGATGGTTCATTCGTTGGTTTTGTTACCGATCCGGGGCCAGCAACGTCCCGGTGAAAGAATCGCGCATGGTATCGAGGAGGCGGTGCCGGAGGATTGCAGTCTCTGGCATGACGTATCGGCAAACTGGAATACTCTTGCGCAGGTGGATCGAGATCTGATTCAGATTTCCACAGAGCGGCAACCTTCTGCAGGCGATTGGGTTCTCATCAGGAATCCAGGGCCAGGGGAGCTAGTCACAGTGTTGGCCGTGATCGAGCTGCAGGATGGTTCCCGAAGGACTCTTGGTGTGCTTTCATCGGGTTCTGTGGAGGAAAAATAATGTCAAGGATCGTCATCTTGTTGCTCTTTTTATCGGTGTTATTCGCTGGGTCGTTTATCGCTGGCCACGATGGTGTGCATGTTGATGTTGATCGGGTCAACAAGGAACTCGAGACCAGTACCAATCCAGGTCCGTTGTATTTATTGCGAGCCAAGTTATGTCGGGCGCATGGTCGTCCAGATCTTGGTTTGCAGGATCTGCAGATGGCCCGCGGTTGCGGTATCGATATGTTTGAGGAAAAGCTAGAAAGAGCGATGTGTTTGCGCGACACCTTGAAGATCCAACAGGCGTTGCAATTGCTGGATGAGTTGGCCGAGGCTCCTGGAAATCCAGCGTTGGCAGTATTCAGCGAACGTTCTGCATTACGCGAAACTCTTGGGGATATTGATGGTGCGATTATCGACCTGGCACGAGTTCATGCGGTGAGGCCTGATCTTGAAAAGACACTTCGTCTGGGTTTGCTATATGAGAAAAGAAAAGCACCTCGAATTGCAGCTTCTCTTTATCGAAAGATGATCGAGAAAAACGGAGCCAGCGCACTTCTTACCATTAGCTTGATTCGAGCAGAGACTGACAGCGAAAGATTTGATGCTGCATTGATACTGGTCGAAGAGAAATTGCTCGAGGCGTCTCTCAAAGCGCCATGGTTACAAAGAAAGGCTGAGATTCTTCGGACTGCTGGGCGTGAAGGTGAAGCGATATCTGTTCTGAATCAGGCTCTGAAAGAACTCGATTCCATCTTTCGAAGACGACCCGTCCCCATCCATCGGGTGACACGGGCACGGATTCTTCGTCAGCTTGGTCGTTTTGAGGAGGCCAAAAGTGAACTCGAGACGGTGCTGGAGCAGGCACCAGGTTACGAGACGGCAAAATCAGAGCTGGGTCTTGTGTTGGAGCTGCTGGCAGAGAAGTCGAGTGACGATAAGAACAGCGCCGATCGCTGAGTTTTAATCGAGGATCCTCCGGCCATCGGCAACCAGGGCTGCTGCGCCATGGGCACTTCCCCAGACGATACAGCCCACCGCATAGATGGCGCATATGGCTTCGAGAGCGGCTCCGTGACTCCAGTCAGGTTCAACACCGTACCCTTCGATGAACCGATCTCGCATTTCTGGATGTTTTTGCCAGATGCCGGTCTCTAATCGGACCCAGTCAAAGGCGGGATGATTGTAATGAGAATGTTCGAAATCGATGATCCCGATTCGTTTTCCATCCCATAGCCAATTCCTTGGTTGGTAATCGTTGTGACAGCAAACACGGTGATCATGATCAAAGAGAGATCCATCTCCGACTTTCTTCCGGGCGATGCTGATTTCACGATCGGTCAGAGAGTTTTGGTGATTCTTGATCCAGGTTTCGAGTCGTAAGGGTAAGGCTTCATTGAGTGCCATGGGGTCGGAATCGCTGTGATGGATTTGATGTAAAGCACTGAGAAACTTTCCGGCTTGTTGCATCACTCGATCCATTTGTGAAAGGCCAGGCCAGTTTCTTTCTACCGATAGACCCGGCACAGTCGAGATGACAAGGGTCCGGGCATTTTCATCATGGTGAAGTATTTTCGGTAGAGTGGGCCAGGTGGCTGATAGGTCTGGCAACCATTGCTCCAGAGCTTGTTTCTCTTGCAGCCAGCTTCTCGGTTGTGGATATTTTTTGAGGAAGGCCGGGGTTCCGTCTGGAAGTGTTCCTGCCCATACCTGGCAATT
>JBBWWC010000202.1:0-7922 GCA_050256555.1 Planctomycetota bacterium | reverse complement strand
CAAAAGTCGATTCTCAAAGCGCATGCAGCATTACAAAGTCTATCCCCACAACGACGGGCTCAATTGATCCAGCGCATCCGGGAGATTCAACCGGGCCAATCGGCTGCCCTCGTGGCCAAGGTCTCCACTTTCATGACCGCTACCGAAGACGAACGTAAGAAAGTACAGAGGCGTCGCAATGCAATGCGCATGTGGCATTGGAATCTTACGCAAACAGAAAAGGATCAATTCTCTTCGCTACCTCCACGAGAACGGACCAAGTTCCTCCGTTCGATTCTCAAACAAAAAGAATCTGAGTTGCTGGCAAAGCTGCCCTCGAATGAGCGACGTGAGATCGAAGGACTGCCGAATCAAAAACGATGGAACGCCCTGGGGTTACGAAACCCACGAGGGCGCGCTCCCGATTCTCCGCAGATCGGTCGCGTGCTCTTTTTGGCCAGCAAGCTAACTCGACAGGAAATGTCTGATTTCATCACCACCGGGAATTCTCCTGATGGTCATCCGTCATTAAAAACTTCCCTCGAGATCCTCAACGATGATGAAATGACCTGGGTCAGAAAGTTTCTCCAGCGCGGTCTTCATTCAAGACGACAACCTGGCAATTCACCTCCCCGACGCATGCGAAACGGCAGAGAAGGACCTCCCGGCGGTCTCAATCCACGTCAGCCTGACCAGCAACGTGACCTGGATAGGCCGGGACCACCAGATCGTCCACGACGAGGAAGAGGAGGTCCTCCACCTCCAGGGGGGCCACGGCCTCCAATTCATAGAGGCGGGACTCCGCAATTCCATCATCCCGATCGCGACGATCCCGGACATGATGGGGCTCATTTGGGTCAAATGCCCCCCCACTGGAGCTCCGGCGGCCTGATAACCCGAGATCTGGATATTACTGGATAGTCGCGCCAGCCCCCCGAGCGCTCTTGACCCGGTTGCTGGCATTGCTAGGATTCAACCTTCAGAAAAGACACCCGGAGAGGAACTGATGGCAAAGCGAAAAAGAGCTGCAGGTCGCAAGAAGAGCGCTGCGCAAAAAACGACAAAAACAAAGCCACGTCTTGCAGCTGCTCCGTCACCCTCTGGTGGAGTTCCTGTGGTTTGTAGTGAGTGTTACAACGACTTTGTCTACGTCTCCCTGTCGAAATCTACGAACCTCGCTTGCCCCGCTTGCGGGCACGGCGGAACCGTACCTGACTCCGGTGAAATTCAGCGTTTAGAGATGGCCAAGGCAAGTGAGAAAAAAGCTTTCTACACAGCCATCGTTCCAGGAATATTGTTCATGATCGTCGGCCTTTACTACTTCCTTCAGCTCAATGCCGCTGGAACTGCTGCCAAACTCGGAGCCGCAATGAACTATGGCTTGGTCGGAACCACCTTGGTGTTGTTCCTGGTCACGATTGTACTCGCTGCTCGTTACGAGAAGGCTCGTTGCGAAGTCTACTTCTAGGCTTCGTCTGCATTCTCGGTCTCGACCGGTTCTAGCTCTCGACTCAATACTGAATCACTATCGTTCAATAAACGATCCGTGGTTTTCTTCGGCCATTCTGCGCATCAAAACAGCGGCTGCTGGATCCAGATGGAACCCGATGGTGTGGATCTTGACCTTCCGTTCTTCATTGCGCTTGCGGATCTCCGCAAGGATACCGTCAGGGTCCATAATTTTACCCATCGTCGGAGCCCCGTCGCTGAGGAAATAAATCGTATTCACTTCCGGATCATCTAAGGCCGACATCAGTGTGTCATGGACATTGGTCATTCCCCGGGGAGTCAGATTGCGAACATGATCCATGGCGTCAAAGCGGATCTCTTCACTCATTTCGACCAGTGCAGGCCGCCAGGGTGTAAACGTGCTCTCGAAGGCAATGATGTTGAACTGAGTTCCATTAGGGATTCCATCGATCACTTTCAGTAGTTCTCGGCGGGCGACTTCAATCTTGGGTAGTTTTTCGCGTTTCTTTTGCCCTTTACTATCGGCATCATCGACACCCGTGCCTCGTTTGGAACGCCCACCAGGCAACTTGACAGAATCGACGTCATAGGGCTCTTCCATACTGCCAGAGATATCGACAATGAATGTGACAAACTTACTGATGACTCGTAATCCGTAGTATGTACCGGTGGTACTGTCGGCTGATTCGGCGCGAATCCGCTCGTATTCGTCACGTGAAATCCCTTTGATCTGGGCCGACTCGCCTTCACGATCCCACCACGACTCCCACGAAACAGCACTCGGCCCAAAGTCCTGGCCCGTCAACCAAAGCAGCGCATCTGTGACGTCATCCAGAACCCGGCCTTCTTGTTTGGAGACGGCCTTGACTAACGCTTCGACGACATCTTTCCCGCCAATTTTGCGCAACGCTTGAACCACCGAGACTTGAACCTCGACAAATGAATCAGAAAGCAGTGGGATTAAAACTTTGACCACTTCTGGATCTCTAGTATCTCCAAAAATATCCACTGCACAGGCCCGTACCGTCCAGTGCGGACTCTTGAGTGCCTTATGGAAGGTACGGCTTTGATCTCCGGCTTCCAGTTGCTGAAGTGCTTTGAGAACCGAACGTTGCAATTGGGGGTCATTGACTCGGAATAGACGACCCAGTTTTTTGGATGCGGAACTGACCGAGTGAATCCGCACCAGATCGACAATAAAAGCCTGGTTTTGAGGAGGCACTTTACGATTCCCAAGAAGCTTGAGTGCTTTTTCTCCGATTTGCGGATCCTGAACCCGGAGGCAAATATCCAGCAGTATCGACTGAGCAGCGACCGACAAAGATGGGGTGATCAGAATCCCGCTTTCGGCAAGGTACTGAGCTTCTGCAGCGGTAAGATCTCGATCCCAGACCTCGCGAACAATCCAGTAGGAACGTTCGGGCAAGTTACGAAAGCCGTGTTCGACCACGGCTTTCAAGCCAACAGAATGACCGTGAAGTCCGACCAGGCGGACTGCAGACTCGGCCATCGATGTGACTTCACTAGAATCGGTAATAATTTGAGCCAGAAACTCTGAAGCGGGTTCGGTATCGATCTGACCGATGGCCTGAAGAGTGGCGATTCGATCGAGGACATCCATGCCTCGCTGCTGGCGATACTGAGCCTTGAGAGCATCCAGGTCTTGTCCTGACAAAATACCGGAGCAACCCACCAGCAAAGTCAAAATAGTGAACAGCCGGAAGAAACCAAACATTGAAGCGCCTCTCGCCATTATTAAATTCGCAAGATATTCAAGAGCATCAAGCAATGCTCCGCAGGGATCTTCTCTCAACTAGCATCTTTTGACGGACAGTATACTCTCTATGCATGAGTCACGGACGTACCAGATCACACGTAAAACAAACCACGTCTAAAACCACATCTAAAACCACATGTAAAACCACAGTGATTCTGAGGTCTCAGGTCCCCGCTGTCCATCCCTGGGAGCAATCAAAGGATTCTCGCCCGTGAGAATCTGGGCCCCACCCTGCTCCGTGCTTCTTGTTGTTCTCAGCCTGCTCATGCTGCATGGTCCACAGATCCCCAGTCAGCCCGAGTTCTCCATTCGCGTCGAACCTGCATCAAAGCGAGAACCCCTGACGTGGGCCGCACCTCACGGCGTCACTATATTGTTGATGGGTGAAGATCCACAACACCGATTCGATCGCAACCTGGCGGACGCTGGCGAACTCGGCTCGAAGTGGGTACAGATCACATTTCCCGCCTATCAATACCGCTACAATTCTATACGATTCCCGCAAGTGGACCGAAGAGCACCAACGCCGTCGCAAGTGGCTCAATCGATTCACAAAGCAAGATCCAGCGGATTCAGAATCGCCCTTCATCCCATATTGCTCCTACAGGATGATCAAGGATCCCATTGGCGCGGAAATCTTCAACCAGACAGGCCGACAGAATGGTTCCAGCATTACCAGCAATGGATCACTACATGGGCAAGAATTGCACAGCAACAAGGTGTTGAGATTCTGTTTGTGGGCAGTGAATTCTCTTCGTTGGAAAAATACCAGACCCAGTGGAGCGCCATCGTAAAAGAGGTACGCCAAATCTACAAAGGCCTGGTCACCTATTCAGCCAATTGGGATTCATGGCCAAACATTCCCTTTTCTGACGAAATCGATGCTCTTGGAATCAACAGCTACCAGCCCTACGAGATGACACAAGATCCAACCCACGAGGATTTGATCCATCAAATGCTACCATTGCGATCGAAGATGCTTCTCTGGAGCCGTGCCAACAAAACACCGATCTATTTCAGTGAGCTGGGATATCCTTCCCATGAACGGGCGGCGGAAGCCCCCTGGGATCAATCTCGAGGAGAGCGGGCAGATCCGCTGCAACAAAAGCGTCTCCATCACGCTTTCCTGGAATCCTTCTTTGCCGATTCGGAAATCCAGGGTGTATTTTTTTACGCCCTTCACGGAGATGGCGGTATCTCAGACCGAGGTTACACTCCAAGAGGAAAACCGGTGCTGGAGTTGTTCAAGAAGCACCTCGAAAAGTTCTCAGAGAAAGTGCAGAAGCTGCCATGACCAGACTTTTGACATTCAGTGCGATCCTGGCAACTCTGGTTCTTTTGCAGGTTCTCGCCAACAGACCTCCAGAAGTGATAGAAGCGGACAAAGAAGATCAGTCACGAAACGAATTGGGAAGTCCAGAACAAGAAACACCCTTCCAAACCCGACAGCAGTCAAATCCACAGAAGTGGCCGATTGATCTCCAAACCGAAGCTCGCCAAGCTCTCGATCAATGGCAACTCGAAACACAATTACTACCTGGCCTCTTCGACCCCACACCTCGCCCTGAAATAGAAGAACTCCTCAGAGCTGAATGGATTTGTAAAACATCACTGATGGATTTGGCAAAAATCATCCAGGTGGACGATTCTGAACCTCGTTACCTTTTGCTCAAATCTGGTTCGTTGCTTCGCTACTCTTCTCTCCAGATGAGAGATCAGGCTTGCCTGGTAACACTACTAGCGGGAGTGACGGTTCGTATTCCTGGCCATCAAATCCTTGAGACTAGAGCCGCACCAACTCAAGAATCAGCAGTTTCGGCGATCGCTGGATCGTTACCTGACACGATCCAGCTGATCAGGAAATTGGCTGAAGGTCGTTACCCATCTGATGTCCAGTGGAACCGTTGGTTCGAGAATGATGGCCCAGAAACTCTATGTCGACTGGTAGGAACCAAGGAAAGCTTGATCCTGGAGTCACTATCGCAACGAATATCGAAAAACTCAGTTTCAAATCAAAAACAAGTGACCGATCTACAATCACCGAAGGCACTATCCGCATGGATGGCAAAAATACGACTGAAGTTACGCAACGGATTTCCCACGGAAGATCGAGAAGCAGTACTACTAGAGCTTGATTCCTGGCAGTCATGGCTCGACAGAAGTGGCGCCGACGCATATCGTTCAAAACAGACCTACCAGAAAACAAGCCGGGACCTCAGAATACTTCACCTCGACATCGTCAAGAGCACAGGTTTTTAATCCTAATTTGGATTTGGTTAGATTTGATCGGAGTCGTGATGTCCAGAACCAGAATAGCGGTAGTCGGACTGGGTCAGTTCGGAACCACCCTGGTCAAGCAACTCACCAGGTATAAAGTTGAAGTACTGGCAATAGACAAGGAAGCGATAAGAGTCCAGGAAGTCGCCGAAATTTGCGAAGATGCTGTGGTTCTAGATATCCATGACGAAGAAGCAACCAGGGCAAGATTAGCGAATGTCGACATTCTTGTTGTTGCGATCGGCGAAACACCTCTCCCGGGAATACTGTTAACGACCATCGCACAGGACCTTGGACTCGAAAGAATAATCGTCCGCGCTCACAACGAAACCTCCAGAACGATTCTTGCCAAACTTGGCGCCACGGAAACTTACTCCCCTGAAATCAAAGCTGCTGAACGAATGGCAAGAAATCTTACGATCTCCTTCTCCATCGACTCACTACCACTGGCAAGCGAGCAAGCGATTATCGAGATCAAAACGCCACAAGATTGGGTAGGAAGAACCATCAAGGAGATTGGAATACGTCAGAACTTTGCGGTGAACCTGATCTGTGTCAGTCATACCGGTGGCATGGATCACGATTTCTCTCCTCCGCTCGACACGCCATTCAAAGAAAATGATCTTTTGTACTTGTTGGGTTCAAAAGATCGCCTGGAAAAAGTCACCAAGGACATCGTTCCAGACCAGGAGTAGGCTACGCCCAAGCGAAGAAAACACCGTTTCTAACCAAGCATCACTTTCCCGACCGGACGTTCGCCTCGTAATGGACTTGGTGACAAAGACGCCAACGTAATAATTACCGCCAGTGGTCCCAGGCGGCCCAGTATCATGGCGCACTCAATAACCCATGTTCCTGCATCCGATAAATGACCGGTGACATCTCTGCTCAGACCAACCGTTCCTAGAGCGCTGGTCACTTCAAAAACAAGATCCAGAAAAGTAAACCGCCCAGACTGCAAGGCCGTTGCTTCAACAAGAAGTAGTACAACAACCAGCAAGAACCAAAGAATCGCCGCCAAAATCGTCAAAACTGCAGCGCTCCTGACAACCGTGTCAGGGATCGATCGTTTCCAGGCAACAACACTACGGGATCCTGAAATTTCTGACCTCAACGCCAGGAACAAAACAGCCAGAGTGGTAGTTTTGACTCCACCACCGGTGGAACCGGGCGAAGCGCCAATAACCATCAGTACCATCAGGACCAAAGTGGCCGCCATCGGTAAGCCACTGGTGGCATCGGTAGAAAAACCAGCAGTCCGAGCAGTGATAGACCAGAACCAAGATTCGGCCCCTGCTCCGGTCAACAATAACAATCCACTTCCTCCCACAAGCAAAACCGCAGAAACCGTCAGGATCAATTTGGTCTGCAGCGAGAACCGAACCGAATCTTTCCGCAGAAAGCGTCGTTGGAACTCATGAATTACTGGGAAGCCAATACCTCCGACCACTATCAGGATAGCCATGATTGCTTTTGAAGATAAATCCCAGCTCTCCAGGGAATCGGGGTTCAATGTGAATCCGGCGTTACAAAAGGCACTGACAGAGTGAAATAGAGCGCTTTGAACTGACAATGAAGAACCAGAGCCAAAATAAAGAAGAGCAGCACCCAGTACTTCTATCGTAATTGTCGAGATACAAATGGTTCCAAGCAACTGACGAAGTTCGGATGAACTAAGGCCAGCTAGAGATTCTCGAATTGCACGTCCCTGACTGAGACCGAGACCGTTCCCCAGGACCAGGGCAAAGAAAGCAAACAAGCTGACCATTCCCAGTCCACCCAGCTGGATCAACGACAACAGGAACCATTGGCCTTCCTGAGACAATCTGGCGCCCACATCGATCACCGAAAGCCCGGTCACCGTTACTGCACTGATGGCAGTAAAAAGAGATTCTGTTGCCGTCAATGCAGTACCCACTGAATGACATCTTGGAAATGACAAAACAAACGCACCGAGCAAGATGGGAACTAGAAATAACAAAAAGACGAGAAAGGGTGCACCTTTGCGGACTCGATCCAGAACTGCAGTGAAAGCATCCAGAATACAGGTAAAGATTGTGATCAGTGCGGCAATCACAATGTATGTATCAAGTGCCCATAAAAAGCTAAGCAATATATTTGCGATGGCGACCATGCCAGGTATCGCACGATAAAAAGATCTTGAATGAAGATGGATGAAAAGATCAAACAAAATCAAGACGGTCAGCGCCACAGCCGGGACCCCGACAATCACTGAATCCGAACCACCAGGACTGTTTCCAAGCCATGGCCACAGCACCACGCAGCCGACCAAGGCGGCGAGGTAGCGAATGGTGGAAATCACATTTTCTTGGATCATTGGTAAAGATTGTGCAGGATCTGGCCTTCCGGAGCCAGCGCGTCTGGATTCCAATGGTGGAATCTGCTAGAAATCTGGTTC
>JBBWWC010000201.1:0-13709 GCA_050256555.1 Planctomycetota bacterium | reverse complement strand
CTCCGACGAAACCTAACAGCTCGAGGTTCGGATTGGGGGCCAGGTGGCAATCAGCTGGAGGACAGGAGATGGTCAGAGTTGCGTCGCCTCTTTCACCATTGAAACCACCGAATTGAATCAGGTAGTCTTCTCCTGCTATAGCATCGATCAAGATTTCCGGTTCACCGGAGCCGGTGCAGCTTCCCGCATCACAAGTGATTTCTGAACCGGTGTCGGGTGGACATGCGCCAGCGCCAGGATAAACCGCCATCTGAGGATTAAAATTGGCAGTGCCACAAGTACTGAGGGTGACGATTCCGCTGCAGGTAGCACTGTAAAGGACCCATACATCATTAAGCATGCTTCCGCCGCAATCGGTCGGACCATCGGTCGTGGCACCGAGCGTGCTCAGGTTGTAGGAGCCTTCGATCACGATGGAGGCATTGGCGCAGTCGTCATTGGCTGGTGGAGCAGTGCAGATGGGATTCCCGATGCAATCAGTGTCGATGCAATCTATATCGCCATCTCCATCATCATCGGCTCCATTACTGCAGTCTTCTGGACAGGAGTTGTTCGATCCAGGAGTGTCCAGAGTGAGGTCTGAATCGGGCAGGATCTCCCAGTTTCCGGTGCCGTCGGGGCAGCGGACGATATGTCTCGGAACCAGGGTGCCATCGGGTCCGATGGTCGTGGGACCGTAAACATGTTCTTGTCCGGCCGGAAGTGGAGGGCCGATATCTTCAACGAGTGCGATGCTATCGACCACGGCGGTCCAGGGTTCAATGTCAAAGGTGCCATCGTCATTCGTATCTAGATCATCGGCGACAGCTCCAGTGAATCCTGTCACCAGCATGTGGGTGACGTTGTCATTGTTTTCGAAGGGGAGATCTGTAGTAAGATCGGCGGTGCCGATCGTGAAGGTCGATTCTGCGGCGACGAACAAGCCACTGGCGGGAATCGTTTGGTTGAACAAATTGATTGCTGCCTCGACTGTGCCGCTCTGGCAGCACCCATCTCCGATCACCAGGTAGGTGAGTCCGGTCAATGAACTGCTCGGCGGTCCAGATAGCTCAAAGTACTCATCGTTATCGGTACTGGGTTGATCGGTACGGATCTCATTGATCGTGACCTGTGCTTCAAGCAAGGCAGGGCATGCGAGCAGCAGAACCAACAAAATCGGTGTTAAAAAAGGACTCTTCATCGACACACCTCCATGAAAAGAGACGAATCTAGATCGGACTCGATCTGACTCGTTTGATCAGTAGCAAAACTTTCGTAATCCTCATCCTAAGGGTGCCTTCGGTGGCTCGCAACGCAGGCGCTGGGGGAATCTTGCTGAATCGGACTTGTTAATGGCGGGAGAGTCCATTTTGTCTAGCTCTCTCGCGAGTGGACAGGGAGCCAGGACTGTTCCAGGACCACTGGACGGTACCCGGGGCAGTCCCTGCCCGACTCCTGCGGGGGTGCCTATTGAAAAGGCCGAATTGAAAAGGCCGAGGGGCGGCAGGAGCATCGGCTCCCACCACCCCTCGGTATCTTAGCTTCAGACGGTTTTGTCTTTAGCAGCTTCCGTTGTAGACACAATCGACGAGATTGTCGTCGGTTGGATCTTCGCCACAGACGGACGGCCCTGGATCACCGGGGGCAGGCCCGCCGGAGAAGAGTGCCGCAAGACCATAGATGGCGTCAGCGATGTTGACACCGCCGTCATCGTTTTGGTCGCAAGCATCCTGACAATCGCAGCCGGCTCCTCCGGAGAAGAGTGCTGCCAACAGGTAGATCTCGTCAGCAATGTTGAAGCCACCATCTTGGTTAGCATCTCCACGCTTGAAGACCGGTCCAGTTCCACCACCTGCAAAAGCTTCGACGTAGCGCTGGGCAAGAATCGTTTGATCCCCACCGAAACCACCGAACTCCCAGCTGGTGCTGATGGTCTTACCACCCGCATCTGTACTGTAGAAGATACCAGTGACGTAGTTCGTCTCAGCTACGGGAGATGGGACTCCACCACCGGAGAGAGCATCTGGGTTGTTTTCCCAGAGAGCTCCGGCATTGGGGCCACCGGCATCGCCGAGCGCTGGAGTCAGGATGTCGGTCCAGTCGTTCGCAACGCCCTGGTCCTGTGTGTAAAGAACATTAGCGAAGTCGCTGGTATCAAGACCGAAGCCACTATCAAGACCATTCATGGCCGTGTAGGTGTCGTCTCCGTCACCGGTGTTGTAGGTCGAATCATCAACACCGTCACGGCTATCAAAGAGCGAGGCGACGTGGGCAAAGCCAAAGTGGTCGCCACCTTCGAAGTAGACGTTTTTGCCGTCGATGTTGGCCTGGCCGAGAAGGTCACCTTCAGCTTGGGTGATTCGGTAATCGTTTGGTACGGTACCGGTCATGACCCACAAGTTGGCAACGCTGGCTTCTGTGACACAGGGGTAATCAGCAATCGAGGCTCGTACCATTCCTGCATCGACGCCAGCGGCAGTCAGTGCATCCAGCATTGCTTGAGCACTATCAACATCGCCAACGGCACCGGCCTGTTGAAGACCTTCCATGGCAAGGACGATGTCGGTCTGACCAGTGTAGGTCAGGACTGAGACGGGAACTGTAGCGGGGTTGGGCCCACTACCACAATCGCCAATGATCTCGTAGACGTGATCACCTTCAGCCACGGCAAGGTCGACGTAAGAGGTGTCAGTGACCAGTGGATTTGCAATCGAGACTCCATCTCTGGTGATTTCCATCGAGGTGAAGGTTGGATTGGCATCCCAGGTGAGTGTTACGTCACCGGTCAGGCAATCAGGAGCACCAGCGGCATTGGCCGGAGGAATGCAGTCGTTGATGGTCAGTGTTCCGTCGCCCAGGCCAGCCTGGTTGAAGGTACCCACGCGGATCAAGTAGCTCTGACCAGCAGTTGCAGAGAAGGTCAATTCGGCAGCAAAGTTGGTGCAAAGAGCGTTGCCACTGCCGGGCAAAGTTCCACCAGGCGTGATGGCTCCGATCGCCGCATCATCATTACAGCTGATCACGTTGGCTGGATCATCGCTGTTGCAATCACTGTAAACCGCAAGGCGCGTGTCAAAATTCAAAGCGCTACCACAGGTCGAGACCAGTACGTCTGTGGTGCTTCCTGCGGTGTAGCAGTAGAAGAGATCGTTGAAGATTCCACTACCCAAGGTCATGTCGCAAATCGCAGGATCGAGATCTGGACCGGTGGTGAGGACCGCATTGGTAATGCTGAAGTCGATGTCTCCTGTAGCGACTGCTTCGGCACCTTCGTACCAGCTGTTGGCTGGTGCGGTGTTGGTATCACAACCAGCAAAGTTGATGACGGTTCCACCAGCATCGAAAGCAGTAATGAAAACTTGCTGGGTCTGATAAGCGGTCTGGGGGTCAGTCTGGTAACTGGTCGCTGTACCCGGAAGATTTGCGACCACATCTCCATCGACTTCCACTTCGTAGGAGCCGACAGGGCCGACAGGCGCCCATGTCAGGTCATGCTGAGTGGTACCCGGAGACTGCTGACAGATCAGATTTGAGACGCCTCCGCCACAAACACATGCGCCGGCAGAATCCCAGGCGACATCCATGACCCACATGTTGGTCGGGAATCCAAGGTTGACCATGTCGATGGGATCGGTCAGTCCGCAAGCAGCAGCCAGAATGTAGCTGCTGCCGATCTGATCGGCTGGGGTTGTCGTCGCGGGGTCCGGGATGGCCATGAAGAAGCCATGTCCCGCAGCTTGTCCATCCGGAGTAAAGATCTCGACAACGAGAGTCTCTCCGTCAAGGCAACCGATGACCGTCGAGGCAGCACCGGCGAGGGTGCCATCCGGGTCGATGATTCCGGTTCCAAGGTTGAAGTTGAAGAGATCATTGGCAACGGTGCCAACCTGGAACTCTTCTTCGTAAACCATGGTCATGCCAGCAATAGGGCCGACAGCTCCGCCATTGGCGTCAATGTGCAAACGAATCCGAACCGGCTGAGTTCCTCCAGCTGCAGGCGTAGATTGGAAAGCCGAGGTCACGCACTTGATATCAATGTTGTCAGTGACGCTGTAGTTGTTACAGAGGTCATAGGCACGGTAATACGAGTTGTCCGCATGGAAACCACCGGCCTGGCAGGCAACTGCTCCACCAAAGGGCTGGTTTGCAGCTACCGGAACCAAGCTGGCTCCGGATGTGGCTGGACATGGATCGGCAAAGAAGTAGGTGCACTGTGCGGCCGGTGCGATGGTTCCACCCGAATCGCCTACGGCGAAGAGGGTGTGTCCACCATCCGCTGCTGGGGAGTAGTTGAAGCTATTCGCCCCACCAGCGCCGACTCCTGCGACGGTCGTAAGGAGATTGGCCGGATCAATCACGTCCAGGTAGATGGAAACGTTGTCGTAGGTGTCATTTTCGTTCCACGTCATCAGGACTTCACTGATTCCGGTGCTCTGATCTGGAGTACAGATCAGGTCGGAAACGGGGATCAAGCTGCTGAAATCGATGGTCAGGTTTGCAGTTCCAACTGAAGCGGCATCCCAGCCACCCACGCGGATCAGGTACTCTGCACCAGCGATAACAGGAAAGGCATCGATCTGCGAAGAGAAGCCTGCGCAGCCAGCACCGTCACCATTACAGGCGATCTGAGTTTGAGTGGCACATCCGTCTGCGTAGACGAGAAGGTCGGTATCAAAGGTAGCGTCGTTACAGGTTCCCATGGCAACGATACCGTCAGTGCCAGGTGTCCAGCTGTACCAGACATCTGCTTCACAAGTTCCGACGAAGGAAGCGGCGCACGCACCTGAAGCATCGACGATGTCGGCGCTGGTAGTTGCAGTAGTATTATCAATAGCGACGACTGTGACTCCCGTGGCAAATGGTATTACCTCTGCACCAGCACACTCGTCATTCGCCGGTTGCGCAGATACCAATGTTGGCATTGCAAACGTGGCGACAACTCCCAGAATAATAAGAAGACGCATCTACTTTCCCTTCCTTGCGAATGTGAGAATATTCTCGCCAACGCAGTCGTTTGACCGCGGGTTATTCGCAATTGTAAATTAAATTCTCTGTATAAGTTCTATCCGCATTAGTGACCGTTTCCGGCTGACCCGGAACAAGACCTCGATCGGATCGGAACTATCCAGCCCAATACTACAAATTTACCGGACAGTGGGGCTGGGTCAAGTGACCGTAGATTCAATAAAATTGCTCTGACTTGTCAATCTACGATCATTTTAAGGGCATCCGGGAAATAAGTCACAGTTGAGAGTCGTAGAGGGGCTGGGATCGACTCCGCAGACTTCCGGTGGTGGTAAATCTGCAGAACCAGGGACGAACAGGTAAGACAGGAGAAAGACGGCATCCGCCAGATTCACGCCACCGTCATCATTGCTATCTCCACTGTTCAGACAGGTTAACGGTGGACTCCCAGGCACCAGAAGAGATTGCATCAATACGATGGCATCGGTCAGGTTGCGCGAAGAATCTCCATTGACGTCTCCGCGGATAAATGGAGTCCCGATGGGATCTCCGATCAGATCAATACCGATGTGGAGATCAGGGTAGCCTAATCCGGAGAAGATGACCGGATTCGGGATGCCGCAAAAGGGGGCAGAGTGCCAGGCTTCTCCAGTTTCAGGAGACGAGTTTGCCCCCAGGGTCAACAGGTGTTCATCCAGTGAGCCGTCCGGCAGGGATATCTCGACGACCAGTGATGTGTTTTGTCCCACCGGTAGAGGAGTTGTGAGATTCAGACACATGTGTTGATTCTGCAATGTGGGGATCAAAAATTCTTGCTGATGAAGAACAGTCAGTGAGCTGATGGGGTTTATCGATCCACCATCGGGGTCAGCATACAGCCTGAGTAGGATCGGTATCAAAGTTGATCCAGGTCCTGGGTTTGAATTTTCAATGGCGATCTGAACAGCGTTGAGCAGGAAATCTCCGGGGAGGCTGAAAGGAGCGGCTCCGATTTCGTAAATGCGCCAGTAGGACTGTTCTACATGTCCTGCACCATCCGTACACACTGGCACACTCTGGTTGATCAGTTCAGGTGTCTCTAGATGGGAAAGATGGAGCAGCCCTTCCGAACAACCGGGGATCAGTAATTCGCAGCTGACAGTGGGGGTCCATTGCTGGTCGGTATGACCGCAGATTTCCACCAGAATAACATCGGGAAATGAGGCTGAAAGTCCGCTCCATGTTCCCGCTGATCCGGAGGTCGAATCCACCAGAAGACCATCGATACGAATCTCCACTGTTTCCAGATTCGGGTTGGACTGCCAGGTGACGATGATTTCGCCGTCAGGATCAGCGCTGCAGCTGAAATCGTCGATGGGCGGCAGTTCTTCAGGGCAATCGGAATGACCCTCGACGACATAGAGATTGTTGGACGAGTTGTCGACGATCCACATCGAATAGACGCCGAAGGGGTCTGCGTTGGGTGCCACAGCGGGTCTCGATGTCTCAATCCCGTTGATGAAGAAGCCGATGGACGAGACATCCAGAGGAGCCAGCGGAACATCGGTCAATGGATTGACCTTCGAAATGGTGGTCACGCGCCCGGCGAAATTACTGCCATGAGGAATTTCCAGGTGGCCGCAGTCGCTACGATATGCGAGGCCGTTTCCGGCACCTGCGTTGTCGGGGTGCAGTAGCGTGTCGCCGAGATAACTGGCATCGCTACTGGAGATTCGATCATATCGCTCACCTGCGATATCTACGGCCCAGATGCCATCGTCGCCATCCCATGCCAGTCCGCCGACGAAGCTCGAGACCTGGAGGCCGATGTCGCCGACCTGAACGGGATCGGATCCATCGAGGTTTGTTCTCCACAGTTGACTGGCGGTGGGGGGAGCCAGGATTCCCCAGTAAAGGAAGTTTCCGTCAGTGGTGATTCCTGTGGTGGTTGCTCCTGAAACCGGGTGAGTGACGGTTCCGATCGGTTCTAGCGTTACTGCATCGTAAGCCCAGCTTTCTGCCAGGAAGAGATCGACAACGATGACCGCATCGACTCCCCATGGAGTTGGGTTGGGAAGAAAACAGCAACCGAGAGCACTGGTACCCTGGAGGGGTGCCGGCCCGGCAAGGATTTCACCCGGGAGCAGAGAGGTGGAGAGAGCAGTAGTGGGTGGCGAAGTGAGTAAAGGTATTTGTCTTGATTGCGCTTGGGTTATCGCTGGGATCGCCAGAGCATGGCTGCAAATAATGATGCAAAACAGCAATGTCTTGAACCTGCAAATGGATTGGGCCTCTGGATGGCAAAACACCATGGTTTTTCCAAACTTTTGGATATGTGCAGGGATCGAACTTCGACGGATAAAAGCTCCAGAACGAAAAATAGACTCACCCCATGTGCAACACAATACAGTGGAGTGTGGCAAGGGGCGAATGGCAGGTTTGGTCGTTGATACAAGAGACACAATAGACAGCTTTTACAGGTGTGAGCCATCATCGAAAAAATGGCCTCCCCGGTCTGGGGAGGCCATTTTTTATGTCGGCATGCTGAGCCATCGTTGCTGAGCCACCGTTGCTTAGCAACCGTTGTAGGTGACGCAATCAAGAGCATCGGGACCGGTGGCATCTTCACCACAGGCTCCCGGGCTGGGCGGAGCCGGTGTTGGCCCGCCACTGAATAGTGCTGCCAGGGTGTAAATGGCATCCGCAATGTTCAGGCCACCATCGTCATTGGAGTCACAAGCATCAGAGCAGGTTCCAGCGGGCCCACCACTGAACAGTGAAGCCAGGGTGTAGATGGCATCTGCAATGTTGAATCCACTGTCTGCGTTACAGTCGCCTCTTTGAAATAGCGGGCCGGTGGGATTGCCACCGCCGCCAAGCGCTGCAATGTAGCGGGCGGCCAGATCATTCTGATCGCCGCCGAAGCCGCCAAACTCCCAGGACTGCGAGATGGTGTTTCCGCTGGGGTCATCGGTGGCGTAATAGATCCCGGTGCCATAACCAGCAGTGGCTTCAGTCCAAAGCTGTGCGACGTTGGGGCCGCCAGAGCCGGCCAGAGGTGCGATCTGATCGGTCCAGTCGCTGCCACCTGCGGCTCCCGCCTGGTTGTAAGGAGTACCGCTGAGATCAGAGGTGTCGAGACCAAAGCCGGTGTCGGCCCCGTTCATGACGAGGAAAGAGTCATCGCCGTCGAGAACATTTACCTGATCGACTCCATCGTAGTTGTCATAGGCGGTGATCAGGTGAGTAAAGCCCCAGTGATCTCCCGCTTCCATGTAGATGGCGGTGCCATTTTCGACTGCGGCGGCAAGAGACGTTCCGTCTCCATCGGTGATCCGGTAATCATTCGGGTAGGTACCCGTCATCATCCAGGCGCGTTGTATGGTTCCAACACCAAGACAACCCCATGAATCGGGTCCTTCGGTGGTGGTGAGGTAGGTGATTCCATTGAAGTCGAGGGCTTGTTGAAGACCCACGACACTATCGATGTCATCGACTCCTTCCAGAGCAAAGATCACATCTGTCTCACCTCCGTATGGGGCAATGGATGCGACAACATTTTGTCCCAATCCGACAACGCCCCCACAGATTCCTTGAACGTCATAAGAGTAGGTTCCATTGGCGAGATTTGAGTCCAGGAAACTGGTATCGGTTCCCGGGAGAGTTGCAACGACGACCGAATCTCTGAGCACTTCGATGGAATCGTAAGTATCTCCGGCCCAGGTCAAAGTGACATCGCTAGAGGCGCAATCAGTAGAGGCTGCCAAGCCCGACAGCAGAGGACATAGCAATTCTTCGATCGTCAACGTGCCGGTTCCTGACACCCCTGCGACGTAAGACCCGACACGGAAGAAGTATTCGGTTCCTGCAGTCGCATCGATTTCTACGAAGGAGAAGAAATTTTGACAGCCGGTTACCAGTGCCTGAGCGTCGTCTCCATTGCAGGCGATTTGAGTCAGGTTGTCGCAATCTCCTTCATAGGCCACGAGGTCGGTGTCCCAGCCGGCGATATCACAGGTGTGAATCCAGTAGGTTCCGGTGTTGGCGGCGATCCAGCTGTACCAGCCATCATTGGACATCTGGCCGAGAAGTGTGCCGGTACAATTGCCATCATTATAATCGTGCGTGCTGTCAGAGAAGGTCGTGGTGTCTATGGGGTTTGCTCCCTCACCCACCGAGATGGCGTTAAAAATTTCATCTCCGTCAACGTAAGTTCCTGCACAGGCCGGATCATTTTCACAATCACAGTCCTGGCAATCGACGGTGCCATCGACATCGTTATCGATTCCGTCATCGCAGATTTCGGTGGACCCGGTTTCAAGAGTTATCGTCAGTTCTCCACTACCAAAGGCGCCGATGCCCCAGGATCCGATACGGAAGGTGTAGGTGGTTCCGGCCGTGACATCGAGGAACTCGACGTGGCTGTAGAAAACCTGGCAACCAGGTAAACCGCTATTTCCATCACCGTTGCAGGCCAGCTCGACCAAGGATGCACAATCGCCTTCGTAAACTAGCAGGTCTGTATCCCAGCTGTTGGGATCGCAGGTGTGAACTCCGGCAATGCCATCGATGTCTGGAGTGAAGCTGTACCACAGATCCTTATCAAAAGATCCAGATGCGCCTCCAGGACAGATCAATGTCGGTAGTGGCACTGCAGAAGTAGTGGCGAGATAGTTGTCCATGAAAACTGTATAGGTGCCGATTCCTGAAACTGGAATATCGATGGCTCCGCTACATTCGTCATTGGTCGGCAGCGTGCAAGGTGGTGTACCAAAGGGGCAGTCAACGACATCCTGGCAGTCGATCAGGCCATCGATATCATTATCGATACCGTCATCACAGATTTCGACGGTTGAACTCTCCAGGGAGACGTTGAGATTTCCAGTTCCTCCGACTCCAGCGGCCCACGATCCGATTCTGAAGGTGTATGTGATTCCGGCAGATACGTTGAGGAACTGAACGTTACTGTAGAAGTTCTGGCAGCCGGCCAGGGTGTCAGAATCACCGCTACAGCCGACTTCGATCATTGAGCCGCAGGTTCCTTCATAAATAAGTAAGTGAGTGTCCCAGCCAAATGGGTCGCAGGTATCGACGCTCATTACGGCATCGAAGTCAGGTGTCAGGGTGTACCAGATGTCCTGATCAAAGGTCCCGGCACTGCCCAGTGGACAGGGAATTGTCGGAAGTGGTTCTACCGACAGGCTCGCCAGTGTGGAGTCCATGAAGGCAGTGTAGATTCCTGGGCCGGAGACTGGAATATCGGTGGCTCCTACACAATCATCATTTGTCGGTGCCAGACAGGGAGCGGTTCCGAAGGGACAGTCAACGGAGTCGAAGCAGTCGGTCAGGCCATCGGCATCGTTGTCGAGCCCATCATCACAGATTTCAGCAGTGACATTGGAGAATTCGATGTTGAGGTTGGCCGCTCCTCCGGTACCGGAAGCTCCGTAATTTCCAATCCTGAAGTAGTAAGTCACGCCACCAAAAACCAGCAGAGGGATTTCGAGTTGCGAATAGAAATTCTGGCATAGCGGACTTGCTACAGAATCCCCGTTGCAACCGATCTCAATGAGTGCGCCACATCCCCCCGAGCCATCATAGACAACCATGTCCGTGTCCCAGCCGAGTAGGTCACAGGTGTCCGCCATCAACGAACCATCGGCATCTGGGGTAAAGGAGAACCAGATGTCATCGGAGAATTGTCCCGACACGTTACAGGCGATGACGGGAATCGGATCGAGCCCCGTAGTGGCAGTGGTGTTATCCATTGCTACTACGTAAGAGCCAAATCCGGAGACTGCGATCACCTCTGCAGAAGCACATTCATCGCCTCCTTGTGCTCCGAGTGGTGTGCCAAGAAGTATGATTGCGGCTGCGATCAAGATTGATTTGTACATGCTGGTCCTTTTCTTGCGATGAAATCCATGCCAACAACTGTCCGCCATCACGCTTTGGTGTTGAGGCAACTTTTAGTGATTTATGTAATTCACCGAGCCTGAAAAATCGAAGTAGGCAGCAATGAATTGCCGTCTACTTTAAGTACTATTACAGATCTATTATAGACAGTTGATGGGGTTGTTGCGAGATTCAGATGGACGCACTTGTAATGAAGCAGAGGGCCTTTCTCGTTAGAGAAAGGCCCTCTGCTTGTAAACATTGTCGGTCGTTACGAATCTCCTCATTGCCCAGGTTACGGGCAGGCCGGATAACTTGCGCAATCAAGGGGGTCGGTATCGTCCCCATCGACGTCACATTCCGATGGCCCCGGATCAGAAGGTGCAGGTCCACCGCTGAACAGAGCCGCCAGGGTGTAAATAGCATCGGCTATGTTTTGTGCACCATCACCGTTGGAGTCACAAGCATCTGCGCAGATGCCCGCTGGGCCACCTGAGAAGAGTAACGCCAGGGTATAGATGGCATCGGCAATGTTGAAGGCTCCGTCGGCGTTACAATCGCCGCGACTAAAGACCGGACCGATCGGGCCACCGCCACCGCCGAGGAATGCGAGGTAGCGAGCGGCGAGATCGTTTTGATCGCCGCCGAAGCCGCCGAACTCCCACGACTGATTGATCGTGTTGCCGTTGGGAGGATCGGTCAGGTAGCAAACTGCGGTGCCGTAAGTCAGAGTCGCTTCGGTCCAGATCTGTGCGACGTTGGGTCCAGCGCTTCCGGCCAGAGGAGAGATCTGATCGGTCCAGTCATTTCCTGCAGCGGCGCCGGCCTGGTTGTAGGCGGTTCCACTCAGGTCAGATGTGTCGAGTCCGAAACCGCTATCGGCACCGTTCATCGCCACAAAGGTGTCATCTCCGTCTATCACGGTGGTCAGATCGATGCCGTCGTAGTTGTCGTAGGGGGTGACCAGGTGGGCGAATCCCCAGTGGTCTCCTGATTCGAAGTAAACGTTAGTGCCGTTCTCGACCGCTGCAGCGAGAGCTATTCCGTCAGCCTCTGTGATGCGGTAATCGTTGGGGAAGGTGCCGGTCAACATCCAGGCGCGGGTGATGGTGCCAATGTTGAGGCAGCCCCATTCCGCTGGGCCCAGAGTGGTGGTGACGTGAATGATGCCGTTGGCATCGAGGGCGGCCTGGAGAGCAGCAACGCTGTCGACGTCGTCCACGCCTTCGACACCGAAGATGACATCCGATTCCCCGGCGTAGGCGGCGACATTTGCCACCACGACCTGAGTCGCAGAGGTGCCGGTAGCGCAGATACCCTGGGCTTCGTAGGTGTAACTGCCGGGAGCGAGAGCCAGATCAAGGTAGCTGGTGTCGGTGCCGGGCAGAGTTGCAAGCAAGGCTCCATTTCTTGTTAGTTCGATGGAGTCGTAGACGTTTGCATCCCAGTTCAAGGTTGCATCGCCTGTATTACAATCGGTGGTGACGGTAAGCCCGGTCATCGGTGGGCAACTCAGAGGCAGGACGGTCAGAGACCCGGTGCCCTGGAAGGTGCTGTAGGTGCCGATTCGGATCATGTATTTATTTCCGGCGACTAGCGGAAGCTCAACCAGGGAATACCAGTTCTGGCAAGGCCCAGGAAGGACGAATGAGTCGCCGTTGCAGGCGATCTCGTTGCCTGCCAGGTTTGCGCAGTCCTCGCCGGCAGCGGTGAAATCGTAAACAAGCAGGTCGGTATCATTCCAGCCGACTGCTCCCGGATCACAGGTGTGAATCCAGTAATCGCCAGTTTCAGTCGCTTCGTATTGATACCAGCCGTCAAAGGCCATGGCGCCATTGCCGCTACCAGGACAGAGAGAGATATCGATAGGAGGATCAGTACTGGAGGTGAAGGGGAGGTTGTCGATCGGATTGGCACCGTCGAACACATCGATGGCGACGAAACACTCGTCTCCGGTAGTGAAGTTGCAACTCGGATCGGTGAAGCAGTCCGAGTCGAGACAATCCACCGCTCCATCAATGTCGTTATCAATCCCGTCGTTGCAAATCTCCGCACTGGGAATCTGCATGTTGACGGTGACGGTTCCGACTCCGCTGCTTCCCAGGCCATAGGAGCCGATACGAATTCTGTAAGTCGTTCCAGCAGTCACGCTCAAGAACTGAACGTGGCTGTAGAAGGCCTGGCAGCCGGCCAGGACTGTGGAGTCTCCATTACAGCCGACCTCGATCATTGCGCTGCAATCATTGGTGGGGTCCTCGTAGACCATCAGGTCCGTATCCCAACCCAAGGGATCACAAGTGTGAACCTCTGCGACCATGTCCTGATCCGGTACGAAGCTGAACCAGACATCGTTTTCGAACTGTCCCATACTCGTGCACGGGATGGTTGGTAGAGGTTCAGTACCGAGGCTGGCCGATGTTGTATCGACGAAGTTGGTGTAGGCACCGGGTCCTGCAATCAGGATATCGGTTGCATCTACACATTCGTCATTGGTTGCAGCGGGGCATGCCGGGGTTCCTATGCAGTCAAGTATGTCGAAGCAATCGACGAGTCCGTCACCGTCATTATCAAAAGCATCGTCGCAAATTTCAGGTCCACAGAGTCCGAAACCACTGCAGTCAAGATCGGCGCAATCGACGGTTCCATCACAATCGTTGTCGATGCCGTCGTCGCAGGTTGCCACAGAGGCTTCTGCGCATGCCGGGTCGCCGATGCAGTCGTCATCGCAGCAATCGGTCAGGCCGTCGGCGTCATTATCGACTCCATCGTTACACTGTCCTGCTTCCGCTCCACAAGGAGGGACGCCGACGCAGTCGGGGTCAAAACAATCGATCAGGCCGTCGGCGTCATTGTCGCCACCGTCGTCACAGACTTCGGCACCGGTCTGGAAG
>JBBWWC010000200.1:0-2328 GCA_050256555.1 Planctomycetota bacterium | reverse complement strand
TCCTGTTCGATTCAGTGCCGCCATGGCTGATTCAGGAGAGGTTGCCTTGGAGTCATCGATAAAGCGAATGCCGTGAAACTCGCCGAGGTACTGATATCTGTGGGGCAGTCCTTCGAATTCCTCGATGGCTTTTTCGATCCCGTCATCGGAGGCTCCCAGATGCACTGCAATGGTCGCAGCATGAAGAACATTTTCGAGTCCTGCATCTCCTTCAAGGGCGTTACTGGGTCGATAAGAGATGCAGCGTTCTTTTTCGGGAGAAATGATGTAGAGCACCGGTTTGCCAGTCGAGTTCTTTGCCGGTCGACTTTCTCCGTCTCTTCCATCGATTCCACAGCGGATGACTTTTCGATTCGGGCAGTTGTAGTCGCGACCCATTGGCCCTGTGGTTGGAAGTATTGCGAGATCGATTTCGCCACGACTGGATTCGAGAAGGCTTTTTTTCGCCGCATAGTAGTGCGCTTTATCGCCATGCCAGTCGATGTGGTCAGGACTCAAGTTGGTGACGCTAACAATACCTGGGCGCGAGGTGGCAGAACCGAGTCGTTCAGCCTGAAACGACGAAATCTCAACGATGTATCGTCGATCTGGGTTTTCCCGGTCCAGTTCTCCGAGCAGGCTGCCACCGAGATTTCCGCCAGCCACGGTATGAATCCCTGACTCTTCAAGCATTCGACGGGTCAGTTCACAAGTGGTGCTTTTACCGTTGGTGCCGGTGACCGCTGCAAGATATCTGGCAGGGAGCCATGATAAGGCGAGTCCCAGTTCTGTTACCGCACGTACATCACTGCGAGCGATTTTTTCGAGGAAAGGTGTGCTTGGTTTGATGGCCGGATTGACCACTACCCAGTCGCAATTTTCGAGGTCTTCAAGACGGTGCCCATCGAAAGTTGTTTTGTGGATGGGTATGTCTTTGAGTTTTTTAAGAGATTCGGACATTTGTTGTTCCGAAGAATGCTCCGAGATGGAAATCTGGGCTCCGTGAGAGTGGAGAAAGTGAATCAGTTCGGTGCCCCCGCCGTGGCTGCCGAGGCCAAGAACCAGAATCCGTAATCCTGCTAGCTGATCTGGAGCGCGATCCGGTGGTAGGAACTGGAGGTCATATCCCTCGACGATGTCACGACTGCCAGCCATCGGAGCCTCTTCAGGGAGCTTCTTCGGGATCAGCGAGAGGGCTGACGACACCAAATTTACGGGCGGTGGAACGGAAACTTTCCGAGAGAGCATCCAGGTCCTGTGGCTTTAGTACAAAGACTTCCTCGTGAACCACTTCCAGTGTCCCCGGCCAGAGAATCTCAGAGATGAAGTCGAGGGGGAAGCGTTGAAACCATGGCGGAGTCAATTTTACGATCCTGCGCTCTGGAGCGAGGGATCGTTCTCCTCGCTTTTCATCCTCTTCCATTCGAACCAGAAGGTCTCGGGTACCATAAAAATCAAAAGGCACGCGGATCGGTGAAGTCCCTGCATCGATGCCATCGATGAAGACTTTCGCCCCTACCGGTTCGGTTCGTATCACCAGTGTCCGTTCCACACAGCCGCAGCAAAGTAGTAGCAACGACAATATCCACAGCGGCAAGATTCCGGGCCTGAATTGTGGGCTTCGATAGGAATCACTAGCAGGACGGGATCCTGGGATTGAGATTCTGCATGGGGTCGGCAATGAGTTGTTTTTGTCCATCGAAATCCTCCGGGGGGATCGTAACGGGGGCAGGCGTTGTACGCCACGGATCGTGTCCTGAGAAGTAGTGTTCAGAGAAGTGTCGATGGCGATCATTCCCCGGATCGTTTCGGGCTGTTACGGTGCCGCGACGGAAAAGGGTGGCGTTGGAAGGTCGGCTCAGGAGGATCCAGATGGAGCAGCAGTGGTGGAATGAAGGCTTGCCTTTCAAATGCACCCAATGTGGCGACTGCTGCCGCATCGAGGGCTACGTCTGGGTCGATGATCAAGATATCCAGCGTCTGGCTACTTTTCTGGAGATCTCTCCAGCAGCCTTCGAGCTGAAATACGTTCGTCAGGTTGGGCGAGATCGAAGCCTGATCGAGAAATCAAATTTCGAATGTATCTTCTGGGAGGATGGCTGCAGCGTTTATCCCGCTCGTCCTCCGCAGTGCAAGACCTTCCCCTTTTGGCCGCAAAATCTTCGATCCTCGCGGACTTGGCAGCAAGTCGTCAAAGAATGTCCTGGATGTGGTACGGGACCCCTTTATTCGCAGGAAGAAATTTCGGAGTTGTTGCAAGAACGAGCAGAGACGGGAAAGAAGGAATCATGAAGAGATTAAACTACAGCTTACTGGTGCTTCTTTCTCTCAGTGCTTGCCAGGTACCTG
>JBBWWC010000199.1:0-19787 GCA_050256555.1 Planctomycetota bacterium | reverse complement strand
ATGGGATCACTGACTCCGGTGTCATTGATGACGTGAACTTTTTCGGAAACGTCCGGGAAATTGTATTCGATGGCGCTTTTATGGGAATGGCTCAGGGCAATGATGATGTCCGAATCTTCGACCTGTTGCGCCAGTAGTTGTCTTGATTGGTGTTCCACGATGGAAATACCCATCTGTTCCATTACCTGCTGCGCCTGTGTTGTGGCAGATCCGCCACCAGAGGCGACTCCAGCGCTAGAAACATGAAACCCTCGATCGGATAGTTGCTCGGCTGTGCCACCGACTTTCTCGGCCAGGAGTTTCTTGCACAGTCCCTCGGCCATCGGGCTTCTACATGTATTGCCGGTGCAAACAAATAGAATATTGAGGCCTCGAATGGCTTTCCGGACGAGTGCTTCGCCGATGAGTCCTTCACGAAGAATCTCGAACTCTTCGTTTTTTCCAAGCTTGACGATGGTTGAGGCTTCGGCGATAGAGGAAGGTCCTCCATCCATCGCTACAGAAGCCTGATCACCCAGAGCCTCAAGAGCTGTTTGAATGTCCGTAGCTGCTGGCTCGCCACTTCTATTGGCACTCGAGGCAAAGAGAGGGCCGCTACTTCTGATCAATGCCCGAGCTATTTTGTTGGCAGGAAGTCGGATTCCGATGGTGGTGTCCGCTGTTGGGAAGATGATGGTCAATGGGCCGGGCCAGAACTTTTCCATCAAAGCTTGGGCGGCTGCATTTAACTCCGGGACCCAGTCAGAGATTTGTTCGATATCAGAGACGTGCAGGGTGAAATGACTTTTTTCATCTCGGCTTTTTGCATTCCGTAGTTTGTCCATGGCTGTTGTTGATTTTGCGAGAGCACCGATTCCGTAGACAGTTTCGGTGGGAAAGATGACCAGCTCGTGACGTTCCAGGGCTTGCGTTGCTTGTTGAATCAATTCCGGGTCTGGTTGGTTCACATCGACGGAGAGGATGCGGCTCTGCACGAGAGAATCTCCGTTCTGGAAATCAAGACATGCCCGGCAATCAAGAAATGACACCTTTTGAACGGGCTCATGGTGCCACTGTCACCGGGCGGGGTCAAACGCTGGCATGGTAGGAGGAGCGAACCAGCGGTGCTGATTCTACCTTCTCGAATCCGACTTCCCGGGCGAATAGGCCCAGATCTCGAAACTCTTCAGGGGTCCAGTAGCGTTTGACTGGAATGTGGCCTTCCGAAGGGGCGAGGTATTGACCGAGATTGATCCGACGAGCCCCGGCAGCATGAAGATCCTGAATCGTTTCGCGCACTTCATCTTCTTTTTCACCGAGCCCGAGAATGAGGCTCGATTTGACCCTCGATCCACCGATCCTGCTGGCGGCATCGCTTAGTAGCGAAACCGAATGGTCGTAGTTTGACCCGGGCCGCGCTGCGGGATAGAGCCTTCTGACCGTTTCCACGTTATGCGAGAAGATGGTCGGATCAGCGCCCAGGACTATGTCGAGTCCCAGTACCGGGTCGGGTCGGAAGTCGGGAACCAGTACTTCAGTAGTGGTGTCTGGAAGTACTTTGCGCAGAGCCTCGATGGTCAATGCGAATTGTTGTGCACCACCATCGGGCAAATCATCTCTGTCGACGCTGGTAATGACTACATGTTTGAGATTGAGTTCCAGAGCTGCTTTGGCCAGCTCTTCCGGTTCGTCTTTGTCGACAGGAGATGGAAGCCCTTTACTGACAGCGCAAAAACCGCATTTTCGCGTGCAAACTTCACCAAGAATCAGAAAGGTTGCGGTTCCCATCTTCCAGCATTCAAAGATGTTTGGGCAGTGAGCTTCCTGGCAGACGGTGTGAAGAGCCCCTTTGTCCATCAGTTCGCCAACGCGTTCGAGAGATCCATCGTTGGGTACGTTGACCCGGATCCATGGCGGTCGTGGGAGAGGTGCTTTTTTCTGACGCCGGGTATTAGATGTCATCGCAGCGCCTTTCGGCCAAAGAGCGAGACGATTCGTTCGGAAAGAAAAACCTCTACCTGGTCTCTGGCTATGGAGCGTCCCAATAGCTGTTCCATCGATGTGATGGGGCAATCCTGAATACCACAGGGAACGATCCAGTCGAAGGGTTCCAGATCACCGGCGATGTAGAGAGCCAAGCCGTGTCCCGTAACCCAGCGTCGAACGCTAAGGCCGATCGAGGCGATCTTGTAGCCATCGACCCAGACCCCGGTGTGATTCACGTCTCGTTTTCCTTTGATGCCCCAGTGCTCGAGTGTTTCGAGTACTGCAGTTTCGAGGACTCTGAGGAGGTGATGGAGATCTCGCTCATGCTGTCGTAGTTTCAGAACAGGGTACGCAATCAGCTGGCCTGGACCGTGGTAAGTTGCTTCGCCTCCACGGTCTACGCCAAGAATCTCGATGCCACGCTGATTCAGAGAATCATTCCCGATCAAGATATCATCACTTTTTGCTCCACTACCGAGGGTTACGACTGGTGAAGGTTCGAAAAGGAACAGAGTTTCAGTGATCTCGGAAGTGGCAACGTCATGTGGAAGTTGACCGAGTTTTTTCTGCAACCCAAGCATCTTTTGATGGGTTGTGGCAAAAGAAACTTGCCCGATGTTTCTTATTCTCACTTCAGGTAGCTCTTGTGAAGTAGAGGTTTTGGTAGCCGTCGGCGATGTTTCCATCGATTACACCAGGGAAGATTCCTCGAAGTTTTCGAGGTTCTGTTTCACCTTGGACATGAACTGGTCTGCGAGAGCTCCATCGACCAGGCGATGGTCGTAGGAGAGGCACATGTAGAGCATGTCTCGAATTGCAATCTTATCGCCGTCGACAACGACAGGGCGCTTCTGGATACCACCGATTCCGAGGATCGCTACCTGCGGCTGATTGATAATGGGAATTCCAAACAAGCCGCCGAACTGTCCCGGATTCGTGATGGTGAAGGTGCCACCAGCAACTTCATCTGGAAGCAGTTGTTTGCTGCGGGCACGGCTCGCCAGATCGGTTACGGATTTCTGGATGCCGGGAACGCTCAGGTTCTGGACGTTCTTGATGACGGGAACGATCAAGCCATTTTCAAGAGCTACCGCAACGCCGATGTTGACACTGTGATGGACCAGGATCTGGTCTCCATCGAGAGATGCATTCACATAAGGATAGATTCGTAGAGCATCGCTGCAGGCTTTGAGGAAAAACGGCATGAAGGTCAACTTGGTACCGTTGCGAGCCAGGAATCCGTCCTTGTTTTTGGCGCGCATCTGAGCAATCGCCGTCATGTCAGCCTCGAAGACGGAATGGACGTGTGCTGATGTACGGCGCGAATCGACCATGTGTTCGGCGATTTTGCGGCGCATCACTGACATCTTCTCGACCGAAGATCCTTCCGTTGGCAGGCCGATCGTTGGTAGCGTGGGAGTCGGAGTTTGAACAGGAGTTGGTGCTGCAGCAGGTGTTACAGCAGGTGCTACAGCAGGTGCTGCAGCAGTGGTTGCTGTGTCGGCGGTGGCGATGAAGCCAAGAATGTCACTTTTTGTGACCCGGCCACCGGCCCCGGTGGCGGCAATGGACGCAAGGTCCGTGATCCCGTTCTCACGTGCGATGCGTCGCACCAGTGGTGAAGAGCGAACCTTGGATCCCGCACCGTTAGAAGCTGCTACTGGAGGTTCTGGAGTAATGGTTGTCGTGGTCGTCGCAGTGGTTGCGGCTTCGGCGGCTGCAGCTTCCGTGGGTTCGTTTGCTGATATTGGAGCTGCTGTCGGGGTGCTGGTGACCACACCAGATCCAATCCGTGCGACCACCGTATTGACTTCGACCGTGGATCCTTCTTCGACGAGGATTTCGGCGAGTACGCCGCTGCGGGGTGCGGGAACCTCGGCATCGACCTTGTCGGTTGAGATTTCGAAGAGCGGTTCATCTCTTTCGATGGGCTCGCCAATTTTCTTGAACCAACGGGTCAGGGTTCCCTCTGCGATGGACTCGCCCATCTGTGGCATCGGAATATCTGTGAGATGATCTGAAGAGGCTACAGGTGTTGGTTCTACAGGCGCAGTTTTCTCCGGTGTTGCTGCTGCGACAGGTACCGATTCTTCGACCGCAACGGAGGCTGTTGCAGGCGCCGCAGCTTCGGTTTTTTCGACATTTGCAGTGCTGTTACTTGAGCCATCTCCAAGGATGGCCACGACAGTATTCACCTCGACTGTGGTGCCCTCCTCGATGAGGACCTGTTCGAGGATTCCATCGGCGGGGGCCGGAACCTCAGCATCGACCTTGTCGGTTGAGATCTCGAAGAGAGGTTCATCTCGAATGACCTGTTCCCCGGGTTTTTTGAACCAGCGGGTCAGTGTGCCTTCTGCGATGGACTCGCCCATCTGCGGCATCGTGACTTCGGTAGCCATGAAGGTTATTCCTCCTCCAGAGGGGTTCGTATTCAGCATTTGTATTCAACACTGCCGACACTGCACTGCACTACGGAATTGAGAAGTCTACACGCAGAGAGTCGTTCGATGAAGTAAACCCGTGCCTGGGAACCCCTGAATACGCCAGAGAAAGGGCTAGAGAGGGTTTTTATGCGATGTCGAGGGGTGCGTTTTTCTGGGCCAGAAGTGCCAAAATGGCGCTCAGTTCTGGTCCGGGGGTCGTCGTTTCGGCTCGCTGGATGGAGCGTCGAGTTTGGTCTTCAACTTTTTTGCTGCTGGAATCTTACCAGTTAGCGAGGGAACGGATCGATTCGAGGATGTCATCTTCGTCGGGCAAGGAGGCATCTTCAAGAGTGGCGGCATAAGGGATCGGGATGTCGAGAGCGGCGATTCTACGGACGGGAGCGTCGAGATCTTCGAAACAATGTTCAGAGATCCGTGCCGCAATCTCTGCGCCGGCACCACCGGTGAGATTGTCTTCATGGATGACCAGCACCTTGCCTGTGTTTTTTGTCGTCTGATAGACCGCATCGAGATCGAGTGGGCAGAGTGATCTCAGATCGAGAATCTCACATTCGATACCTTCAGTGGCAGCTCGATCTGCTGCTGCACTACAGCGATGTAACATGGCGCCCCATGTGACGATCGACAGCGCATCTCCTTTACGTCGAAGTGCTGCAACTCCTGGTGCCTGTGGTTTCAAGTTTTCATCGAGCTCGCCCTTGAGGGTTCGGTAGAGGGATTTTTGTTCGAGGAAGATTACCGGATTCGGATCCTCGATGGCGCCCAGTAACATGGTGTATGCATCGGAGACGGTCGCTGGTACGACGACCTTGAGTCCTGGTGTGTTAAGAAAAAAGGATTCGATCATCTGGCTGTGAAAGGGGCCGGCATGCACACCACCGCCAGAAGGGCCGCGTACGACGATCGGGACCGGCTGTCCCCAGCGAAAATGACAGGTCGCAGCGAAGTTGGTCAGCTGGTTGAAGGCGCAGGAGATGAAGTCGATGAATTGCATCTCGATGATGGGCCGCTTTCCAGCCATGGCCGAACCGATGGCGGCTCCGACGAGGCCAGTTTCGACGATGGGGGTGTCGATGATTCGATCAGGGCCCCATTTTTGCAGGAATCCTTGCGTGAGTTTAAAGGCACCGCCATACGCTGCGATGTCCTCACCCATCAGGAAGGTTCGAGGATCCTCATCGAGGGCACGGTTCAAAGCTTTGCTGAGTGCCTCGAGGTAAGTGATCTGCTCGGCCACGAAGTTCCTTCCTACATGTGGATCGCACCGCCGACGAGGCCATGTGCTGCTTCCATCATTCCTTCTCCGAGGGTCGGGTGTGGGTGGATGACGTGAGCGAGATCTTCGGCGGTACCTTCCAGTCCGAGGATGGCGCACCCTTCGCTAATCAGATCGGTAGCATGGGGGCCAACGATGTGAATTCCGAGGATCTCTCCGTATTGTGCATCTGCAATGATCTTGAAGAAACCGGGAATCGCCTTGCCGACGATTCCGGCCTTGCCGAGTGCGGACAAGGGAAACTTGGAAACCTTCAGCTCGTGACCGGCTTCTCGGGCGGCATTTTCTGTCAGCCCAACGCTGGCCACTTCTGGATGGCAGTAGGTCGCATTCGGAACTCGATCATTACGGATCGGCTGGGTATGCATTCCGGCGATGTTTTCGACGGCGATGACCCCTTCCGCACTGGCGACATGGGCGAGTTGTGCTGTTCCTGCGACGATGTCCCCGATGGCGTAAATGTGCGAACGTGTGGTGCTCTGGTCGGGTTGGACCGGAATGAAGCCACGATCGGTCTTGATGCCCACCTGGTCCAGTTTCAGGGAATCGGTGACCGGTTTCCGGCCGACAGCACACAGCAGGATGTCCGCTTCAA
Organism: Planctomycetota bacterium; assembly: GCA_050256555.1. Lineage (GTDB taxonomy): Bacteria > Planctomycetota > UBA8108 > UBA1146 > UBA1146 > UBA1146. The sequence goes on along the minus strand of JBBWWC010000199.1, from coordinate 13,507 downwards.
TCGTTTCTTGTTTTCCATCTTCTGAGGCGAGAAGGATTTCGACTCCAGAATCAGTTGGCGTCGCTTTTTCCAGGCGTGTCGAAACCCGACTCTTGATGCCGCGTTTCTTGAAGGAACGCATCAGCTCTGCGGAACATTCATGATCTTCAACGGGAAGGAGACGGTCGAGGAGTTCGACCAGGACCACCTCACTGCCGAAAGATTTCAGAATCGATGCAAACTCACAGCCGACAGCTCCAGCTCCGAGGACCACTGCTTTCTTGGGGATCGATTCGAGACGTAGCGCTTCGTCGCTGGTAATGATCGCAGGGTTTGAGAAATCAAGGAAACCAGGTTTGGCGGGAACCGAACCGGTGGCCAAGATGATGTTCTTGGCCTCAATCAATTTTTCGGTCGAGTCGTTGTCGACCACTCGAATTGTATTGAGCCCATCGAGCCGGCCGATTCCGTTGACGGTAGTGATACCGTTTTTCTTGAGCAGGTATTCGACACCCTTGGCGTTCTTTTGAACGATTTTCTTTTGAAATGAAAGTACCGCTGGCACATCTACATCGGCCTCTGGAATCGAGATGCCGAAGTAGGAACTTTCACGGGCAACGTCGATGACATGGGCACTTTGTAATAAAGCCTTGGTCGGGATGCAGCCGCGATGGAGACAGGTGCCTCCGGGTTGCGCATCTTTCTCTACCAGGACTGTAGAAAGACCCAGTTGCCCGGCACGGATGGCGGCAACGTATCCTCCAGGGCCTCCTCCTATGATCGCTACGTCATAGTTACCGATCTTCTCGACCATCTTGCGATTTCCCTTCTCGATCATTTCCAGTAGTTACGTGTCAGGACCTGATGTCGTGGAACTGTTCCTGTAGCCTATTCTTCCGTGGTTCACGTGAGGCACGGGGTGCATCAGAGGGACAATACCCGGAGAACCCCTCTTTCATCCACCAAAGCGAGACTTGCGGGTCTCGTTGAATGAAGTCCTTCTCCACTCTAGAATGCTGGAAATCGGCACCAACCTGCTATGAATCAGCCTCGGGCTCTTTCCTGGCCAGGGCTGGAGCCCTCACCGGTCAGGACCAGAATGTCGACCCAGAGCCAGAAGTCTTCCAGTAAACGTGGTAGGCCCCGTAAGTCGGAGAGGGAAAAGATCAAGATCCACGGCCTCGGTGCTCCGGAGTTACTTGCCATCTACCGGAACATGTTCACCAGTAGAGAAATTGATGATGAAGAGATTCGCCTCAAAGGCAAGGGGCAGATCTTCTTTCAGATCAATGGTTGTGGTCATGAGGCGATCAACACCGCTCTGGGGATGACCCTCGAGCCCGGCAAGGACTGGTTTTTTCCGTATTATCGTGATCGAGCGTTGATGCTTCAGCTCGGTTTGACACCTACAGAAATGTTGAAGAGTGCGACTGGGGCTCGTGACGAACCGGCAGGAGCTGGTCGACAGATGCCATCCCACTGGGGTAGCGAACGCTTGCAGGTCGTCAATCAATCCTCATGTACCGGAAGTCAGTGTCTTCATGCCGTTGGTTGTGCGGAAGCATGGTCCAAGGGGGCGGCCAATGAGCCGCTGCAAGATCGAATTCGCAACTGGTCCGACGGTGAGATTGCTTACGTCTCGGTTGGCGATGGAACTACCAGTGAAGGAGAGTTCTGGGAGTCACTGAGTACCGCCTGCAACTTGAATCTTCCGGTTCTATTCGTGGTCGAGGATAATGGTTATGCCATCAGCGTTCCGGTTGAGGTCAATACTCCCGGAGGTTCGATTTCCAAACTGGTACTGGGATTCCCCGGTCTCGATGTTCGTGAAGTCGATGGTTGCGATCCTCTGGCCTGTTATGCGTTGCTCAAAGACGTGGTCGCTGACATGCGAAATGGCAATGGGCCAGCGCTGGTCCATGCGCATGTTGTACGGCCATACAGTCATAGTCTTTCCGATGATGAGCGATCTTATCGTCCTGCCGAAGAACGTGAAGCTGAGGCTCTGAGGGACCCCTTGCTGGTGTTCCCGGAGTTTCTGAAAGAGCAGGGAGTCGCTGACGAAGAGACTCTGGAGCAGATCCGGCAGGAAGTGAAGGCTGAGGTTCGTAAGGCTTCCGATGAAGCGGTGAAGGTTCCACAGGCAGACCCTGATACGGTTCTCGACCATGTTTATTCGATGGATATCGATCCCACCGGTAGTGATTTCGAGACGAATCCGGCTCCGGTGGAAGGAGGCCAGCCCACCACGATGGTGGATCTGGTCAATGCGGCTTTGCGTGATGAAATGCGCCGTGATCCGACCATCCATCTCTTCGGAGAAGACGTAGCGGATGCGAGTCGATCCGAGATTCTCGATGACGTAAAGGGTAAGGGTGGAGTTTTCAAGGCCACCGCTGGGCTGCAACGTGAGTTCGGTTCGGACCGTGTTTATAACTCGCCTTTGGCGGAGGCCAATATCGTTGGCCGAGCGATTGGTATGGCGTTACGCGGCTTGAAGCCGGTCGTCGAGATTCAGTTCCTCGATTACATCTGGCCCGCTTTTCATCAAATCCGATCGGAGCTGGCCTTGTTGCGCTGGCGCTCGGCGGGGATCGATAAATGCCCTGTTGTGATTCGTGTGGCCAGTGGTGGTTATTTACGCGGCGGGGCGGTGTATCACAGCCAGTCTGCCGAGACGATGTTTACACATATTCCAGGTCTTCGTGTCGTGATGCCCAGCAATGCGACCGATGCGAATGGATTGCTCCGGACCGCAATTCGCTGTGACGACCCGGTTATTTTCCTCGAGCACAAACACCTCTACCGACAGACCCACAATAAGGGCATCGATCCTGGCCCGGATTACATGATTCCTTTGGGTAAAGCTGCCCGGATTCGAGAAGGTAATGATCTCACCATTATTACCTACGGAGCTCTCGTCCATCGTTGTGCCACTGCGGCAAAGGAGTTGGCGCAGGAGGGAATCGAGGCCGAGATCCTCGATCTTCGTTCGTTGGCCCCTTACGACTGGGATTCGATCGAGCAATCGGTCCGTCGGACCAATCGGGTGTTGATCGTCCATGAAGAAACTCTTTCCTGGGGATATGGGGCCGAGATTGCCGCCAGGATCCAGGATGAGCTATTTGATCACCTTGATGCTCCGGTTCGTCGGGTTGGGGCATTGGACTGTTTTGTTGCATATGCGCCACAATTAGAAGAAAAGATCCTTCCACAACCGGAGAAGGTGGTGCAAGCCGCACGGAATCTGGCAAGGTATTGATCAGGCTGCAAAAATCCTTGTTGCAGAACTTCTACAGGTAGATATCGACTAAGGAGACGATTTGAGAGATCAGAATCTTCGCGAGCCCAATTCTGACGGAGAAGATGCCGACGAATCGGAAGGTGGTGGCTGGAGCCAACGCCCCTGGTTCTGGTTTTTCCTCATGTTGTTACTGGTGGTTTTGACTATCAATGTCATCTCTCCAGGTGTCGGTGGTGGCGCCTATGAGGTTTCAAGTTCGCGACTATTCGAGGAAGCTCGCAAGGGTAACATCGAAAAACTAGTCGAATCAGAACTCGATATCTTCATTGCGGAGCTCCGCGTTCCTGTTCAGGTCGTTGTACAAGAGCTCGGCGGCGAGAAGTCGGTAGAGGCGAGCAAGCTCAGTTCGACAATACCGCCTGCGCTCAAGGGAGATCTTTTTGAAGTCGCAACCACCCGCGGAGAGGTCTTGTTCAAGGCCACTTCTGCTCCGGCGTGGCAGGTACTGCTGGGCGGATTCCTGCCGATTCTGATTCTGGTCGCTTTCTTCTGGTGGATGAGCAACCGGGTGCGGCGCCAGATGGGCAATCCAGGCATCTTTGGCAAGTTCTCCGGCAATCAGGCCAAACGATTTGAACGTGGCGAAGAAGTGGTCACTTTCGAAAACGTTGCAGGATTACGCAATGTGAAGCTGGAATTGCAGGAGATCGTTGATTTTCTCAAGGAGCCGGAAAGATTCACTCAGCTCGGGGCGAAGATTCCCAAAGGAGCCTTGCTGGTCGGCCCTCCAGGAACAGGGAAAACCTTACTGGCACGAGCCGTGGCTGGAGAGGCGGAAGTTCCTTTCTATTCCATCTCCGGCTCAGAGTTTATTGAACTGTTCGTGGGGGTTGGCGCATCCAGGGTTCGAGAACTTTTTGAAGATGCAAAAAAGAATGCTCCTTGCATCGTTTTCATCGATGAAATCGACGCTGTGGGAAGATCTCGTGGCGCTGGTCTCGGCGGCGGGCACGATGAAAGAGAACAGACTCTCAACCAGATTCTGTCGGAGATGGACGGGTTTGAATCGAACCAGGCGGTGATCGTTCTCGCAGCAACTAACCGTCCGGATGTCCTCGATGCAGCCCTGGTCCGTCCGGGTAGATTTGATCGCCAGGTGGTTGTCGAACGGCCGCAGAAAGATGGTCGTTGTGCCATCCTCAAGGTACACACAAGCCAGATGCCGCTCAGTAGTGATGTGGATCTCGATTCGCTGGCCCGTGGAACAATTGGATTCTCTGGAGCAGATCTCGAAAATCTTGCCAATGAAGCCGCTTTGATGGCGGCCAGAAGAGGACACAAGAGAATCACCCATGGCGATTTCGAGCGTGCGAAGGACAAGATCCAGCTCGGAACCTTACGCGACGAAGCGATGAGTGAGCGCGAGAAAGAACTGACTGCATATCATGAGTCGGGGCAAGCGTTGGTCGCGATGCTCCTTCCGCAAACCGATCCGGTTCATTCAGTCACCATCGTTCCTCGTGGTCGAGCCCTGGGGGTGACCCAGCAACTTCCGGTAGAGGAAACGCATAATTATTCCAGAACCTACTTGCTCAACAGAATCGTTATCTTGCTCGGTGGTCGTGCTGCAGAGGATTTGATCTTCAAGGAGTTTACGACCGGTGCTCAGAATGATCTGGAGCAAGCGACTAATCTGGCTGAACGGATGATCTGTCTCTGGGGAATGAGCGAGAAGATCGGTCCGGTTTCATTCAAGCGCGGCGAGGAACATGTCTTCCTCGGTCGAGAACTGGGCGAGCCCAGTAACTTCAGCGAACACACTGCGATGCTCATCGATGAAGAAATCCGTTCGATGCTCGATGAGGCTTACCAGCGAGCCCTACGGATTCTTGGTGAATCGCGCGAAAAGCTCGAGTTGCTCACGCGTGAGTTGATCGAGAAGGAAGTGCTCGCTGATCGGGAGATCTACGAGTTGGTGGAGATCCCGATTCCAGATGCGCTGATGGAAACACCGAGCGACTCCAGTGGCCCTGAAGATCTTGCCGCTACGTCTGAATCGGAAGAGAAGCCAGCTCTTCCGCCCGATGTAGATCCGGGCCTGATGGGCCTGGAAGGCACCTAGCCACGGATGGCTCCAGCTGAGGTGTTTGTCTCCCTCTGGGTGAGCTACCGGCGTGTTGTGTTGCTCGGTGTTGGCCCTGTTGCAAGGTTTGCCATGGCAGTGCAGCATCGATGTGAGAATTCGGCAGTCAGAATTTCTCAATAGGGCGACTCGGGGTGGAATGATTCCAGGGGTTGGATCGTGATCATCGAAAAGTTCGGGGAAGATCGATCTTCTACCGCTGATTCTTCGTGGTTACGAAGGCCAGTTCCAGAAGATTCTGCGTCAGTGCAAGAACGTCTCCTGCAATTGAGTCGTCAGTTGAAAAATGACTCACGTTTCCCGGCGACATCTCTGGTTGCTGGCGATACACCCGGATCCCAGATTCTCGAAAAAGGTATGACGCTTGAGCGATGCATCTTGCGTATCTGTCCTGATCCAGAAGCTGGCTGGGAGGTTCTGGTGCCCGGCGGGTTACGAACCCTGGTCGGCTATTTCGCAAACTTTGCCCGATTATTGGCTGTCCTCAATGAAGAGGGCATTTCGATTGTGGCGTTGCGACCTGAGGCGGTAGTTCTTCGAGATGAAGGTGGATTACAACTGCTGTCGGACAGGAGTATTCCTGATCTGGTTGAGCAGCTCGATGAAGTGGCTAACAGGCTGGCTCCAGAGATTTTGCTTTCACCGGAAAAAGTAGCTAGCGATGAATGCCAGATCGTCTACACGTTGGCGGTTTTAATCCATGAATGTGCATTTGGACGGCCGCCGTGGACAGGTCGAGGGGCGACCGAGGTGGCGGACAGGATTCTCTCTGGCTCTTTTGTGGTGGAACGTAGTGATATTGTTCAAGATCCACCAGGGCTTCGTGGACTGCTTGAGGATGCGCTGTCGTTGGAACCGCAGCGGCGGCCGGCCAGTTTACGCGGCTTTGCCAGCATGCTGGATGCAGTACGTGATGGTGCTCGCCCTCGTGCGCAACGTCGACGTAGTGCTACTCGATCTGTAAGAGGTGAACGACGCTGGCAGCGGGTGGCTGCCGCCATGTCGCTGATGTTATTTGCCGGTTTTCTCGGTCGTTTCAGCGTCAGCGAGCCACTTCTTGAGGACCTGATCAAGGATTTGTCTTCGGCGATGTTGGCTCGCCCGTTGCCGGTTCATGCCGAGGATTCTCCAGTCGATTCTCTGGGCCGTACTTTGTTTGATCTCCATGGCGAATCGGTAAAAGTTCATCACGAATCTGTCGAATTGCAGCGAGAAATGGCATGGGTTGCGTTGCGAGCGGGGCAGTGGAAGGAGGCTCGTCGAGCAGCGCGCTTTGCTGCTCAGTCAGATCCTTCTCGCCCGGGGCCCTGGGTCATACTTGGGATCACGGCACTGGAACAGGGCGATCTGGCCGGAAGATTGGAACTGGAGCGCGGGTTGGAGTTGATCCCCCAGGATCTTTTTGATCGCTGGAGTATTGCTGCGGGCCAGTTCTATCTGCTGCGATTTTCTGATGCTGTCGAAACGCTGGATGGGATCAGCGAGCTCACTCCCGAAGATGCTGACGTCTGGTTTCATCATGCTCTGGCTTCGCTGCGCTCTGGAGACCCGGTCGGAGCATCGCAGTCATTGGCTCGTTCGCGACAGATGCGTCCGTTCGATGGCTGGATCGATTGGCTTCTGGCAGAGGTAGCCCTGGCCGAAGGGCGAGAGGATGAAGCTCGACGGATTCTAGAAGAAGCGACGTCACGTTTTTCGTCATCCAAGGCGTTGGCTTTGCGTGCCGGTTCTCTCTGGGATCGTCTGGGGGATTCATCTCGTTCGCGAGAGTGGATCCGTCGCTCCGATTCGGATCGTCTCGATTCGCCTCACCGAGAATGGCGGACAGGGGGGAGAATCGTCGAGGAAGATCGATCCTTACTTTTTCTGGGACCGCCATTTCCACCAAAAGAACAGTGAATAATCACGAACGGTCCCCGTCATCCCCTTGAGAAGACAAAAGACGCAATCGGGCGTCTTGTGGTTTCTCGAGAAAGGGGTCGGTCATGTCGATGCGAGCCTTCCTGTCACTGGTGTTGTTGTTTTTGACTTCGTTGCTGGTCTCTCCCGTTGCGGCAGAGGCTTCAGGGGATCGGCACACTTCTATTTCGAAGAGAGCTTCGAAGAGATTCGGGTGCCGGTTACCGGCTCCTCGACAGAGAGTACGTGGTTGTACACTGCATCAACACAACCATGATCTGTCGCCAGGAATCACTTACTTCAATCGAAGTAGAGTCTGCCTGCGAAAATTGCCGTGCGGAACTGTCCAGAGATGGAAGCCGGCCTCGACTCGGATCGAATACCGAAAAGTACAGGATCCTCCACGGTGCCAGACGGTGGTACGTTATCGGACCACATGGAGATGCGGAGTCCGGATTCGTACTCCTTACACGGAGACGATCATGATTCCCGGAAGGATCCGTAAGGTGGCTCAACAAGTCGTGGTTCCAGGTGCATGGATTCCGTACAAGAAGGTGTCTCGGCGCTATGGCAGCCAGTTTAGCTTCTTGCGTTACCCTTCAAACTAACTTCAACCCCCTGTACCTCCCCGGGGCCTGTGATGGAAATCATTGGCCCCGGGTTTCACATCAAATCTAGCCTCTTGACCTGAGCTTTGCTGGTACCCATCGTCCGGCGTGCCCGAGATCTGGATCTTTGGATCCAGGATGGGTTGTCCAGGAATCGTTCGTTGGGGATCGTTCGAAATGGACCGCTGGAGTTTGCTCGCCGCCTGCCGGAGAACCACCTTAGTCGAGAGAGCTTTCTCTTTGACCACCCCTCGCTTGATGACTGGAGTTTGGAAATCGTCCGTGTTGGATGGATTTCTTACGATGGGGATCGCTGGTTCCGTTGCCGCAGGCAGAATCAGAATGGGGGAATCGGTCGGAACCGGACTTTTCTGGGGGGAAAAGCTACGAGATCGTTGAGGCCGCAGAAGGATTTCTGACGGCCCGTGAAAATCTGGATCGAGAATTCTGTCTCGATTCTGACGATTTCGAGTCCGCGATTTCTCGCCCGTTACGATTCCATTTCATGTCCTGCACACACTGGCCTGCTTGTCCCTACACCTTTCATGGGCAGGTTCCGCAACATCCTCGTTACATTCAGACCCAAGCTTCTCCTCGCCGAGTAGGGACGGCGAGGAGGTCATTTGACGCAAAAGGTCGGGAATCGGCGATTCTTCGCAAAACACCGTTCGTAATCTTTACGGATAGGGCGTCTCTCGATAGCCTGTCCGTCAGGAATCGTTACGGTTTAGCAGCAGGTCCGATGGTCGGATCGAGAGGAGGCGAGATGGGCGAAGAAGCATCGGTGTTGGATTCAGAGAACCTTGAGGACTCTGAAGCCCCACGTCAGGAAGCATTAAACCGACTCCAGTCGTGGATTCACGAAGGTCTGGATCCGGTCATCGAGCCTTCGAAAAGACGAGCCACCAGTTGCTCTCTATTGCTCATTTCTGGCGAAAGCGGTGTCGGTAAAACCCGTCTCATCGAGGAGGGCCTTGCGCACCAGGAGGACCAGCCTGCTGGGGCCGAGATTTTGTCGCGGCGAGTGCATTGTCATGAGCGCCAGGGGATTCCATTTTTACCGATTCTTCGTCTGGTCAAAGATCTCATCATCGACCATGGAGAGAGTGCTGGCTTGTGGCAACGCTATGCCCATGTCCTGACCCGGGTGTTTCCAGAACTTCAGTCGGAAGTGGCTGGTTTGAAAGATGTCGAGCCGCTTCAGGGCAAGAGCGGTCGAATCCAGTTCCATCAAGCATTGACGGGGATTCTCGGAGAACTGTCGCGTGATCGCACCTTGGTGCTGGTCCTTCATGACTTGCACAGGAGTGACCCCGGCACGATAGAGTTCGTCGAATACCTGGCGCGCAATGCGGCTCTTTCCAGTGAAGCGGTGCATAGTCAGGATGGAGCCGAGGGTGTTTTCGAGTCGAGAGATTGGAAGCAGATCCGGGCTCGAGAGGGGCGATCTGGAGAGTTCGCCAGTTCCATTATTGACGATGCTGGCGAAGAGGGACCGGTTTCCGAATCTTCCGGTCGCCTGTTGATTATCGCAGACCATGGTCTGGATACGAATCAGCTCAAGGAATCGGAGCTATGGAATCTTCACCGGCAACCTTTCTCACGCACCATCGAATTGCCTCCTTTGACTATTTCCGAGGTCAGAGAGGTGGTGCAGCAGCAACTGGGTAGTACCCCACCGGATCACCTTATCGAGGTGATCGCCAAGTCTTGTGGCGGAAATCCGCTACAGGTACTGGAGCTGTGTCGACTGCTGGAGGAGGGGGGGGTGGCGAGCCCACTCGAGAGCGAGAGTTTGCATGCGCTCCTCGAGAGCGCACAGGGTATCCCGCTTTCCCAGGTGCTGGTCGGTCGCCGACTGGCGAGTCTTCCGCCACTGGAACGTCGTCTGCTCGAGCATCTTGCGATGCTTCGTCGTCCTGTTCAGTCGGCGCTATTGGTTTCTTCCAGTGGTGTGGCTCAGGATCGATTGGAAGAAGCTCTTGATAGCCTCTCCGACCGTGGGTTTATCCGTAAACATCTTTCGAGAGGTACTGTCAGGTATCACGTAGCCCATGAGATGCACATGCAGGGGCTACGGATGTCGATTCGACCCGAAGCCGCCAGAAACCTTCAGCAGGAACTGGGCCGGATTCTGGCCGAGGATCCACGCAGTCACGATCCGGTGAGAGCCTTCGAGGTTCATGAGCTCCTGGCTGCTGGAGATGATCCGAAAAAAGCCCATCCGTATGGAATCATTGCGATGCGCTATTTTGCTGGTGCCTATGCCGAACCTCTGGCCATCCGAATTGGTCGGAGAATGCTCGACCATCTTGGTGGTACGGGAGCTGCTCTGTTGCGCCGCGAGATTTTGAATCTTCTGGCTCGACTGGAAGTCGAGGTCGGTCAGCCTGAATCAGGCAAGCTCCATATCAAGATGCTGCTGGAAGACACTGAACTCGAGGTCAAGGATCGGGTCGAGGCTCGTTGTTTTCTGGCAGAGATCTACCTGGGGCTGCAGGAGCCACTGAAGGGAATCCGGGTGTTGAACCGGATCAGTTCGGCTGATCTGGAGGCGGTCGGGAAGCTCGGTTCGGTTCGATTGACTGTACTGAGAGCGCAATTGCGGCTCCAGAGAAGAGATATCAAGAGAGCGATGAGCTTGTGTTTGAGGGCGCAGAAAGAGATCGAAGGCATCGAGTCGATAGAAGAGCTTCCGGGTTTACAGGAGTTGTTGTGTCAGGTTCTGGAAATCCTGGCAGAAACACATCTGGCCAGAGGTGATTCTGCAGCGGCGCTCAATAGTTACCAGACGCTTCTCGATTTGGTGGAACGTTCTGGTGATTCGATTGCTCTGGGAACTATATTGCGAACCATCGGCCGTGTTTACTACGAACGAGGCAAGCACTTCCGTGCTGCACGGTATCTGTTTCGAGCTCTGGAAGTAGTGGAGGCCTCGCGCGATGTTCGAGCGCTGGCAGCAACTTATGAGTTGCTCGGTAAGGTCTATCGAAACAGCGGAGATTTCTCGCGAAGCCTCGAGCACTTTCGCCGTTGCCTGACCTTACGAGAACGTATCGGTGATACCCACGAGATTTCACCGACTCTCAATTCCATCGGTAGCCTTCATGCGCATTCGGGTGATTACGCAAGAGCGGTCAGGTTTTTCAAGAGAAGCGTTACCAATAGCGAGAAGTTTGGCAGTACCAAGGGCATTGTTCGTTCGTTTCTTCATCTGGGTTGGGCTTGGTTTGCCCTGGGTGAACGCAAACAGGTCGAAAATTTGTCGCGACAGATATTGATCCTGACTCAGGAGTTTGAACTTCCCGAGTACCAATCAGAGGGCCACCGCATGCAGGGTAATCTTGCGTTGCTACGTGGAGACTGGAAGATTGCCGATCGTGAACTGCGGAAATCTCTGGAGATCGCACAGAAGCAAGGCCTCGACCGGGTTGTGGCTTCCTGTCTCTTTGATCGTGCTCAGCTCGCCGTCGAGCGCGAGCAGTTCGAGGAGTCTCTCAAATTTGTCAGTCGTGGTTTACTCACTGCCGAGGCTCTTCAATCGGTACCTCTGATTGTTCAGGGGTTATTGATCAAGGGTGCCATCAGTCGGCAGCGTAGCGATGAGGGCCTTGAGAAAGCTCTCGATTGTTACGAAAAGGCTCTTCAGATGATTACTGGAGATTCGTTGTTGCCCTTGCAATGGCAGATCCACTACGCCATCGCACGGGTCCAGCAGGGCTACCACGATCTAAAAACGGCACGAGTCCACTATGATCGCGCAGCGGCGATCATCGAGAGGATCTCGTCACGACTTCCAGAAGACATGAGAGTGGTTTTTCTCGATGATAGAAGGCAGAAAAACTTCTTCATCGACCTGCAGCGTTTTCGGAAAGAGTCTGACTTCCCCGTTCCTGCGGTAGCGGGGCCTGCGCCGATCGTCTCGGCGACCGGAGACTCGACCGTTTCAACATATGCCAGCTCCTCTCCGGAGTCGGATCGGTTGACACAACTTTTCCAGGCGATGGAAGGTTTAGGAAACCGTGTTGAATTGAGGTCTTTTCTTGATGGAGTACTGGAAGAAGCTCGCCGATTGGTTCCCAGTCCACGAGGTTTCATCGTTGCACGACGAAAGCGCCGCTGGCAAAGCCTGGCCGATATTGACATGGGACCCACCGAGGACTGGTTGGGCCCGGGGCAGTTACTGGGGTCTTTGGCTCGCAAGTGCATCGATAGTGGAGAACCGATTCGCAGTGGTGAGGAAAGTTGCGATCAGTGGATTGAATCTCATCCGCAAGGAGCGACGGTCAGAGGAAGAAGTTTACTGGCGATCCCTTTCGACTACCCTGGCCGACTTTCGGCGGCCCTGGTACTGGAAAGGCCGACTGCCGGAAATCCGTTTCAGCAAACGGATATCGAAGAGGTTCGCCGATTACTTGCATTGGCACGTGGTCAGCTGAGATCCCTGACCCTCAATGCTTTCTTGCTAGAGCATGAAGAGAGCGAGATTGGGTCGCTGGCGGCTCTTGATGCCGATATGGATCAGCTCCTGGAGCGTCATCATCGAGACAAGGAGCCGCTCGGTTTTCTTGAGGTGAGTCTTCCCGGCCTCGATATCTTGCTGCGTGAACGAGAAGATGAACAGTTTGTGGAGCAGTTGTTACATTTGATGGAGCCAAACTTCGGTGTTTATCACACCGGAGGAGATCATCTGGTGTCTGCTCTCATCGGTCCTGGCGAAGATGATTTACGGCGTAAGAGTCGTGATTTGCAACATACACTTCAGGATCTTCGTGAGGGATTTGGACTTCCGGTTGAAGTCCCGGTGAATGTGTTACCGCACTGGTTCCCGGTCGGTTCAGCAGAAGTTTCTGAACTCTCTTCAGGTCGCATCGATCTGTTTCGTTCAGGAAACAAGCCGGATCTGGATCAAGAGGTGGCTCGATTGACCTCGGGACAACTCTCATTGAAGGAAGCCAAAGCTGCACTGGAACGACGTTATATCATTGCTGAGTTGTATCGCAGTGGGGGTAATATCACGAGAGCTGCTGAGGCACTGGGGATCCATCGGCCACAACTTTCAAATCTTCTCAAGCGCCATGAGATTCGTAAGGAAGATTTTGAAGGAGAATCGGGGAAGCCTGTCCAGGGCGGGGCTTGAGGTTTTCTCCTGCTTTGTATTTGTTGCGTTTCATGACCAGCAAAAAAAGCGGGTCTCGACGCTTGTAACGCCGAGACCCGTTCACGAGTCAGAAAAATTCTGATCTGACTGCTAGCAGACGAAGTCGTGAGAGCGAACGGTCTTGCGACCATTCTGGCTGGCACGCTTGGCGGCCTCTTCGATTGCACGGTGCAGGATCTCATTGAGTCCATCGAGTGCATCTCCACCGACATTTACATCATGAACCTTCAGAGCTGCTTTTGCCTTGCTTCCCACGAGAAGCATTTCGCGATCCGACATTGAATCTCCTTTCTGACCTCGGTTGGTTTCTCTCTGGAAACCGGAAGTACGAGGACCTCTTTTGTTGCTGTAAGCACTTTAATTACTGGCTAACAGGATCTCCGCATGATCTCACCAGTACTCATGAAACCGGGGTTCTCGGCATGTGCTCGCCACGGTGCGAGCGAGAACTCTGGTTCCCACAAGACGGAGGA
>JBBWWC010000198.1:0-7225 GCA_050256555.1 Planctomycetota bacterium | reverse complement strand
ACCAGTGCAATTCTTTCGAGAAAGAGTGAAAGCGCATCGATTTCCTCGGCTTCTGTTTCTTCATGTGCCGTGGCTGCAGAAACGCTCTTCAGGATTTCTTCCGTTTCGGAAGCTGCGGCGACCAGTTCTTCGAGGTTTCTTTCTCTCTCCTGCCACGATTCGGGCTCCGATTTCTCAAGATGGGAAAGATAGCCGCTGGCTTCAATGGCCAGTTCGACTTGATCGGTCAGGGAAATTTGAGGATTGCTGGAAAGCTGCTCCAGTACATTGCGCAGTTGCTCGACTCCTTTTCGAGCCTTGCCGCGCAGAGCATCGAGCGCTTCTCCAGAACGAATGTGTTCACCAAGTGTCCGGCCCGATTCTCGTGCCGCAGCGACAAATCGCTCGATGCTGACCTTGCCGATACCGCGGGCCGGGACGTTAAAGATCCGTTGAAGAGCAACATCGTCTCTGGGGGATCTAGCTGCTCTCAGGTAGGCGAGAATATCTTTAACTTCTTTTCGTTCGTAGAACGACATCCCCCCGATCACGGCGTAGAGAATTCGGCGTCGTACGAATTCTTCTTCGAGTGCCCTCGATAAGGCGTTGACCCGGTAGAGGACCGCAATATCGGAGGCGCAAACCCCGTCTGATTTCCAGCTTTCGATGTGATCAGCGATTCTCGCTGCTTCTTTGCGTTCATCTCTGACCTGCTGGACCCGGACGTCTGCTCCGTCTTCATTTTCTGTGAACAGCTTCCTTTCCCCGAAGTCGCTGCCTGCGAGTCGAGAAGCGACTTCAAGAATCTGTGGTGTCGATCGATAATTCTGATCAAGAGTTACGATGGCATGCTCTGGGAAATCTTCGCGAAAGCGTAGGAAGTTATCGGGGCTCGCACCGCGCCAGGAGTAGATCGATTGGTCGGGATCCCCAGTAACACATAGATTTCTGTGTTCCCCTGCGAGTAGCTTTGCGATCAGGTATTGCGGGCGGTTGGTGTCCTGGAACTCGTCGATCATCACGTACTGAAACCTGGATCTCATTTCATGAAGAACATCCGGTTGTTCTTCAAATAGCCGGGTCAGTAAAAGCAAAAGATCATCAAAGTCAGCGGCATCTCGTTCCTCAAGAAGTTCCTGGTAGCGAGAAAAGATCCGTGTGATTTCTCGATCTCGGAAGGTGGCTGCTTCTTCTGTGGCTTGTTCCGGCGAAACCATCTGGTTTTTCCAGTGACTGATCATGGAAATAGTGGCGCGTGGCGGAAAAGAGGTTCGGTCGAGTTTTAAATCCTTCAAAATTTCTGAAACCAGCTGAAGTTGATCTGCGGAATCATAGATGGAGAAGCGGCTCGTGTAGGGTTCGATTCTGTGGATGTAACGTCTCAGTACCCGGGCGCAGAAAGAATGAAAGGTGCGCAGGACTGGCGTCCCATCATCGAGATCGAGGGAGGAAGGTCCGAGGAATCCAGATCCTGGCAGCCGGACATGGAGACCATTTCCAAGCAGTGTCAGAGTCCGGCGCAGCATCTCGTCGGCCGCCTTGTTGGTGAAGGTGATGGCGAGAATTGCCGCCGGGGAAACACCCGAGGAGACGAGCTGAGCGATTCTGTGCGTCATCACCCGGGTTTTACCACTGCCTGGACCGGCGATGACCGCCAGAGGCCCCTCCTGGTGCAATACGGCACTTTCCTGGGCGGGATTCAAGCCCTCGGGCATTCGTATTCCAAATCTACCGAGGTTCTGTCCCGGCAAGCAGGTCGCATAGAGGGGCAGGTCGGCGGGTTTGTCCCGAGATGACCCCGGATCGGCACTGGCGCAGAGCCATAATCTCTCCCAGAAGGGGGGGCCGCAAGCCCGCTGCAGGAGAGCGGTGGATTCTGTTCGCATTGACGAGGGGGCATACGTTACTTACTATCTTATACCTACTTCCACCGATTTCCGGATTCTTGCCGTGAAAGATCGGTGGAGTGGTGGGTTTTGGCATTTCGCCAGTAAGCCCTTAGAACTTTTTTTCAGCTTTTCTCCATCGAGGAGGCATCCTTGGACTCCACTGGTTCTGTAAATGAGATGTCGCTGCGTGAACTGATCCTTCAGAAGGAAACCAGCGTCGATTTTTATCATGAAGCACGACAAGGAGTGACCTCCCGTCGTGATGGTATTGATGAGCTTGAAGATCTACTCGATTCCATCGAGGACGATTTTCGCCGCGGTGTGGTTCTGGATCTTCTGGGAAGAAGATCGGAAGCACGTGAAGTTCTTTCCAGATGTCAAAGTAATCCCCTGTGCGTTCATCTGCTGGGGAAGCTTTTACTGGAGGAAGGAGGGTCTTCCGTTGCTTTGAAGGTTCTGGAGCCGGCCTGGAAGAATGGGCCCAAAGAACCGCGAGTCGGAATGCTTTACTGCGAGGCATTGATCCTGGAAGACAATGTTGAATCAGCACGTGCGGTCATGGCAGAATTGTCGATGCCAGAAGATCACCCGAGAATTTGTTACCTCCAAGGATTGCTGCATCAACATGAAGGTGATTACACCACTTCGTTAGATTTTTACACGACAGCTGCCGAAGGTGCTCCAGAAGAGACCCGCTATCAATTCCGACTGGGTTACATGCACTCTCTTTATGGAGATGAAGAGCGAGCGATTGAAGCCTATCGTATGTGTCAGCGGACTGCGCCTCTTTACGCCCATGCCATGATCAACCTGGGTGTCCTGTACGAAGATTCTGATCGGTTCGAGGAGGCCATTACTTGTTACCGCATGGTACTCCTGTCAAACCCTGATCATGGACGAGCACGGCTTTACTTGCGTGATGCAGAGGCTTCTCAGTCGATGTATTACGACCGCGATAAAGAAAAAGACGATGTTCGCAAGCAACAGGTCTTGCAGATTCCCGTGACAGAATTTGAGCTTTCGGTACGAAGTCGTAATTGTCTCCAGAAGATGGGAATCTACACCCTTGGAGATCTGGTCAGTAAATCTGAGGCTGAGCTGCTTTCGTACAAGAACTTTGGCGAGACCAGTCTTCAAGAGATACGGAAAATCCTCAATCAGAAGAATCTTCGACTGGGCGAAGGAGTCCGTAGTGACGACACCAGGCTCTTGGCGGTTAATGGAGAAGCAGCTTCTTTGCTCGGAGAACCGGTAAGCATTCTGGAACTCTCCAGTCGAAGCCAAAGATGCATGGATCGTCTTGAAATCGAGACCATCTCGGATCTTCTCCAGCGCAATGAGCTGGAGCTGGTCAGTCAGAAAAACTTTGGTGTCACTTCTCTCAACGAGGTGAAGAAAAAGCTCAATGAGCGTGGATTGAATCTCACCAGCGGCTAGCGGGGTTTAGCGGTGTACGAGTATCTGTCCGGAGAAGTAGTCCGTATCACTCCGCAATATGCGGTACTTGAAGTTGCTGGAGTGGGGCACCGCCTTCGGGCCCCTAGTGGCACCCTTGAGAAGTTGCGTGAGGGTGCGCCTGCCAGAATTTTTGTTTCTCATCGTATTCGTGATGAGCAGCTAGTGTTGTTCGGATTCGCTCTTTCTGCAGAGCGAGATTTCTTCGAACAGATCTGTCAGGTCTCCGGTGTTGGCCCGGCCAGTGCCATCGCTCTCCTTTCCCAGATTGATCAGGAGCGATTGCGGACGGAAGTTCTCGAAGGACGCACCGAGGAACTCGAGAAAGTGAAGGGCATCGGTCGCAAGACGGCTCAGCGGATTATTCTGGATCTTCGTGGTGCTCTTGAGAAAGAGGACCTGGCCTCCCGGGCCGGTTCTCCTGCAGCGGCGGGAATCGCTGAAGGTCCCCCTGCGGATGCGGTTCGGGCCCTTCAGGTACTTGGATTTCAACTGTCGGACGCACAGGAACGAGTTCGCCAGGCCCTTTCAGGAAACCCGGATGTGGCCAGTGCCGAGGATCTGGTACGTCTCGCCAGCAGAAGGCGTTAGCGGCTTCCCATTTTCCGTTGAAGCGATACCATCGAGTGAACGACTTCGATCTTTCCTCTTCTCGCATGACCTGGATTCCCAATCCAACTCCCGGATCATCTTCTCACTGAGATCGTGATGTTTTTCAGTTCGGGATCGGCTCTCGGGAGTCTCCGAGATGAGGTCCCTTTTGAGTTCTGCCTTCGCAGTGGTCTTTCTATTTTCGACCCTGATGAGTTCCCCGTTCCTGGATGGTGATGACCCGGATGGTGCCAATCCGAGTCGATCAGAAGAAGTTCATATGAAGCAATTTTCACCGAGGAACTTGATAGTTTCTATTTCTGAAATTGCTGACGAACAGGTCATCGGAGACATGCATCCGGATTTATTTGGCGACAGTTTTCGAAACTCGTCGAAATTGTGGGATTCTCCGATCAAGAGCGTATATCTTTTTGAAACTACTCGTAGTTTTCTTCGTGACCGTTTGCTGAATGATCTGGATTTCGGCTGCGGGGGTTGCTGGAAGGGCGTTTCTGATACGCGAGAAGATTTCCTCAGGTCCCGTCGATTTTCACCACTTTTCCCGGTTCCCCTGGGAGGAATCGATCTCGGACTGATCGATCCGATGTTTGATGCACCTTTGATTCCTCCGGCCAGAGTTTTTCCGAGCGCCACTCCGGAGGCGATTTGGCGGCAGAAGGTTCATGAAATACGGCATCAGATCGTCGCATGGCCACGTTGGGAATTTACCAATGAAGCCGATCCTGTGACTTATGCGGGGATTCGTGCATCCTTGGGCTGGGACATCTTCTCGCCGTTGAGTTATCAATTTGTGACCCTGCAGCTGACTGCGAACCTGGAGACTGGAGGAGAGAAGGGCTGTTTGCTACAAATCTGCTGGCAAGGGAGTTCACGGTCTCCTTGACACCCGAGTTCTGCATCGCCAACATTCGGGGTCTCTCTGGTCTCGCAAGTGACCGAGAGTCTGTTGCGATAGAGTCTGTTGCGATTCAATGGTGGGTGTAGCTCAGTTGGTTAGAGCGCCAGTTTGTGGTATTGGAGGTCGAGGGTTCGAGCCCCTCCTCCCACCCCATGATTTTTTTAGGGTTCCAGGGTTTCCCTGGAGCCCTTTTCTTATATCGGTTTGATTTGATCGGGAATCGAAGGGATGTGTTCTGGACGTCGCATTAGCCATCGGAGTTGTTGGGTTTGCGCCGATCTTTTTTGATTTGTGATCGATTCTTTTTTTGCTGGATTCTTTTTTCACGACTCGATCGGGTCGGCTTGGTCGGACGTCTGGGGCGGCGTGGTCGGAGAGCCTCTGCGACCATCAGGGTTAATCTTTTGAGTGCTAGTTCCTTGTTTCGTGCGGCAGATCGTTCGTCGCTGGCAAGAATTCGGATTCGGCCGTCATTGTCGATTTTTGATTCGAGAGACTCTGTCAGACGCTGTTGTTCGGATGTAGAAAAGGCCTGTGAGCTGAGAGGGGACCAGCGGAGATCGATGGCGGTCGCCGATCGATTGGCGTGCTGGCCACCAGGACCTCCTCTTGTTTGCTGGGAGATCTCGATTTCGGTCCAGGGAATCCAGCGGCCACTGCGCCACAGGAGTCCCCTTGATCCATCCGGCGATTCCATCTCTCCTCCTTTTCTGGAATCAGGATATGCTCTCGACAGGAACTGGGCGAGACTACGGTTGCCGTTGATCGAGAAGATCGCGATGATGTCGATGGGAGGAAATAGATGTATTCAGTCCTGCTCATGATTCTTGCACTGACGCCGGTCGTTTCCGTCGATTCTGGTTCTTCTGCCGCGGCTGTGGATCTGACGGAGATGCTCTCGATGGGGAGACCTCTCGGTACGGTTTCCTGTGAACCGGGGATCCCGCAGGCGATCTGCTCCCTTGAAGAAGGGGGCTTTGCGGTAGTTACCGAGCGACCTGCCCGTTTGATTTTTATCGATGGTGCCGGAAATAGGTCTGCCGAGGATTTCGAGTTGCCTGAATTGTTTCCACGTCCGAGGTGCTTGCTGTCTTTGAGTCGTGGGCACCTGGTGATTGTCGATCGTGGTGGAGCACTGGGCGAGATTGATCGCAGAGGACGACTGGTTCGGAAACTTCCAGGCCTCAAAACTCGCTGGCAACCGGGAGCTCTATCGTTATCTCCGGGCGGAACGGGTTTACTGATTTCCGATGTTTATCGTGGGGAAGTCCACCGACTCGATTTCGATGGAAATCTACAACAGAGCTGGACCGGTTTCATCGATCCACGGGGCATCGCAGTGGTGGGAGACAAGATCTGGGTGAGTGATCGTGGTTACCACCGATTGTTCTCCATCGATCTGAATCAAGATTCTCCGGCGATCGAAGAAGGTGTCGGCGATCACGGTGCGGCGCCCGGCTTGCTGGCTGGGCCGATGGGAATCTGTGGTTTTGATCAGCGAGTCTTGTTGGTGGCCGATCGTGACAATCATCGAATCCAGGTCTTTGGAAGCCATGGAATCAGCATGCATCACTGGGGAGTCCATGCGATGGTTCCGCGGGAAGCTAGCGGTCGACTTCATTATCCGGAGGCACTGGCTCTGGATGAGGCTTCGATGATTTGTGCCGTCCTCGAACCGAGTGAAAGACGGATCCAACGATTCGGTGTCCGAGATCCAGAACTTCCCGTCGAGGCTGCTGAGCAGTGGTCGCGTGTGGATCTCGTGTCACATTATGGTCAGCACTGGGCGGTCGAATCAGAAGGACGCCTGCTGGCCGTTTCAGAACCCGATTCAGAGAGAGTCTCGGTCATGGCGAGGGATCCACAGATCCCCTTTGTCCTCGATGAGGTGGGGGGGAATGGAGCGCTGGCGACGCAATTTCGATCTCCTTCAGGACTCGATTTCATGCCGGCCAGACCTTTTCCGCGGCTGGTGGTTGCGGATCAGGGAAATCATCGACTTCAGATGTTTGAAATCCGCAGGAATAAGAGCGCTGTATTGCGTCGAGAGCCGTGGTTGATGGCGCTGGTTCGTGCCGTGGATCTGTCATTGCTTTGCGAGCAGACGACCGGTTGGCAAGCATTGCTCCCTCCTCGACCAGGGGCGGTAGCCTGCATGGAAGACGGGACGATTGCGGTTTCTGACACTGCGAATCGACGTGTCCTGTTGCTCGATGACAAGTTTCGCCCGAAAGGTATCCTGGTCGCGCGGCGTGCGCACCGCCACGCTGCCCACGCTGGAGGGCGTCTGCTCGTAATGGAAATTCAAGAGCCGGGTCGACTGCGTAGACACAGTACTCGCCACGGTCTGTACGGTCCGCAAACACGAGAGTTTTGGTGGGGAGGCGTTCCG
>JBBWWC010000197.1:0-7294 GCA_050256555.1 Planctomycetota bacterium | reverse complement strand
TGGCCTCACTGATCAGCATTTACTATTACCTTAAACCGGTTGTGGCCATGTGGTTCCGGGAGCCCAAAAGCACTTTCGAACTGATTCCAGGCGCATGGGGCGTACAGTTCTCTGTCGCCATTTGCGGTATTGCAACCATTGCGCTGGGACTCTTTCCTGACTGGCTCGTCAACCTCTCCAAACTCTCAGTCCGTGCGATCCTGGGATAAGTACACCATCGCTGGCGGATGACCCCGTGCAGCCCTAGAATGACGCTCCGTTTCGCTATCAATCGGCGCTAAAGCTCCGGTCCGAAATGGTCCGAAGCAGCTTGTGGGAGTTAGGGGTGGAATGCGCAATACAGTACTTTTCCTGATCATTGCAGCGGGTATCTGGTGGGGCTACAGCAACTGGTTTTCTGTCGAAACTTCGCCGGTACAGGACCCCATCAATAGCGCTTCCGCAGGACTGCAGGATCCGGTGGCGCCAACAAACGAGGTCAATAACGAAGAGTTATCCGTGCAGGCGCTCGAGATTCAGGCTCTCCGCAGGCAACTCGCTGCAGACCACGATGATGGAACCACAATAAGACTGGTCCAGTCACTACTGGCAACCAAAGAGCTCGGTGATCGAGGCGAAGCTCTCGGATTGCTCGGCTCTCTTGAAAAATCGAATAGTGAACTTTCCGGAACCGCTAGAGCCATCCTGATGCGAGAGTCCGACAAACAACAGCAATTGATATACGCCCAGAAGATCCTCTCCTCAGGAATCGAATCCGCCGGTTACGGAGAAAGTTGTTTTCTCGTCGCCACGGAAATCGGACATCAAGATGATGCATCGGCTGCCAAAAGCTGGCGACTTCTGTCGGATGCCTACAACAGCTTTGACGACAACGCCTGGCGCCAGCCGATTCGATCGCAACTGCGAGATCTGGTCGAGTACTGGGTGCTCTCCCGGCGCAATTTCTCGATGGCCTCCATTGCAACGGTCGTCAGCGGTGATTCTCTGCACACCATTGCCAAGAGCAACAAAACCACCGTCGATTCATTACGACTGCTCAACAATGTTCGGGGCAACACGATTCACCCTGGACAAAAGCTCAAATTCCTGACCGGAACATTCCATGCGGAGGTCGACAAGAGTGACTACTGGTTGGATGTTTTTCTCGATGGAAACTGGCTGCTCGGATTCCCGGTCGGCCATGGCAAAGAAAATTGCACACCGACCGGCGAATTCGTTGTCGGGATCCTGCAGAAAAATCCAATGTGGCAGCCCAGAGACGGTCGTCCCAAAAAGGAGTATGGCGAAGAAGGAAATCCGCTCGGCGACCGCTGGATCGGATTCAAGGATGGACTCCATTCTGGATTAGGAATCCACGGCACCGCAGAGCCGGAATCGATCGGCTCGCAGGCCTCTGAGGGCTGTATCCGCCTGCGTAACGAGGACGTGATTCAGGTCTACCCCTGGCTCACCACTCGCTCGAAGGTCCTCATTCGTAACTAAGAGATCGTGGAGCGGGCCGCCGAAAGAAAAAATCACTCCAGCAGGGGCCAGAATCGCCACTCTGGGCCTCTTGGTTCGCCTCTTCTTCGGTGTTCGTTCAGGTACGCAACTTCGCCTGGAGACGATCCTCGAGCCTCTGGATCAGCTGCTGGATCGTTGCGTCCACTTCCTCATGAGTGAGGCTTCGGTCACTGGCTCGAAATGTCAGGGTAAACGTAACGCTCTTGTGCCCCGCTGGAACTTGCTTGCCTCGATACATGTCAACGAAGGTCATATCTTCGAGATTTTCCAGTTCAGCGGCTTCCACTTCAGCCGAAATATCTCTCCACAGAACATCGTCAGAGATGACAACATTCAGATCCCGACGAACACCCGGGTGTCGAGAAAACTCCTGAAACTGCTGCTCTGAATGAGCATTGTCGAGCAAGGTTCCCAGATCCAGCTCTCCGCACCAGGTTTCCCCTGGAACTCCATCGAGCTTCACGGCACCAACGAACCCGAGACGATCCGCAGAAATATAAAGGGCTGCTGAAGATCCAGGCAACAAAAGCGACTCTTCTGTCACCGGATTCCAGGTCGGGGAAGTACCGAATCCCTTATCAATTCTCAACAAATCAAGAACGGCATCGGCGACTCCACGCACTTCGCGATAAGCTTCGGTTCCTGAAGCTCCCTCGCCCAGGCTATGAACCCAGGCCAGATGGATCTTCTCCACTGGACGATCGACTCCTTCGCGCCTGTGAAAAACACGCGCGACTTCAAAGAGTCGGACAGTTTCAACTCCATGGACACGATTGCCTCGCGCACAGCCTAGCATTCCTGGAAGAATACTCCGGCGAAGAACACCTTCACTGGACCGTACCGGATTCCGTACAACCCAGGGCTCTCCGATACACCACCAGTCCTCGATTTCGACAAACTCACCGGCTGATCCGAACGAAAAGGTCAGCGCTTCGTGATGTCCAGTCCCCTCAAGGAGAGACTTGATTCGCTCGACCAGATTCGCCTTCGCATCCTCGGGAACTGTCCGGACCGTCATCTGGCGATCAGGAACCTGATCCAGACCATGGATACGGCCTACTTCTTCGATGAGATCAATTTCGCGGGTGCAATCAGCACGCCAGGAGGGCGCTTTCCACGATTTTCCGGATTCTCCCTCGCTGACCGATTCGAAGCCCAGAGCGGTCAGGATTCGATCGATTTCAGTTCCGGAGATGGTCTCACCAAGGATCAGAGAGGTTCGATCCGTGCGTACCGGGATTTCCTCCAGATTACTGTCCTGCAAACCATCACGGAACACTTCAAGGCAGCCGGACAGCACCTGAGCGCTGGTCTCTTGACAAAGAAGGTGGAAAAATCTACGCGAAGCTACATCGGCTCCAGCGACATCAACACGTCGCTCAAATCGATGGGAAGAATCACTATTGAGAAGCAAACGACGAGAAGTTTCACGAACCGGAACGGGTTCGAACCAAGCACTTTCCAGAAGAACGCGCTCTGTCGAATCACTCACCTCGGTTAACGTTCCACCCATCACACCTGCCAGTGCTACAGCTCGGGAAGCATCCGAAATCACCAGATCTTCAGAATCAAGCTCATGCTCACTACCGTCGATCGCAGAAAATTGTTCTCCACGTAAAGCGCGACGCACCACGATCTCGGCTCCATCCAGGAGATCAAGATCAAAGGCGTGAAGCGGTTGTCCAAGATCCATCAATACATAGTTAGTAAGATCGACCAGCAGATGAATCGATCGAAGGCCGATCGATTCAAGACGACGACGAAGCCAATCTGGACTCGTTTTGGTTTCCAGATCAACCGCCACTCGTGCGGTATATCTGCCACAGCGATCCTCGTCATCGACAACCACAGTCGCCACATCCTCGAGAGTCCGGCCCTGTGAATCCTGTGCGACAGTCGGGAAATCAATCTTCAGCGGCTTCAGCGGGATTCCTAGCAGGCAGGCCAACTCACGGGCGACTCCTCGGTGTCCGAGATGATCGGGACGATTAGAGGTCACTTCGAGCTCGAGAACATGATCATCGCCATGCTCTTCGATACCCTCGCAGTTCAAACCACACATCGTCAGCTTGTAAGCGATCTCCTCGACTGGAAGATCAATCGTCACATGCTCCCGCAGCCAATCGAGAGATACCTTCATCTGCGCCCCTCTGAATTCAAATCGATGCGAATTGTCTCAAGAAAACTGCTGAAGAAAACGTACATCGTTTTCAGTGAAGTACCGGATATCGGGAATATTAAAGGAAGCCATCGCAACCCTTTCGATCCCCAGACCAAAAGCAAAGCCAGTCCACTTCTCTGGATCCACACCAACCGACTCGAGAACATTGGGATCTACCATTCCGCAGCCCCCCATCTCCATCCAGCCTCCGCGCCAGTAAAGATCAACTTCAGCACTCGGCTCAGTGAAAGGGAAGAAGGACGGGCGAAGCCGTAGCCGCATCCCATCGTCTTGTAGTAGCTGCTGAAAGAAGGTCAAAAGAGTCGATTTGAGATGACCAAAGGTCATCCCCTCCTCGACAACCAAGCCTTCAAGCTGGTGGAACATGTAGGAATGCGTTGCGTCGACGGTATCAGGTCGAAAAACCTTGCCCGGCGCAATGATTCGCAACGGCGGTGGAGAGTTTTCCATGACACGAACCTGGACCGTAGAAGTCTGGCTACGCATCAGTAGATCATCTTGAAGATAGAAGTTCTCCGCTGGATCGCGTGCAATATGATCCGCCGGGATGTTGAGCCCGGTGAAGTTATGCCATTCGTCTTCAACTTCGGGACCGTCTGCGACCTGGAAACCAAGATTTCCAAAAATCTTGATCATCCGAGAAGCGACCTGCTGAACCGGATGCCGACTCCCACGGGGAACTTCTCGCCCCGGCAGCGTCACATCGGCACCAGCGCCACGTTTCTTGCCCGACGGAACGCTACCAGAAGCACCAAAGCGTTCTTTAGCATCGGCGAGAGCCGCTTCGACCTTTTCCTTGACGACATTGGCACGAGCACCGAAGGCCGGACGTTCATCGGCTGGAAGACTACCAAGGTTTCGGAGAACCCCCTTGAGAGATCCCTTCTTACCGAGAACCGCCACACGAACCTCTTCGAGCGCAGCGGCATCGGTAGCCGCAGCAATCGCCGTCAACGCATCCGATTCGAGAGAGTCCAGACCCTTGGAGGATCCTTGGTTCATGATTGTGCGCCGCGTGCAATTCCGACAAGGGCAACGAAAGCTTCGTTGTTACGGATCGCCAGTTCGGAAATCATCTTACGATCCAGATCGACATTGGCGACCTTGAGTCCATGGATGAAACGACTGTAAGAAATCCCGTTCTGCCCACAAGCTGCAGAAATACGAGTGATCCAGAGACGACGGAACTGGCGCTTTCGATTCCGGCGATCGCGGGTTGCGAAAGCCTCTGCACGAACAATCGACTGTCGTGCGGTCCGATACTGGCGACTTCCGGCTCCGAAGAACCCTCTCGCCTTCTTGAGAATTCGTTTCTGCTTACGGTGACGTGCTACGCCAAAACGTACGCGTGCCATGCGATTACCTTTCCAGAGGACATCGATCCGGGAGGAGCCTGTTGGACTCGCTAGAGGCGATTCAAAGCCTGTAAACCCCGTCAATGTCGGCCGGTGCGCTCATTGAGCGCAACTTCACGATTCAATCCAACAACACAAAAACAATCGGGTCGCCTTCGTCGATCGAATTAACCGATTCCGAGAAGAACCTTGATGACCTTGGCATCGCAGGCCGGGCAAATCTCAGCGCTGCGGCCACGCCGGATGCGCTTGGCACTCCAGCTGTACATCCGGTGACTCTTACCTGCACGATGACGCTTCACCTTGCCTGTACCTGTCACCTTGACCCGTTTCTGTAACCCCTTGTGAGGTTTATGAGTCTTCCTGGCCACGGATGGCCCCTTTCCGTACAGAAAACTCCAGCGGAGTTCTCTTCCTGTTTATTTCTTCTTTGCCAGAACCATCGCCATGCGATTTCTCGCTTCCTGCAACGGCTCACGTTCCATCTTTGCTATATCCTCAAGATCGGCATAAAAACGCAAGAGAACATCTCGTCCCAGTTCTGGGTGACGCTGCTCCCGTCCCCGGTAAACCATCGTCACCAGCACTTTATGACCATCATCCAGGAAGTTACGTGCCCGACGAAGCTTGACATCGAAATCATGCTTTTCCGTCTTGGGACGTAGTTTCACTTCCTTCACCTTGCGGACCTTCTGGACCTGCTTCGAGTTCTTCGACTGATCATATTTGAACTTACCAAAGTCCATGATCTTGCAGAGTGGTGGATCGGAATTCGGATTCATCTCGACTAAATCGAGATCTTTTTCCCGTGCCAGATCCAGAGCTTCGGTCACACCGATCACTCCCACCTGAGCGCCCTCTTCATCGATGACGCGTACCTGACCCGGTCCGGGTCGGTCGATCACCCTGTACTTGGTCTGCTCGGCGATGTCGTTCCCTCCTGTTCGATCCTTTGCAACTCTTCTCCAGCTCCTGCTGGGGCGGCAAATCCACGCCAGAGGTGTCCTGGAAACTCCGATGGATACACCGGGAAGCCCCCTGATGGCAAGGTGGAACTGCTGATTTCCTCAAGAGATGCGCAAAATTCACCGATTTCTGGACGATCCAGGGCCAGAACCCGTGGCTCAGGATTCATCCGGCGAATCCCGGGGCTCGAGCTGGAGCCCCACCTCGGAAAGCTGATCGCCCGTCACCTGGGTCGGAGCCCCGGTCAAAGGACAGGTTCCGCGCTGGGTCTTGGGGAAAGCAATCACCTCACGGATCGATTCGACGCCCGACAAAATCATCGCCAGGCGATCAATTCCGAGCGCGATTCCACCATGCGGTGGAGCACCAAACCGGAGCGCTTCGAGCAAAAAGCTGAACTTGGCCTGCGCTTCTTCCGGACCGAGGCCGATCGATTCAAAGATACGTTCCTGCAAATCACGCTGATGAATCCGGATACTGCCTCCACCCACCTCGAAACCGTTCAGAATCAAATCATAGGCGCGTGCACGTACCGACAGCGGGTCGCTTTCGAGACGATCCATATCGTCCGCATGAGGCGCTGTGAACGGATGATGGCAAGGCGTCGGCCTGCCACTTTCTTCATCCTCATCAAAGAGCGGGAACTCTGTCACCCAGCAAAACTCCAGCTGGTCAGACGAAAGATGTCCGAGACGTTTCGCCAGTTCTTTTCGCAGAAAGGACAGCGACCCCGTCACAATTCT
The DNA here is from genome assembly GCA_050256555.1 of Planctomycetota bacterium. Taxonomy (GTDB): domain Bacteria; phylum Planctomycetota; class UBA8108; order UBA1146; family UBA1146; genus UBA1146. The sequence continues at coordinate 545 of JBBWWC010000197.1, read as the reverse complement.
TTTCGATCGATCAGCGACAAAGCAACACAGATCGCCAACTTCCATCGAGGCCCGATCGAGGAGCTGCTCGCTCGCCTCACCTTCCATGAACCGTGAGATCGGACCGGCCGTACCATCCTCTGTACGTTTAAACCAAGCCAGCCCACCAGCGCCCTGGTTCTTGACCACGTCCTCAAGAGACTCGATCTCCTTGCGTGTCCAGGCTCCTCCACCAGGCACCCGGATACCTCGGACCAGGCCCCCCTCCTCCACAACACTGGAGAAGACCTTGAATCCAAGCGAAGGCGCCAGGTCGGTCACGTCAAAGATCTCGAGATCGGTCCGTAAATCGGGCGAATCATTGCCATATCTCAGCATCGCATCGGCGTGCTTGTGGCGAGGAAATGGCGTGACGACTTCTTTACCGGTCAGAGTTTTGACAACATCGACCATCAATCCCTCGATCAAAGAAATGACGTCTTCTTGATCAACACAGGCCATCTCAAGGTCGAGTTGAGTGAACTCTGGCTGGCGATCGGCACGCAGATCTTCATCACGGAAACAGC
>JBBWWC010000196.1:0-22452 GCA_050256555.1 Planctomycetota bacterium | reverse complement strand
GCCAGGATGACAATCCCAAAGGTCTTCATGAGCCATCTTCCATTTCGTTCACTTGTCGGATAGTGGAATACTAACGACAAGAGCGCGCGCTGGCGGTGGGGGTGGGATTCGAACCCACGAGGGCTGTGACACCCCGCCGGTTTTCAAAACCGGTGCATTAGACCACTCTGCCACCCCACCTTTGGCGAAACTGCTGCGCGAGGAATCAGGGTACTACATCGATTTCTTTTCGTCACCCGGGTCGGAGGAGCCGCGCAAGGCACGTTCGCTTTTCAAGCGCTCCAGCCGTTTTTCCCGCAGCCCCTGGGCGAGATCTCGGAGATCTTCAGTACGATCGTGTTCATCCACGACCTCGATACCGAGAATCGTTTCGAACAGATCCTCGGTAGAAACCAGCCCACAGGTACCGCCATGTTCATCAGCAACCATGGCAATGGGGTCCTGGCCACTGGTCAAATCGGTCAGAGCTTGACGGAGAGTCGCAACTTCGGGGACGAAGCGAATATCTCGGCGATATTTGGTCAAAGGGGTGCTGTTTGGAGCTCCTTCGATCGATGCCGTCAGGACCTCTCTTAGTAGTACGTATCCCGTCACTTCATCATGGGTAGCACCATGAATCGGGATCCGACTCGGAAGTACTCCTCGTTGGATTTCTGCCAGTACATCTCCGATGGTGGCATTTTGCCACAGATCCCGGATGACCGTCCGAGGCGTCATGACATCTCCGACGCGGATCTCATCGAGACGCAGGACATTGAGATAGAGAGCCTCTTCGTGGCGCTCGAGGGTCCCTTCAGATCCTGCCAGATGGATCATCGCCTCAACTTCGCCCCTGGAGACATTCTCAGAGGGATTACGATTGAAAATCCGTGTGATCGCATTGGTGATGACGAGAACTGGCGTCATCACACGGGTCAGGATTTTGAGGCAGATTCCGACAAAACCGGACAGTTTCCGTGAATGGGCCGCTCCCAGTGTTTTGGGAATGATCTCGGAGGCGGTCAAGATGAGGAAGGTGAGTAGTGCCGAGAAGACCGCGACATAGCCTGGAAACTTCTGACCGACCAGGTATCCCGCAATTGAGGCTCCGAGGGTATGGGAGATGGTATTGAGGACCAGAATTGCACCGATCGCTTCATGAAGCTTTTCCGTCTTCAACTCCAGTAGCCAACGGACCCCTGCGCCCTGCTCACGGCGTTCTTCGAGGCTAGCGACCGAAACGGACAGTAGTACCGCTTCCAGCAGGGAACAAAGAAACGAGATGGAAAGAGTCAGAGAGACAACGGTGACGAGGAGGTTCACTGGTTTCCGTTCTGGTGTGAAGGATCATCAATAATCTAGCATATCCCGGATCGAGACGGTCGGGGATCGAATCAGGGGACCTCGCCCCATAATGGTTATCGGAACATATACTCCCCACTCCTTTTTGCGCTTTACACTTTATAAAGCATATGTCACTCTCTGGCCGGGGACAAGCGGTCCCCGGTGCGTCTCCGGGCTGCATGGGGCGATAAGTATCGCGTCATGCGAGCTGGAGAAATTTTACAGATGTAAAGGTCTAGCTCCAGGGGCGGAGCCGGAAGGGGAGAGATAGAGATGCAGAATCAGGATACGAACCAGAGTAGAGATGATCGTGAACCGATCCAATCGTCCTTTGACCTGGCAAATTTTTGGGATGGACTCGGCTCTGGAGGAAGAACCCTAGCAGGCTTCTTTATCATCTTTGCCGCGTTCGCGTTTATGTCCAACTCAGGGAATGGTGCATGGGTAGCGATTCCTTTTGCCGAAGGTGAAGCGCAACAACAGGCTCAATTTGTCGAAACTCTTCGTGGCGAACAGGTGGAGTATCGCTTTACGCCTGAGGGGCAAATCGAAGTTGCCAAGAAAAATGTTGGCAAAGTGCTCGCATTGATTCAAGGCGTTCCCGGTTATTCGGCGACGGAAGATCCTTTTGATTGGGTCCGTAATTCAGATTCGATTCTTGGGAACACTCGTCAAAGAGAGCAGCGTTGGGAAAGATCACACATCCTGAAGCTCGAGGAGGATCTCGCACGCCTAGATGGGGTTTTCTCAGTTAGTGTTACACCTAGTAGTGCAACTGCGAACGCCGTAATCGGATCCGCACGTAAGGTCAATGGTGTGAGTGTTCAGGTCCAACTCGATGAAGACATTCGCCAGGAAGGACTCGGCCAAGAAGTGGCTCGAGCCATCGGGCTTCATGTTTCTGGCGCCTACGCAGTGACTCTCGATAAGATTGTTCTTACCGATACATATGGCCACTATTACGACCTCATGAATCCGAAAGTGACCAGCGGAGACGTTGCAAGCAAGAAGAAGAAGGTCGAAGGATATGTTTCCAGATACCTGGGAGCTTTCTTTTCTGAGGACATGTTCCGCATCACTGTTGATGTCAGCTTGGCGGAAGATGTTGAGAAAAACCAGTTTACTGAAAATGGATTTCCTGTTGTTCATGGAGTTCAGAAGATTCAGGAGCAGGTTGCAAGCCTCACGACCACATCTTCCCAGTTCGCCGACACCGTGGTTGCACGTGCCATCGTTCAGCAAGTCCCTTCTTATAATGATTCCGACCCTGCGATCAGTGCTGTTGAAGGGGTTGCTATTACCGTGATGCTGGATCGTGCGAAGGTTCTCGCCATCGCCTCCAGTCGTTCTGACGTTGCGCCAGGTCAGGGTTTTAATAACTCTGTGACGAACCAGATATCGCCAGCGGAGACCACCGAGGTGTTACGGGGATTCACTAGTGAAGTTGCCAACGGCATCGAGTCGCATCTGAAGGTTCATCTCGGAGCTGACACGCAGGTCGATGCTCGTGTTTTTCCGGTCACGTTTGGTGGAGTCGGAGCAGGTGTCACTACTGCGATTCCATTTGTGACTGGACCCGAGGGCCAGAAAAACAACTTCCCGTTCTATTTCCTGGTGTTCTTCGGCATCGTTTTTACTTTCGTGATGTTCCGAGATGGTCCTGTTGACGCACCAAGAGAAGCTTCGATTCAGGGGTTCGGTGCGAGGAGTAGCGTTTCTCCAGCCCTTGGCATTCAGCAAGCGATTCAGACTTACGTGAAGGAAGAGAGCCAGGTTTCATTCGAACAGTCGATGCAAATAATAAGGAATCTGACTGTCGCAGAATCGGTTTTGATTCTTCAACATGTTGTTTCTGAAACCAGGGAAGTCTTGCCCGGTAGCGACATCCTTGCCCTGCTGATTCTTGATCAAGGGGGGAACCGAGATGCGATCTTCCAGCAACTAGAATCGGATGAGCTTGCACTTCTTGGCGAGGTGATCGAGACAGCCGGAATCGTGGATATCGAATCCATCGAGGACGCAATGGCTGCGCTGGATCTGTTCAAAGGAACTAGTGACGAGTTCGCAGGTGGTATTTCACTCCCCTCTTTTGTCAGCACTGTTCCCAACCAGTCAGATGTTAATCAATCAGTACTTGAAGACATTCGAGCCACTGATCCTGACCTTGCAGAGTTGATCGAGCGGAATCGACAGGGAAGTACTTCTCAGGAGGTTCAATCGTCATGAGTGATCCCGTTTTCTCTCAATCCAGTACTGGAGATATGCAGTTTGGAGGCACGGTCGAGTCTGCTCAGGCACGGCTAGATGCTCTCCAGTCTGCGTATGCAGATCTGCGGAAAAAGCTGATCCAGGAAGGGAACGAGATGGCGGCGGCGATTGAGACGGCCAAGAAGGAAACGGATGAGCATGTTCGGCGGAAGATCTCCGAGGCTAATCAGAGAGTGGCTTCGATCGAAGAAGACGCTCGGCTTCGTGGGAAATTAGACGGACGTAAGGAAGGCCTTGAATCTGGATTCGCCGAGGGAATGCAAAAAGGGCTCGAGGAAAGCCGACGCGAGGCGGATCTGAGGATTCGGGAAAAGGCTCGAGCTTTGCTTGCAGAATCTTGTGATTCCGTTCCCAGGTTCCTTGCAAATGTTCTGGACGAGTTTGGTTCTTGCTGGAAACCGACGATCGAAGAAATACGTCGGGATACCGTAGGTCTTTCTCGGGGAATTGCGGAGCGAATTTTACGCAAGGAGATCGCTGAGTTTCCTGCGCTGGTTACAGAAAACATCGAGCTGGCAATTCAGAGAATTGCAGACAAGCGGAAAATTCAGATCGAGGTGAATCCTGTAGATCTGACAACAGTGATGGAGTTCCTACCGTCTCTTGGACAAAAGATACAAGGGATCGACGGAGCTGAAGTGATAGGTGTCGATTCGATCTGTCGCGGGGGCTGTCGAGTTCGTAGTGAAACAGGAACAGTTGATCTTGGAATCGATACGCAGCTAGATCTGATAGAGGCTGCATTGATACAGGATGCTCAGGAGCGATAGATGACTCTGATCTCTGCACTGAATACGGTGAACCGAGATGACCTCGTTCGCGTACGTGGGGCAGTGGTTCGTGTCATCGGTGTCATCGTTGAAGCTGAGGGACTTTCTCTACCGATCGGATCTGAATGCACGATCGTGACCCGGAGTGGGGAGCGTGTCGTAGCAGAAGTTGTCGGATTTGATGAAGGTCGGACACACCTGCTACCAGAAGATGGTAGTGAAGGAATCGCACCACGAGATGAAGTGATTCACGATGGTGAAATTCCTTGTGTTGCTGTGTCAGAAGGATTGCTTGGCCGAGTGGTCAATGCGAGAGGGGTTCCTATAGATGGGCTCGGGCCGTTGTCGGTCAAGGAGAAGATGCCCATCAATGGAACCCCGATAGCAGCCATGAAGCGTCAGCTTGTTTGCAAGCCAGTGCACACGGGTGTACGAGCCATCGATTCGATCTTGACTGTTGGTGTAGGGCAACGGCTGGGCGTGTTTTCTGGAAGTGGTGTCGGGAAGTCCACCCTCCTGGGGATGATCGCACGAAATACAAATTTACCAGTGAACGTGATCGCACTGGTAGGTGAGCGGGGTCGAGAAGTTCGAGAGTTTGTCGAACGAGATCTGGGTCCAGAAGGATTGGCTCGCAGCGTGGTTGTTGTGGCCACCGGCGATGAGGCTGCAGTGATGAGATTGCGCGCCGCAAGAGCGGCGACATCGATTGCTGAGTGGTTCCGCGATCGCGGCGAAGATGTTCTGTTGATGGTGGATTCCATCACACGCGTGGCTTTGGCTCAGAGGGAAGTTGGCCTTTGCGCCGGAGAACCGCCGACAACACGGGGTTATACCCCCAGTGTTTTCGCCATGCTGCCGAGGCTTCTGGAAAGAACCGGACCCGGAGAGATAGGCAGTATTACGGCACTTTATTCGGTGCTGGTCGAGGGGGATGACCAGCACGATCCCATCGGTGATGCAGCCAGAGGAATACTCGATGGCCAGGTCTGGTTGTCGCGTGAGTTGGCCAGCAAGGGTTGGTTTCCACCGATAGACCCATGTTCTAGCACAAGCAGGACGATGAAATCGGTCGTGGATGTAGAGCATCTGGAGGCGGCGAGATCTCTGGTCGAAAAGGTTGCCATTCATAGAGAGATCGAAGACATGGTGCGCCTTGGTGCCTATGTACGTGGCCATGATGCCCGTTCCGATCAGGCCATCGATGCAATGCCACAGATTGAAAAGTTACTAAGACAAGGTGCTGAAGAAGCGAGTGGCTTCTTTGATACAAGGAGCCGGTTAATAGAGCTCAATAGCACTTCTCGAAAGGCGCACTAATGCCTGAAAAAAATCTACAATTCGGATCTTTGTTACGCATTCGAAAACAAGAGATGGATAAAGAACTGGCCGAATTGTATCGGCTTGTTCAGGAACTGAGTTCTTTGCAAGTGAAGATTCGTGAATCGGAAATTGAACATCACGCAGTGATCCATTCGGTTCGAGAAAAGGATCAGACAGGGAATGAGATCCATCAGCTGGCGGTCCATCGCCATTACCTGGAAGTTCTCAGAGATCGTGCCAAGGAGCACACGGAGATTGCTGAAAAACTGGTCAGGTCAGCGGATGAAGCACGCGAAAAAGTAGAAGTCGCAGTGAATCGATATCGGATTGTTGAAAATCTTAGAGATCGACGAAGAGAGCAAGAATTGGCACGGATCAACAAAGCGGAAGTTCGAAACGTTGATGATGAAACGACGACTCGTTTTGCCGCTCGTGTTCAATCTGAGCCAGCATAGCTGAATAGTTGTGCGACTAGTTTCAAGGGGAGTGATGAGGGGATTAGCAAAGGAGTCGAAGATGCGAACGAAGCTAACTCATGAAAAGTCAATTGGGCATAACCGAGCGACTGTCATGGTTCTCACTTTTGTATTCATGACGCTGTCGGTTACAGCTGGCGCCATGCAGTGGCCAATGATTGGGTCAGAGAAACAGATCGTCACCGAATCGCGTCCAGATGCGAGGCTTGCCAATGGCGGTGTGATTGCTGCTGATTCAGTAGGCGAATCCGATGTTTTCTGGAGAACGCTACAAGCACTCGGAGCGATCGTGATTATTTCCGGAATCGGGATTGGCGGATTTTTCCTGGTCCGGAAGTTTGCGCCCGGGGTGATTCCAGGGACTGACGCAAGAATGAAGGTTCTAACGCGTCTTCCGCTTGGTAACAGGCAGAGCATGATTATTGCCAGGGTTGGTGAGCGTGTTCTTGTCGTCGGCGTGTCCCCCGGTCGTATAGATTTTCTCAGTGAAATCAATGATTTCCAGGAAGTTCAAGATCTCAGTTACGGTTTTGAATTTTCGAATGAGATTCAAAAAGTACGTTCAGAGTTCGACATCAACGACAGCGAAATTCCCGATCAGGAAGAAGCTACTTCGGAAGATGTTCGAAACGAAATCCAATGGCTTAGAGATAGGTTGGATGGATACGGCGATCGAGTGGAAAAGGAATACCAGAGTTGATCAATTTTCGTCGATCTCTATTGCTGGGTGTGTTGGGAGCGTTTGTAATTCTTGTGGTCGTAGCGCCGCAGGCATGGGCAGATGGTAATGCTGATTCTGTTTCCAACGTGGTAGAGAAAGTGCTGAGTGGTTCGCCGGAGAACATCAGCATCTCGATACGTTTGATCCTGATCACTACAGTCCTTTCGATTGCACCAGCGCTGCTGCTGTTGACCACCTGTTTTACGCGGATTGTTGTGGTTCTCGGATTTGCACGAAGAGCCATCGGCACCCAGGACTCACCACCCAACCAGGTTTTGATCGGGTTGTCGTTGATGCTGACGTTTGCTGTCATGGGACCGATCTGGGGTGATATCTACAGTAATGCACTGAAGCCCTATGCTGACCAGGTTCCGATGCCATCGATCGGTCGTGTCCCTACCGGTGAAGAAGCTTTTTCATATGCAGAAAACCGGATTCGCGATTTCATGTATCACTCCATCGACGAAAACGATCTTTTGTTGATGGCGCGTGTTGGAGCGCCGGCAGTTGTCGAAAGTCAATATGCTGACGACGGTTTGATCACCAGTAGTTTTCTCGAAGCATTGCCGACAAGCGTGATCATGCCTTCTTTTGTTCTGAGCGAGTTGCGAAGAGCATTCGAGATGGGATTCATGATCTATCTCCCGTTTGTGGTGATCGATCTGGTGGTGTCAGCAATTCTGGTTTCGATGGGAATGTTGATGTTGCCACCGGTGATAGTTTCTCTGCCCTTCAAGGTGCTTGTTTTTGTGCTTGTTGATGGGTGGGGGCTTGTTGTTGAACAGCTACTGATTTCATCGATGGTGACGGTGGCCGGATGATGAGATTTGATATCGCTACCGATCTACTTCAAGAAGGACTTCTTGTTGCATTGCAACTAGCAGTGCCCGTTCTTCTTGTGATGCTTGCCGTCGGAGTTGTGGTGAGCTTGTTTCAAGCACTGACTCATCTACAAGATCAAACTCTGACCTTTGTTCCCAAAATCATTGCCGTTGCACTGGCGCTCTTGCTTTTGATGCCGTTGTTGCTGGGCTGGGCAACGGACTACGCTCGAAATTCGATTGAGGATTCTGCTCGAGTATTCGAGGGGGGGATACAGCGGTGAATGAGCTGCTGGAAATCTCTGCGAGTACCTGGGTTGGAGCGGTTCTGATTTTCGCCCGTATTTGTGGCGCGATGATGGTTTTGCCAATTTTCTCGTCGCGGGTGATTCCAATGAAAATCAAGGCGGCTCTCGGAGTTCTGATCGCCTTGTGTGTTGCCCCTGTGGTCGTTGGAAATTCACCGGTGGTTTCCAGTGAAATGGTGATGCTTTTATCCAGTCCGATTTCTGCAGCTACCTCGATCGCAGGTGAACTGGCACTGGGTTGGGTTCTTGGTGCTACAGCAGGAATCTTGATGTGGAGTGCACATCTCGGCGGGCAACTTCTGTCACAGGATTCTGGTTTGGCTTTTGGTGCAGTTGTTGATCCGGACACTGGCCAATCGACCACACCCATGGCAACTCTCATGATGATATTTGCGGGTCTGATCTTTCTGGCGCTGGATGGTCATCGTTTGGTGATCCTCTCTTTGTGTGGATCATTTGAAATGGTTCCGCCTGGAATGATGGGGAATCTGTTCAATGGTGCATTGACGCCTGATTCGGCATTGATCGTGACCCGTGAGATGGGGCAGCAGATCTGGAGCCTCGGATTACAGATAGCCTTACCAGCAAGCATTGCTTTGCTGATCACGACCTTGGGCATCGGAGTTCTGGCAAGATCTCTACCCGAGATGAATGTCTTTGTTGTTGGATTGTCGGTTCGGACTGGTGTTGGCCTGTTGGTCTTGTTCGTGACCCTTCCGTTTATTGCAGATCTGTATAGATTTGTCATAGAGATGGGGATGTACGGCTCGGAGCTGATTCTCCGCGGGATCGGTGGGATTTGATCATGACGCAGATGCAGGAACACGACGACCGAACCGAGAAGCCCACAGCAAAAAGACTGGAAAAAGCACGGCGCGATGGGAAAGCAGCTCTCAGTCGAGATCTCGTCGGCTCTCTGGTCCTACTCGCAGGCTTTGCAGTAATGTTACTTTTTGGTACCACAATGTTCGTGGCTGTGTCTTCGATGATGGACGAAATTCTTGGCAATCTTGCTAGCCTTCGAATCGACGGATCGAATGCAGTTCTATTGCTTAATACGGTGATCGAAAAAGTCTTTGTGATTGCCGGCCCGATTCTATTGGCCTTATTTTTTGTCGCCTTGGTATCTACCTGGTTGCAGGTGGGTTTTCGATTTCGGATCGCTGAAATAGTTCCTGATTTTGAACGCCTGGATCCGATCAAGAGCGCCAGAGAAATCCTCGGGCAGGATGGATTCGGCAGAATGGTTTTTAGTTTCGTCAAGATTACGGTTGTGGTCTTGTTGGTTGCGCGTGGCGTTTCAGGGCTGTTGTTTGGCCCGGAATCATTGGTTTCGATGGGGTTGGCTGCTCCGTCGGCCGTCTGGAGTGCCGCCGGGACAAGGATTCTGTGGGTCTTCATCGAAGTCAGTGGAGCTTTGCTTTTCATTGCTGGTGCCGATTGGGCATTCAAGCGCCGAAAATATCAACAATCATTGATGATGAGCAAAAGAGAAGTGCAAGAAGAACAACGTGAGGTACATGGCGACCCCTTGATGCGTCGCCGACGCCAGCAGATCCATTCGAATTTTACATACGAGAGAGAACTACCTGACGTTTCTGATGTTCAGGCTCTAATCGTCGCTGGCGACCTGATTTCCATAGCTCTGAGTCCTGGCAGCGAGACTGACGTAACTCAGTTGGTCTCCAGAATTTTTCGTGGCGCCGTTGTGGACCAATCCAAAACCGCCTGCCGGAATGCGGGAATCCCTGTTGTGGAAGCACCCTTGCTGGCGCATGAGCTGGCCAATGGTGTTGATCAGGGAGGAGTGATACCGACAAACCTTCGCAAGCAAGTGAAGGGGGTTATCGATTCACTTCAAGTTCATGAATCGGCCACCGTTCAAACCAAAGAGCTGATTACGAGAAGAGGAATTTAATGAATGAGGCGCAGATGACGACCTTGGTGCCCCCTCCTCACTGGAAGGACTCCATCGGTAGAAATCGAGATCTTGCGCTAGTCCTGGCTCTTGTAGGAATACTCGTTGCTATTCTGGTGCCGTTACCCGGGACCGTGATGGATGGTTTCCTCGGTGCGAATATTGCTTTTTCGGTTTTGATTGTCCTGACTGTTGTTTACCTGCGAAAGCCTCTTGAGTTCGCTGCGTTCCCTTCAATGTTGTTGCTGGCGACTCTGTATCGACTGGCTTTGAATATCGCCACCACCAGGCTGATCTTGAGCCGAGCAGGTGAAGAGGGCAAGTATGCCGCGGGAGAGGTGGTGAACTTCTTCGGTGAGTTCGTTTCTGGGTCTAATCTCGTTGTTGGTTTCATCATTTTTTCTGTGCTGGTTGTGATTCAATTTGTCGTGGTGACCAAAGGGGCGAGCAGAATCGCAGAGGTGGCTGCTCGATTCACTCTCGATCGCATGCCGGGCGCCCAGATGGCCATCGATGCGAATCTGAGTTCTGGAAATATCTCGGCAAAAGAAGCCAAGGAAGCGCGGGTTGATCTTGCCCGCCAGGCAGATTTCTACGGTGCAATGGACGGTGCTTCCAAGTTTGTCCGTGGTGATGCAATTGCCGGAATCATCATCACGATGATCAATATCGTTGGTGGTTTTGCCATCGGAATTTTTCAGTACGGGATGAGCTTTTCTGAAGCGGGCAGAGTTTTTACAACCCTGACCATTGGCGATGGTCTGGCTACTCAGCTGCCTGCGCTTTTCATCAGCGTTGCTGCTGGCTTGATGGTGACGCGGGCTTCGACGAGTGAGCCCCTCGGTCATGCTTTGGTTGGTCAGGTCTTTGCAAATCCTCGTGCGCTGGTAATCACTGCAGGAGTTCTCGTTCTGCTTGCCTTTACCGGTTTACCACCGATGGCGCTTGGTGTTCTTGCAGTGACTTTTGTCATGATCGCTTACTGGACGAGAACCCCAATAAATGCGGCCTCTATTGTCAGTTCGGTTGAATCGGTTCATGAAGAGAGCGTTGCTACGGCATCTTCTGACAGGGAAGAAATCAGCAATCAGACACTGGAAGAGCCTCTGTCAATTGAGCTGGGCTATGGTCTTCATCGGGTTCTGGATCCACAAGGATCGGGAGACTCTCTGGGGCAGCGTATCGAGGGGCTACGGGAGTTGCTGCTGACAGAGCTAGGTTTTCGTTTACCAGCGGTCAGGGCCCGGGTCCTGATGCGTGATATTCCACGTCATGGATATCGGATCTTGTTGCGCCAGATTCCTTGTGCGCGAGGAGCTCTTCGGGTCAATGAAGCGATCATCATCGAGACTGACCGCTCCATCGCCGGGATTCATGGCGAAGAGATCCGGGAGTCCTGGTTTGGTTCGAGAGCGAAATGGATTTCACTGGAAGAGGGTGAAATGCGCCAATCACTCGGCTACAGGGTGATCAGTGCCCAGGATGCGCTTCTGGCAAACCTCCGTAAAACGATTGAAGATCAGTTACCCGAACTTCTGACTCGCGGAGAGACCCGCAGAATCCTGGATCGGGTGAATCAAGAAACGAAGCCCCTCGTCAGGGAGCTGGTACCCCATCTGCTGCGCCAGGGAGAAGTTCAAAAGGTGCTTCAGTCATTGCTCGCTGAAAAGGTCTCGATCCGCGACATGGAGAAGATACTGGAAGCGATGGGAGAGGCCGCTCAGGAGGTTCCAGGGGAAGAACCACGTGACCTGGTGCGGATCACGGAACGGGTCAGAACGGCCCTCGCACGCTCTATCTGTGCGCCGCTGGTCGATGAGCAGGAGCGACTCAGAGTCGTCACTCTCGATCCCGAGATCGAGGATTCTCTCTTTGCGGCAACTGAGGGAGTCCGCTGCGGGGATGATCTGGGATTGTCTCCTCGACGCCATGAAATCGTCATTTCGGCTCTCAAGGGGCCACTGGAAAATATGATCGAGAACGGACAGCCGCCGGTGGTTTTAACGGCTGCTGCTCTCCGTGTTTTTGTAAGAAAGCTGTTGGAGAAGGAAGTGCCCTCGGCGGCAGTCCTCTCATACAATGAAGTCGTTCACGGTATTACCGTGGAGTCTGCGGGGATGGCGAAGATCAGTGGTTGACCTGGGGGGTCATGTGCCACGGTCTTCTGGGGGAAGGGGATAATGCTCTTGAACGAGCTTAAAGGATCTAGCGATGCGGGGCACACCCGCGTGGTCGCACCGGATTATGCTACGGCAGTGCGCATTCTTCAGGACCGTTTTGGTAGTGACTGGACTGTAGTTCATTCACGCAATGTACGAAGGCCTGGATTTTTTGGTTGGTTTGGCATTTCCGATGTTGTGGTCATAGTCCGCAACGAAAAATCGGAATCTGTAGTCGGTTCAGATAAATTTGAAGTGCCGACTCGTGATAGTTTTGATTCCGTCATTTCTTCTCCAAATCCGTCCGATCAAATTACCACAGGCTACTCTTCTGGTCCGATTGATCATGCCACTTGTGATGATCTAGTTGAGCATCTGCAAGGTGCACGAACCCAAATCGCTTCAGAACTGCAGCAGTTTTCGAAAACGTCAGTTGTCGATCGAGAGCCAGAAGCGTGGGAAGTGGATCACTTCGTTTCTTCAAAGAACTCCGCTGATATTGTCGATGAGTTCAAAGAAGAATCTGTGAATGTGTTCAGCGAAGATTCTTTTGATGCCGTTGGTGGAGATTTTGATGACTCTGCTAATGAGGTCATCGATCCACGTTTTCTAGGTGCCATCCGAAGACTGCTCGATTCTTCAGGGATTCCAGCCCATGCGCATTCAAAGATCATCGGTGCGGTTTGTAGTGCACCGATTGCGGCGGACTTGTCGCTGGAACAATTGCAGGATCTAGCTCATTCTCGAGTGGGTGCCTGTTTGCTGGGGCGAATCCCAGTTACAGCGCCGATTGAGACGGGTGTCAGTGGTTCCCCCAGAGTCGTGGCCCTCGTTGGCCCGACAGGGGTGGGAAAGACCACGACTTTGGCGAAACTGGCGTCTTATTTCCATCTGGTGGAGAAAAAGAGAGTTGGTCTCATCACCCTTGATTCTTACAGGGTGGGAGCGATAGAACAATTGCGTCGATTCGCTGAGATTCTTGGCTTACCGCTCAAGACAGTGATGAATCTTGAAGCAACGAAAGAAGCGATTGCAGGGTTCTCCGATTGCGATTTGATCTTGATCGACACTGCCGGAAGAAGTCAGCGAGATGCGGAGCGCCTGGGCGAAGTACGTGATTCTCTCGCAAGTATCGAAGACATAGAGGTTCACCTTTGTCTTTCACTGGGCGCAGCTCCTGAAGCGGTTCTTGCAGCGGCGGAATCATTCCAGCTGGTCGGCTATGACCGGGTTATCTTTACCAAGAAGGATGAGTCTTACCGTAAAGGATTCCTGTGGGATCTGTTCGGTCTGGCTCCGGTTCCCATTTCATACGTCACATGTGGCCAGGAAGTCCCTGAGGACATGGTCGAGGCGACCCGTGAAGGTATCAAGGAAATGATTCTCGAGGGTTAATGAGAGATCAGGCCTGGAAACTGCGTCGGATGATTGAAGAGCGGGTTCTTCCCATCAAGGGAAAAGCCCGGGTTCTTGCAGTTACTAGCGGAAAAGGCGGTGTTGGGAAAACCAACATTTCAGTGGGGTTGGCGATCGCTGCTGCAGCTGCTGGATTGAGAACGGTTCTCATCGATGGAGACCTGGGACTGGCCAACATCGATATTTTACTGGATCTCCAGCCGCGAAAGAATCTCGGCCATCTGGTCGAAGGCACAGCATCGCTTTCTGAGGTGATGGTGAGAGCTCCTGGAGGTTTTCAGGTCTTGCCAGGAGCCAGCGGCCTTTCGCGGATTGCTGATCTAGGGCATGCACAGCAGCAGGTTCTGTTCGATGCCCTGGGACGACTGATGGAAGAAAATGATCTGGTGTTGATTGATACTGGGGCGGGAATATCTCGTTCGGTTATTGATCTTTGTGTCTCTGCCGGGGAAGTGTTGGTGGTGACAACGCCGGAGCCGACAGCGATCGTGGATGCTTATGCGATGTTAAAAGTTTTTTCACAGGTGGATAACTCGCCGAAGTGCCGACTTGTGATCAACCAGGCCCAGTCGCAAGGTGAATCGACCCAGGTGATGGGGCGAATGCGTGGTTTGGCACGCCAGTTCTTGTCGATGGAGATCGAGGATGGTGGTGGAGTTCCTCATGATCCTCGAGTTCCTGCATCGGTGAGAAGAAGGCAGCACTTTTCTCTCGCGTATCCGTCGTCACCAGCAGCCCGCGCAGTCAAGGAATTGGGAAAGAACCTGCTTCTCTCCCCGGAAAAAAATAACCAGGGATTCCTGAATCGACTGAAACAGATGTTTTCTGTGGATCAGATGCGGGTTGTCGAACGTTCCAGTTAAGGCTTGTGGATGTGTTTGAAAAATAATGTGGGTTCAGGCATGGGAGATGCCATAGCCTGCCGTGTTTTTAACTGAATGCAGCGATTTGGTTCAGACTGAATAGGTTCTTTCCCGGAGTTGTTTGGGTTTGAGCCGAACTGAGAGAAAGAGGAGATTCACTTGGCCCAGACTTCATCCGATGGAACACGGAAAAAGTTACCTGGAAATAGTCCGTTGGTCGGCAAGACTCGGATGCAAGAAGATCCAGAACTAGAACGGGTGTGGATCGAATTCAAGGACACCGAATCGGTAGCAACGAAACAGGAACTCAAGAATGATCTTCTAGAGCGATATCTTCCGATTGTTCGCTATACCGCTGATCGCTTGCATATGAAATTGCCACAACAGGTAGATGTCGAAGATCTATATGGTGCGGGTGTTTTCGGCTTGATGGATGCGATCGAAAATTACGACCTGACTCGTGGAGTTAAGTTTGAGACTTACTGCACGACCCGTGTTCGTGGGTCAATTATTGATTCCTTACGCTCACAAGATTGGGTTCCGCGTCTGGTTCGGACCACTGCGAGCAGAATCGATGCGGCATGGAAAGAGCTGGAGAGAGAATCGGGGCGAGAACCTACTGATCTGGAGATGGCCCAACATCTTGGTGTGACGGACGAAGAGTTCCAGGGGATGCAGAAGGAAGCTTCCGCCGCATCGATGGTCTCTCTCTCTGATCAGTCACCAGATGATGGGGAATCGAGATCGTTACGGAAGATAGATCTTCTTTATGATCAGAAGAGCGAAGCTCCAGAAAAAGAAATCATGCGCAAATCGGTGCATGATTTCATCATGGAGCACCTGGATCGTCGTGAAAAGCTGATCATCACCGGCTATTACAGCGAGGATATGACCATGAAGTCGATCGGTGAGGAGCTGGGTCTGTCTGAATCGAGAGTTTGCCAGCTGCACTCGCGAATCATGACCCGTCTCAGGCAGCATCTCGGGAAATATCAGCACGAGTTTCTACAGGACTAGGTTCACCGCTCTGGCTTCGTTGTTGCTGACATCGTAACCTTGGCGCCATGGAAAATCGTGCCAACGAAGCAGCTGATTCGCCGGAATCAGAGTCCCAATTAAAGAACTCTCAGAACTGGCTGCTCTATGTTGCAGTGCTTCTGGTCTCCATCTCCGTGGCTCAACTACTGCTTCTTGGTGGTCCACTGATTGGCTTTGAGCATGAGTTGAGATTTGGCGAAGCGATTGTTCTCGATCAAGCGCGGAGAGTGACAGAAGATCCTGGGCTTTATCCAGAATTGGGTAAGGAGCCGTGGCTTCTCGACCAGTACGCACCTTTTTATCCCTGGCTGGCGCGTATTTTGACAGAGTTTTCGACAACTCCCTACGGTGGTGGCCGTACGCTTTCTTTGCTTGCAACCTTGGTTTCAGCAACGATGTTGGCACTGATCGTACAGAGATTTTCCGGAACTGCGATTGGATTGATCTGTGCTGCGGCGATGCTGTCGATGCTCGAGTTCCTTGAATTCGGATTTTTGATGCGGGTCGATTCATTGGCGCTAGCTTTTGCGATGATCGGTTGCTGGTGTACTTTGCAAGAAGGACATCGGAAACGAATCTTTGGAGCGGTTGCTTTCTTTTTTGCCGTATACACTCGCCAGACGATGTTGGCCTTGCTGCTGGTCAGTTACGGCGAGCTGTTTCTGCGGGAAGGGCGCCAGGCGCTTCGCTGGCCAGCGGGGCTGCTGGTTGCTGGTCTGGCTTTCTACGGTGGTTTGTCGGCGATGACGGGGGGCATGTTCCACGAACATGCCGTGCGTTCTAACCTGTTCCCTTTTGCATGGGACCAAGGGATTCAGAAGGCGTTTGGTTCCTTCATTCCATGGAAGATACCTTGGTTCTTGGCCACGTTTCTTGCACTGGCTCCGGCCCCTGGTAATTCTGGTTTGTCGCGGTGGCGTTGGGCGCCGATGATCCTGGCGTTTCTACTGGTGATACCACCTCTCAGAGCCTGGCAGCAGGGTGCCCTGGGTCGCCCAGATCTCGATCCTCTACTGCTAGGACATGGCCTTCTGGCTCTGAGTGCCGTGGCTGCACTGTTGAGACGAGATCTTTTCGACAGGGTCAACGGGATTCGTATCTTGCTGGCTCTGATCTCGACTTCTCTCATCGCCAGGATTGGTTCTGATCTTAATTATCTGTTCGAGGCCGGAGTGCTGACCCTTTTGGTTTGTGGGACTTCGATCGGTAGAGTTTCTACCCGAAGAGCGATGGTCATCACCATCTTGCTGGTGATTCAGGTTCTTTTTGGGATTTACCAATGCCGTGGTATTTCAGTTTTTCAGCCGGATCGTCTTGAAGAAATCCAGTATCGACAAGAAGTGATCGATAATCTTGTTCGTTATCCCGATCCGATCCTCAGTGAAGAGCCTTGGGCGCTGGCTCAATCGTCACGACCATTACAGATTGAACCCTACACTGCACGACAGATGTATGAGAGTGGGATGTGGGATGGCAAGGAGCTGGTCGCAGCCATCGAGCAACAGAAGTTTTCAGCAATACTCCGGGCGAAGCAGCGATATTGGGCAGGGTATGACACTACGGCAAATGGCCAGAAAAGGGTCTACTTTGGTCCCTGGACTTTTAACGGGGTGCGTTCCTTTCCGGCAAAGATACAGGAGGCGATAGAGAAGAATTATCGTGCGGTATCAGGAACCTCGATGGTTGAACGTGTGACCTCAAAATATTTAGAGGGTCGTGAGATTTGGGAACCGATCCCTAGATAAATAAAGTTCCCTGCTCTGGTGGAAGCAGGAAGATTGGCGGAGGTGCATCGGAATCGAACCGACCTACGACGTTGTTCGCGCCGCACCATGGGTTTGAAACCCAGGAGGCCCACCAGGTACCCATTCACCCCCTCCGACGAACGAACGAGTGTCTCCACTCTTGCCCGATGGATCAAGTTCCGAGTCTTCTTTACGGAAGTTCAGCGTGTGATTCGGATACTCAGATCACCTTCGGTTGCTTTTACTTGACCAATGATGGCTTGAATCGAGACTCCCTCTTTTTCGAGGTTTTGTCGTAAATTGTCGACTTCATCGGCAGAGATGGCCAACAGGAGCCCTCCGGAGGTCTCGGAATCCAGTGTCAGGGCGAGCCGATCGCTATCGACATCGGGAGCCACATCGAGTCGGGCTCCGAGGTAGCTCTGATTTCGCTTTGATCCACCCGAGACGAGCCCCTGCGCTGCCAGTTCTGCAGCTCCAGGAAGAAGTGGTAATGCGCTGGCGCTGATTTCCAGCAAAACTCGACTGGCGACCGACATCTCGGAGCCGTGTCCGCAGAGTCCGAAGCCGGTCACATCGGTGGCGGCGTGGGCGCCGCTGGCCAGAGCTGCCCTGGCAGCTCCTGCATTGAGAGTTGCCATCGAAGTGGTGGCTGCCTGAAGAACATCCGCTGCGACTTCATTTCGGTTCAGTGCGGTACTGACGGCACCTGTTCCGAGCGCTTTGGTCAAGACCAAGACATCTCCTGGGAGTGCACCTCCGTTGGTCAACATCTTCGATTCATCGATGGTGCCTGTCACTGCGAGTCCGTACTTGATCTCTGCATCGCGAACGCTATGACCCCCAAGTAGAGCGCAATTGGCTTCTTCCATTTTTTCGGCTCCGCCGGCCAGAATTTCGCCCAGCAGAGAAGTGGGAAGTTCTTGTGGAAAGCCGACGATGTTCAAGGCGCTTAGTGGTGCTCCACCCATGGCGTAGATGTCGGAGAGACTATTGGCCGCAGCAATTCGACCAAAGTCTCGCGGGTCATCGACGATGGGAGGGAAGAAGTCGACCGTTTGTACGATCGACGAGTTGGTTCCTGGAATCCGGATCACTCCCGCATCATCGAGGGTGTCCGGCCCGTGGAGAACTTCTTCACGAGAGGGCATTTTTAGTTGGGAGAGGATCTCGACCAGATCCCCGGGGGGTATTTTCGCCGCTCAGCCTGAACAAGATGCGTAATTGGTGAGACGGATGGGAGCATCAGTCACTTTTACTCTTCCTTCCCGGACAGACGAGAATCACATCGCGCAGTCCAGCGCTCTGGTTACGCTCGGTTGGTGATTTCAGCAATACGTGCGGAGATCAGTTCTACCTCATCATCGGTGATGGTTCGAACATCCAGATGAACGGATTCATCCTGAATGGTGGGCAGCACTGCAGGATCCCCGGTTCGTAGCAAGCGAGCCAGCTCCGTGGCAGTGAAACCAGACACGGCGATCCGGGCCGCTCTCGATTCGAGAGGCTGGGCCGGAAGAGATCCGCTTCCTGCATACCCGTCATGGGCGATCGGTTCTGCCGTGACTCCAGGAATGGTCAGCAAGCTAGTGATCAATCGTGCGAGTCTTTCCTCCAGTTCTTCGACCGTGGCAAGTACTCTCTGTAGTGCTGGAATGCGAGCGATCGCCTCATCTTCACCTCGGAGGTAAATGCGAAGGGTTTGTTCGAGCGCTATATAAGTCATCCGGCCAGGCCGCATGGCACGATACAGCGGATGTTTACGACACCGTTCGACCAGGTCTTTGGTTCCGACGATGATTCCAGCTTGTGGGCCTCCGAGCAGCTTGTCACCGCTAAAGCAAACCAGTCCGCAACCTGCCTGGAGACTTTCGCGAACCCAGGATTCACCTTTTTTGCCGTGTGCTGCTAAATCGACCATGCACCCGGAGCCCATGTCGTGAACCACCGGAACACCATGTTTGTTACCGATCTGGCAGAGTTCTTCGATCTCGGTTTCTTCGGTGAAGCCGACCACTCGATAATTCGAAGTGTGTACCTTCAGAATCATTGCCGATTCGGCTCCACATGCTGAATCGTAATCTGCTGCTCGTGTTCTGTTGGTGGTTCCTACAGCATGAAGTTTGGCACCACCTTGTTCCATGATGTCAGGAACTCGAAACGATCCACCGATTTCTACCAGTTCTCCATGAGAAACGAGAACTTCCTTATCCTTGGCCAGGGCAGAGAGCAGTAGCAATGTTGCACCGGCATTGTTATTCACGATCGTTGCGTCTTCAGCTCCGGTGAGATTTTTGAGAAGCTGTGTACAGCCCTCATCCCTGCCTCCTCGTTCACCGCTGTCGAGGTCCACCTCGACCCTGACCGGATGCCGAAGAGTCTCTACCAGTTTATCTGAGACCTCCGGAGGAATCGGAGCTCGCCCGAGAGCGGTGTGAAGTACGATGCCTGTAGCATTGACCACTCTTCTGTAGAAGGGTTGTTCTCTTTCTCTGAGGCGCTCGGTGAGTGTGGCAACGATGGCATCTTCTTCCAGTTCGGCAGCGGTCAGTTGGCTGGCAAGAGCCTTGGCCCGCAGCGAGTCAAAGAGCGATCGACATTCGGCCAGTACCAGTGAGCGTGAATGTTGTGCAGCGAGCTCCACCACATCCTGTCGCTGGAGAAGTCTGTCGAGCTGTGGAAGGCGCCGTAGAAGTTCTCCTGTATCGGATGAGCTCATTTTTGTTCAGTATTCCGCACGTTGTGGCGAGTCTTGACCACCTCTGCATCACCAGAAGAAATCAGCTCGATGCGCGCTTTCAGGTTCAGAATCGAGATGGGAAGGGTCCCTTCGATGAGAAGCGGTTTTCCGGTAATAGAATCGATCCAGACTCTCAATGTCCCATGGATGCCGAAAAGCCCCTGGAATCTTTTCTTCTGGTCACCATCGGAGGCATAGGGGGTGAGACTGAGCTCGATGGCTTCGTACTCACCTTCAGGGACGATCAACTTCTCTTGTTTTAATGGTTCCACTTTGACGAGCCAGCGAGAATCATCGTTGACGACAGGAATTAGAAGAGGTTTTCCATCGCTAGGGAATGTCGCTGTTCTGGCAACGTAGATTGCAGTAAGAAGGTCGACGTAGGGTTCGTCGACCACATGAGTTTCACGAACACTCCAGATCTCGTGCTTTGGGTTCTTGCAGTCTTTCTCAGTACAGTGAGACTTTTCTGTTCCCCAGGGAATCGGCCCCTTCCACGCAACTTCGGATACACGATGTTCCGGTTTGTTGCAGTCTTCACCACGGCAGTGAGATTGTTTGAGGTATTCAATTTGCTCGTTTCCAAAGATGAGCTTTTTGGTGTGATGTTCACTGCCACGCTGCATGTTGAAAAAACTGATCGGTTGAACGCCGGTGGAGTCGAGAACGGTAACGATTCTTTGATCGATCTTATATCCGAAACGTTCCCCTTTGCCGCGCCCATGGAGGATTTTGTTTGAAGAAGAATCGGTCCATGCAGCGAGCTCGAAGTGTCCGACCAGGACCTGAGCTCCCTTCCACTCGACGGTCGCTTTGAAGATGAGTCTTTCGCCCAGAGGCAGGGCGGCAGGTACGATCTTTGCGAGATCTTCGCGAGCGTATCCGGGGATCGGGTTGCTTTGCTGCTGGTCGACATCACCATCGATGGGATCATCAGAAGCATCGATGGGCTCATCGGAAGTATTGATGAGATCACCAATAGCAGTGTTGGGATCACCAATAGCATTGATCAATAACAAGAGAGTCAACACACCCGTCAGCATTTACACTCCGATCGGCAAACCAGAAACCAGCTATCAGAAACCAGTTACCAGAAACCAGCTATCAGAAACCAGCTACCAGAAACCAGCGACATCGGGGAATTCTACTTCGACCGTCCCCCCCCTGCTGAGATGGTATACCGCAGCCACGTATTGTGCCAACGTCTGAATCGACCCAATAAGTTCCAGGCTGTCATTCCTGGAAATCTCCGGAGGAATTCTCCCAGAGATTTGGTTCCAAGAGCCTGCCTGACCTCTCATACTGTTCACCCGGGCTGGAAGCCTTGTTCCAGCTGGGTTTTTCGGATCAGGGAGTTCCTGGTTCGGTAGGAGTTTCTGGTTCTGGAACAGGACTGCGACGGCGGAAGAGTTGTCCTCTTTCCCCGTCGTTCGGTCTGACAGGTTCCGCCAGGCGTGAGGCGTGGGTGTAGATCAATCTGCATTCGATGTAAAGGAGTGGGCATGAATAAGGCCGATCTCGTAGCAGCTGTTCAGAAGAATCTCGATGAGTCGAAGGCCGGTGCCGAGCGCGCTGTCAATGCCGTCATCGATTCGATCAAAAAGGGTGTGAAGAAGGATAAGTCGGTTCAGGTTGTTGGATTTGGTACTTTTAGCATTCGCAAGAGAGCAGCCCGCATGGGTCGTAATCCTCAGACCGGAGATGCCATCAAGATCAAGGCCTCCAAGTCTGTCGCTTTCAAGCCGTCCAAGACCTTCAAGGACATGGTTTAATCGCAGAAGATTTAGAGAATAGAAAACTGGCGTGCCACGTTTGACGTGGTTCGCCAGTTTTCAATTTAAAGCAAGCTTTGCGGATCGATGTCGAGTGATACCCGGGTCGAAGACCATTTGGGTTTTTGTTCGAGAGCGATACGGGCGACATCGCGTATTGGACTTCGTTGAGCACTCTTTATGAAAATATGGTGTCGATATCTACCTCGGAGTCGCTCGAGGGGTGCAGGAGCAGGACCGAGAATCTGTACATCCGCTACAGAGCTACCCTTCATCGTGTAGGCCAGTTCCTGAGCACTCTGGATCGCCCTGCGTTCATCTTCATCCTCAAAAAGAAGTCGTGCGAGATGACCGTGAGGGGGATATTTGAGAATCTTTCGGATCGAATCTTCTGCTGTCAGCAGCTGGTCCAGGTCCTGGAGCGCAGCTCAACGTAACGCATAGTGCTCGGGCTGCTTTGTTTGCAGGATGACGTGCCCCGGCGAATCGCCCCGGCCGGCTCTTCCTGCGACCTGGCACAGCAATTGAGCTGTTTTTTCTGCAGATCGGAAATCTGGCAGTCCGAGGGCAATATCTGCATCGAGAACCCCGACCAGGGTAACTCCCGGTATGTCATGCCCTTTGGCGACCATCTGGGTACCGACCAGGATCTTCGTTTTCCCTTCCTTGAAGCGTCGTAAGATCGCCTCCATCCGCGAAGTGCTGGTCACCGAATCACGATCAAGGCGGTCGATTTCGACCCCAGGGAACAACTGGACCAGGGTTTCCTCGATTCGCTCGGTGCCAGGTGA
>JBBWWC010000195.1:0-1771 GCA_050256555.1 Planctomycetota bacterium | reverse complement strand
AAGTCATCCTGGCGGAGGAAATGACGCAACATTTCGATCTTGCGTTTTTCACGGACCGGGTAAAGGGCATGTTCGATGGTCTTGGCTGGTACCGAGTGATCGATCTCGGAAACGAATGGATTGACGAGGATCTGTTCGGCCAGTTTGCGAATCTCTTTCGGCATGGTTGCGGCAAAGAGCAGATTCTGACGTGTTTCCGGGAGTTTCTGGATGATCCGGCGGATGTCGGGGAGGAAACCCCTGTCAAACATGTGGTCGGCTTCATCAAGGATGAGGATCTCGATCTTGGAGAGATCTACATGACCTCGTCCCAGTAGATCGAGCAGGCGACCCGGGCAGGCACAGATGACTTCCGGACGACGTTCTAGTTTCTTGATCTGTGGTTTTTCCGAGACCCCGCCGTAGATCGTCATGGTGCGGATTTGTGTTTTTGCCGTCAGCTTACGGAACTCATCGTCGATCTGGGTGACCAGTTCACGGGTCGGTCCGATGACGAGAACACGCGGAGAGGGGCTCTTCTTTTGCAGGATGTGTTCGATGCTGGGGATGGCAAAGGCCGCCGTTTTTCCGGTTCCAGTCTGGGCCAGTCCGAGTACGTCTTTTCCGTCGAGGATGGCGGGGATTGCATGGGCCTGGATCGGACGCGGGGTGCTGTATTTTGCCTTGGCGATCGCTTTGGCGAGCGGCTCGGAAAGGTTGAGTTCGGTAAAGTCATCGATGGGACGGATTGTGGTACGCGACACGGGGATCTCCTCACGGTCCGTCTCCATCGGGAGCCGGAAACAGGGGATCACCCTCACAACAGCGGAAGGCAAAAGTTGTAAACCGACGAGACCTGAATGGTCCTGCTGTTCGCCCGGGGAGTCGGCTCCCCGCTGGTTATGGACTCAGTATAGCCAAAGTTGGTGAAGATGTCCGAAAACCTGGGTTTTCTTTGTCCTTTTCAGCAGGTGCCTTTGGCCTCTAGAATCGGGGCGAAGGGACACCCAGATGACTGAATCTTACCTTCCACGTGCTGAATACGACTTTTCTCGCGATCCGATCCGGACCGAGAATGTTGATCAGGATCCTCTACAGCAGTTTAGAAAATGGTACGAAGAGGAGCTCCAGACCGGCGAGCGCGATGGCAACCGAATGGCCCTGGCGACCGCTGACGCGAGCGGTCGACCGTCTCTTCGTATGGTGTTACTCAAGCAATTCGATGCAAACGGATTTCTGTTTTTTAGCGATTACGGTTCGCGAAAAGCCCTCGAGCTGGAGCAGAATCCACACGCTGCGTTGCTCTTCCATTGGCCAAGGTTACAGCGCCAAGTACGTATCGAGGGAACGGTAGAAAAGGTGTCGCGGGAGGTTTCAGAAGAGTATTTTTCCGAACGTCCACGCAACTCCCGCGTCGGTGCTTTTGTTTCTCAGCAGAGCTCGCCACTTCTTGATCGCCAGGGATTCGAAGAAGAAGTGGCGAAGCTACTTCCCGGGGAGGAACCGATCCCCTGTCCCGAATCATGGGGGGGCTATCGGTTGGTCGCAAATCGCTTCGAGTTCTGGCAGGGGCAACCGGGACGGATTCATGACAGGGTCCAATACCTCTCCGATGGGGCCATCTGGCACCGATCTGAACTACAACCGTGAGTGGTGGGGCGGGCCGGGCTGTTTTCAGATGAGGAGCGGGCTGTTTCCGTTGAGAATCTGGGATACGGGTCGCTTTGCACTTCTGCGGTGTCTGTGGCAATCTATTCTTTCCGGGGCGCCCGTAGCTCAACCGGATAGAGCA
>JBBWWC010000194.1:0-8452 GCA_050256555.1 Planctomycetota bacterium | reverse complement strand
ACCCGAAGTTCTCGCACGGAAACGGGTCGTCTCTCTAGATCTGGCCTCGTTGCTGGCGGGTACCAAGTACCGCGGAGAGTTCGAAAAACGTATCAAGGCGATCATCAAGGAGATTTCCGAATCAGGAAACGTCATCCTGTTCGTCGATGAACTCCACACCATCATGGGAGCTGGCGCTTCTGAATCGAGCCTCGATGCTTCGAACATCTTGAAGCCGGCTCTTTCGCGTGGAGAAATCCAGTGCATCGGCGCCACAACTCTTGATGAATACCGTAAGCACATCGAAAAAGACGGAGCGATGGAACGTCGTTTCCAGCCGATCATCGTTGATCCACCCAGTCGTTGTGATGCACTGGAGATCCTGACCGGTCTGCGCGACACCTTTGAAGCCCATCACCGGGTACAGATCACCGATTGCGCCCTGGAAGCGAGCGTCGATCTGGCGATCCGCTACATCTCCAACCGGTTCCTTCCCGACAAGGCCATCGATGTTCTGGACGAAGCTTGTTCCTGTGAACGTCTCCAGAGAACGACTCGCCCCCCCGATCTGACCGAGATCGAGGAGCAGATCGAGCAACTTCTTCGTGATAAGAACGAAGCAGTCTTCTCACAGGACTTCGAGCTCGCAGCAGAAATCCGCGACAGCCTCGAAACTTGTAAGAACAACAAAGAACAGATGATCCTCGAGTGGAAAGCCTGTTCGAAAGAAGTAGACGGCCAGGTCGATGCTTCGAGCATTGCCAGTACCGTTTCCGAGATGACTGGTGTTCCGGTCCAGAATCTCCAGGAAGAAGAAGCCGAACGACTCAAGAAGATGGAAGAATCGATCCACCTCGACGTGGTGAGCCAGGATCATGCGATCCATTCCATCAGTCGAGCGACTCGCCGTGCACGGGCAGGACTTCGTGACCCCCAGAGACCGATGGGATCTTTCATCTTCGTCGGTCCTACCGGTGTCGGAAAAACCCTGGTCGCCAAATCTCTCGCCAAGTTCCTCTTTGGAACCGAGGATGCCCTGCTCTCCATCGACATGTCGGAATATTCTGAAAAGCATTCCGTATCGCGTCTGATTGGATCGCCTCCCGGATATGTCGGATACGATGAGGGCGGATTGCTGACCGAAAAAGTACGTCGTAAGCCTTACATGGTGGTTCTCTTTGATGAAATCGAGAAAGCCCATTCGGACATCTCGAACACCTTGCTACAGGTTCTCGAAGAAGGGCGTCTTACCGATGCCTTCGGCCGCAAGGTCGACTTCCGTAACACGATCGTTATCTTCACCTCGAACCTCGGAGTCAGAGAAGCGATGAACAGCGCTCCACTCGGTTTCGGAGATTCTGATGACGTCGAGAACAATAGAGCTTCTCGCGGCGCAGTCATCGAATCCGTCAAAGGGTTCTTCCGTCCCGAGTTCCTCAACAGGGTCGACGAAGTGGTCGTGTTCGAAGAACTGAATGAAAACGATCTGACCAAGATCCTCGATCTCGAAGTGTCCAAGCTGGAGAAACGTGTCAACGGCCTGGATCTGAAAATAAACATCACTGATGAGGCAAAGCGTACCCTGGTCCGTGAAGGTGCGACTCCTGATTCCGGAGCACGTGGTCTTCGCAGGGTCCTGGAAGACCATCTTCAAGATCGGATCGCTGATCTGATTCTCGACGGCAAGCTGACCAACGGTGGCCTTGTCTCGGTCTCCCTGGATGAAGAAAAACAACTCAACGTGGTGGTCGCTCAACACGACACCGTCCGCCAGTCCAGCGAGTAATGAAATAGCAGCCCACCTGGCCCGTGAATCCCCATCTAGTGGGACTCACGGGCCTTTCCTATTCGTACGACGGTGCAGGGAGGAGGAAATCGATGGAATCGATAGAGTGCCCCCACTGTGGTGCGCAAGTTCCCCCCCAAAGAATCTGCTGTGCTGGTTGTGGCAGTGATCTCGAAACAGGCTGGTTAGATCCGCAAGAAATCGACTACAGTTCCATCGAGCTTCCCGAACAAGATCTTCCATCGAAATCTGATTCTGAACGTACCAACGCTCTGCGGCGCTCGGTCGGAGTTCTGTTGATCCTCTTCATTGGAGCTCCGCTGTCCTTCTTGCTACTGGAGAATATCCCACAAGTTCTTGCGGCATGGCTGCTGCTGGGATTGTTGCTGGGTATACAGCGATCTCGAAACTAGCTCAGGCCGCCAGGTCTCCATCTTTACGACTCTCACGAGCTCCTCGCCAAGCCACTGCCACGATTCCCAGAACCACCAGTGGACTCCCGATCCAGAAAGCATCGGGTGGTGTTTCATCGAGAATCAACCAGACCAGTATCGGTGCCCCCGCCACCTCACCGAGAAACGCTGTAGAGACGACCGAAGGAGGGAGATACGTCAGTGCAGCATTGAGAGGAGTATGCCCCAGCAGGGTTGGAAACAGTGCCAGAAGTGCCGCCAATCCCCACTCTCTAGCGCTTTCGGGAGCTTGTAGTTGCCCCATCGCCAGTAGCCAAACTGTCAGAAAAATTGCAGCGGTACCATAAGCGCGGCAGGTGTACACCGCTGTCGGAAGATCTTTGCTGGCAGATCTCCCCGCAAAGATGTAACCAACAAAAGCAAGAGATCCTACCAGCGCAAGAACAACACCGACCGTTGGATCTT
Organism: Planctomycetota bacterium; assembly: GCA_050256555.1. Classification (GTDB taxonomy): domain Bacteria; phylum Planctomycetota; class UBA8108; order UBA1146; family UBA1146; genus UBA1146. The sequence goes on along the minus strand of JBBWWC010000194.1, from coordinate 5,809 downwards.
CCGATCCACCACTCTCTTTACCAGCAGTCATCGCCAGGATTGTGGTTCCAGTGAGTGTCACCACCACGCCGCACAACCTCATCGCATCTGCTTGCGCCTGTCGACGGATGACCTCGATGGTGTAGACGATCACCGGATGGACATACACAAGCACCACGGATGTCGCCACCGAAAGATACGCCAGAGATGCCATCCAGGCGCCGAAATGCAACGCCAGACAAGCTCCCGAGAGAAGTACCGACCGACCACGTGTCTGTAGTGGAATCTTTTCACCTGTGCGTCGTGCCAGTATCCACAACACAGGGACAGCGATGGCCAGTCTCCGCAGAGCCAGGTTCACTTCTTCGCTATCGGAAAGACGGATCCAAAGTGTCGAGGTCGAGATCCCGAGAATCCCAATTACCAGAAACCACCAGACACGGATTCCCGGCGATCTCAGTGCGTTGGCGGACGGGCTCAAGAGCCACCAGGCTCATGCCAAAGCCCATCGATTCTGCGTAACCCTGCGGCACCCGATCTTAATTCTGGGGGCAAGGAACCATCCGGGAATCCCTGCCAACAGACCGGACGCAGGAACCGCCGGATCGCAGCAGATCCAACCGAAGTCCAGCGTGAATCGGTCGTCGCAGGCCATGGGCCACCATGTTGCATCGATTCACTGACCTCGACTCCTGTCGGGAAACCGTTAAAAACCAGTCGTCCGACACGATCCTCGAGTAGATGAAGCAAAGGATCGAGTTCTGCAAGCTCCTCGGCAGAGGCGTGAACAGAGGCTGTCAGCTGCCCTTCGAGCGCACGTGCCACTTCCAGAATCTCTGCATGCGAGTGGCATTCCACCAGCAAGGTTCCCGGTCCAAAAACCTCGCGTTGCATCACGGGGTCTTCAATGAAACTAGAAAACTCGACACGCAATAATGAAGCTCCAGCATCGCAAGGTCCATCTCCAACAGGACCTTTCTCGATGACATGAACTCCGTTTCGATTGCTGAGCTGCTCGACAGAATCCTGGTAACCACCTCGGATTCCCGCATGGAGCATCGTTCCTACCGGAGCAGCACAAAGTGATTGTCGTAGTTGGTCCTGGAAGGTAGCGCTGTTGTCGTCGGCAAGCATCACAACGATCCCGGGACTGGTACAGAACTGACCCACACCAAGACGAATACTGGCGGCCAACCCTTCGGCGATTTCTTGATGACGCTGCTTCATCGCTTCAGGCAAGATAAAGATGGGATTGGTACTTCCCATCTCCGCAAAAACGGGAACCGGGATTTCACGTTCAGTGGCCAGTTTCCAGAGCGCCGTTCCCCCGGCACTCGACCCGGTAAATGCAACGCCACCAATCCCGGGATGTTGAACTAGCTGGGTTCCCACCTCGACCGACTCACCATGGAGCAGGCTGAACATCCCGGCCGGCAATCCAGCATCTCGAACCGCTTCTTGAAGTGCCCGCCCCACCAGCTCACAGACTCCCGGATGAGCCGGATGCCCCTTTGCCACGACCGGACATCCGGCCGCCCAGGCGCTGGCCGTATCTCCACCAGCGACTCCAAAAGCGAGCGGGAAATTGCTCGCACCAAAAACCGCAATCGGACCCAGCGCTCGCATCCGTAGACGCAAATCTGGGCGCGGAAGTGGCTCTCTTTGCGGCAAAGCGGTCTCGATGATGGGATTCTGGAACAAACCTTCACGAACCACCGAGGCAAACAGTCGAAGTTGATGACAGGTTCGGCCTCGTTCACCCTCGAAACGTGCCTCCGGGAGACCGGTTTCCTGTACGCCACGTGCAGTGATCTCTGCGCCCAACGCCTCAATGCGATCAGCGGCGGCCTCGAGCAATTTTGCCCGCTGCTCCGGATCACCCGCACCTCTTCTCTCATGAACAGAGAGTGCCGAACGAACTGCAACATCAATATTATCTTCGGTCGCCTCGGGAAAGATCGGATCAAGTGCTTGGCCATCAATTGGATTGATCCCTTGAAGTGATCCGTGCCCCGACACATCTTCGCCGGCGATGAGATGTACACCCTGAATACTCATCGATTCTCCTCCATACCCTGGATCGGATTGGTGGCAAGAGTTTCGCGAATCACCTCAAGAGCACCGGCCCGAAGGGCACCGGCTGCCGGATAACGTGGAGAGCGAACCGTCTCGGTTCCCTTTCCCACCTCTTTTTGCACCAACTTGATCAACTGCACGAACTCTGGAACACAGTCGAGTCGGAGTAAGGGTAAAAACCATTTATAAATTTGATCTGCTTCATGGGCAGCAGCTGGATCTGAAAGGCCCTGGAGAGCTTTCTCGAACAGCAGTACCGATTCCCATGGCAAAGCATTAACCAGACCAGCAATCCATCCAACGGCTCCCTGCCTGACCGCTTCAACCACCATGTCATCGAGTCCGGCAAAAAGCGCCAATCGATCGCCGACCAGCGAACGTACCGCCGTAATACGGCGAGCATCTCCGCTCGAATCCTTCACCGCCTGCAGTTTCTCGCTACGCTCGGCCAGATCCGCAATCCAGCCCGGTGGAAAATCAACGCCGTAAGCAATCGGATTGTTGTAAAGCATGCACGGAAGATCAGTAGCTTCCATCACCACTTCGACATGAGCCTCGATCTCGTGGAAAGGTCCCTTGTGAATGTATGGTGGCAAAACCATCAAACCACGTGCGCCCATCACCTTGGCGGTCGCTGCGAGACGAGCGGCTTCACGAGTCGAAGCAGCAGCGATACCTGGGATCACGGGAACTCGATCATCTACAGCCCTGACAACCGTATCGATGACTCTCTGCTTTTCATCAAAAGAGAGAGTCGCTCCCTCCCCCAGTGATCCGCACGGAATGATGCCAGAAGCACCATGCTGGACGAGCCAGCTGCAGTGCTCTGAAAGAAATGCGTAGTCGACCTCATCGTCATCCGTAAAAGGTGTCGTGACTGCCGGCATCACACCGGCCCATTTCACGGATGTATTTTCCGCTGAATTCATCGCTTACCTCCAGTGGTCTCTGCTTCTAGAGGACTGATCGTGACCGATGGTCCTCCTCGAGGAAAGGGGTCCCTCTCCCGCTTCTCTAACTCTGTCGACTTCTCCGCAGAACCAGCAAAAATAACACCGGAGCACCGAGTGCCGCAGTAATCACCCCTACCGGAACATCCCGATTTTCCAGCACTGTTCGGCCAATAGCATCACACAACGGTAAAAAGCAGCAGCCCAGTAACATCGAGGCCGGAACCAGGACACGTGGACCTGACCCGACAACACGACGAATCAAGTGCGGGCAGATCAATCCAACAAAAGCGATGGGACCACAGGTAGCCACCGCCGCAGCCACCCCCAGCGATGCAAATCCAAGCCCCAGCGTCCTTACTCGTGGAACATCGACACCTCGAGTTGCTGCTCTGTCGATTCCTGTCGCCAGAACTTCCAGTGATCGAATCAGCCAGAGCATACCGATGATGGAGATGGTCACAAATGGGGCCAGTAACTGGAGACGCTCGTATCCCACCAGGGTCAAACTACCCAGTGACCAGCGCAAGGCATTGAGCGAAGTGACCTGATCGAACCCGAGCCGCAACGCCGAGGAGAGCGCACCGGTGGCGAGGGTCAGGGCAATCCCGGCCAGCAATACGTCCTCTGTTCTTGATCGGGTTCGTGCCGCTACCGATGCAATCGCCAGTGTCACCGTCAAAGCACCGATGAATGCCGCCGCCGGCAATAAAGGTAATCCCAGCAAAGTGCTTCCGGATGCCATGACCAGCGCAGCGATGACACCGAGCGAAGCTCCGGCCGTGGTACCTACAGTACTCGGCGTGGCGAGTGGATTCTGCAGCAAGATCTGCACCACCGCTCCCGCTCCCGCAAACACGGCTCCCAGAACTGCCCCCGCTAGAGCTCGCGGCAATCGGAGTTCAGTAAAAATCTCCTGCCCAATCTCGCCGCTGAGCGAAGGGCCAACCATGGTGCTAGCCAGAGCTGCACCAACGGCCACCAGCATCGCAAGACACCACTGCCAGGGTGATTTCATATCAAATGCGCCACCACCAGCAGTCTTGAATTCGCTTTTTGTCTCGGTAACCGGCACGGAATCTCTATAGATTTCCTCAAGCTTCTTCTCCAGATCAGGATCGGAGAAAAGGCCGTCCCATACCAACCGCCCCTCGCGTAATCCGACGATACGAATTCGATCCCCATCGAGAGATTTCAGTAAATGAACATCGTGTAGTACCACGACGATCGTCGTTCCTTCACGCACCTGTTCTTCCAGCGATGAAAGAACTCGTTTACGCCACATCGGATCAAGATGGTTGGCCGGCTCATCAAGGAGCCAGCAATCAGATTCCTGAGCGATGAGTGTCGCCATCTCAACGCGTTGCCGTTCACCTCCGGAAAGTTCCGGCCACCAACGATCCTGCAATGAAGCGGCACCCGCTTTCTCCAGCGCTGATCGTGCAACCCGCAGTGATTGTGTGCGTGGCTCGTCAAAACGAAAACGCGCTGCTGCAACCACTTCCTCGACCCGTAGAGCCTCGATTCGACTTCCTTGTTGTGGTAGCCATGCCAACCAGCGCGCTCTCTGTCGTGCATCGAGATCCGCAAGGTTCTGACCTGCGATATGTATCGAGCCGGAATCGATGGATACCTGAGCCAGCAAGCTTCGAAGCAAACTTGTTTTTCCGGCTCCGTTAGATCCCAGAATAACGACCAGCTGGCCCTGACCGATCTCCAACGAGATCTCATCAAGGATTCGGGTAGAGCCTGATCGTAAATTCACCTTGGAAAGAGAAAGCATCGAATCCATCAGCGGCTCTTCTCTTCGAGGCGCTTCAGTTCCTGGCTCATCTCTCTGACGAGCTCGATCAGTTCGGGGCCTTCATCAAGAATCCTTGGATGCTGGATCTGGCCGATGCGTTGTAGCCGAACTGCATTCAACTGAGGAAGTCCTGCATAATCGGAAAGAAGCTCATGGCTCTGATCTGTGGTGCTGGATGGATCTGTAGCCCTCTCTGGACCGACGAGCAGGTGCAGGATGTAATCAGGATCGATCTTCAGTAACGCTTCCAGTGAAATTTGTGGTGCCCCCGTCATCGGTTTCTCGATGGCATTTCGATATCCCGCTGCCGTCAAAACGGCCCCATGCATCGAGTTTGGTTTGATCACCCAGGGACCACTTCCTTCCTCGAAATCGGATCCGATCACCAGTAATACTCGTGGCGCATCAGGATTCGCGGTTGCCGTCAGAGTATCTTTCAGATGTTGAGACAGATTCTGTGCGGCAGAAACATGTCCGGTAATAGTTCCGATCTTCTCGATACTGCTAGCGACCTGCGACACCGTCGACCAGGGCAAGATGATCGGCTCGCCGACTCTCTTCAGCTCCTCGATGGGAACTCCCGCCGCATGCCGAACCAGTAGAACGCGCGATTGTGATCGTAATATTCGCTCCAGATCCGGAGCCAGAGCAGTCCCCCCCCGCGGCATCTCTTCAGAAGCCGGACAGTAATCGCTAACGAGACCGATGCTCTTGGTGGCACCAATCGCATACAAGGTCCCCGTGATACAAGGTGCCAGGGATGCGACTTGGACGGCCCCTTCAACACGGCCGGATGGATCTGCGGATCTCTGCCCCAGCAGTCCTGCGATGACACAGGCTGATATCGCCAGCAACACGATGATGAAGAGAGATCTGCGGTCCAACGTTTCACTCCGTTTTTCATGATGGATCAGATGATTTCAGGACTGATCTGATCCATCACTGTATCCCGGAAACAGATAACCGATCAACAACCACTAGTGTCCATCGGTCGAAGAGA
>JBBWWC010000193.1:0-6403 GCA_050256555.1 Planctomycetota bacterium | reverse complement strand
GGTCGGTTTTCCCTGGACCGGGAATGTAACATTGACCGGATCCATGTGAGATCCGACACAGGCATAGTTTTCCTTGATCTCACGAACCATGTTACTGGAGAACTGCGCCTCTGGATGGTTCTCGGTCAGGAGTTCCGAGAGCCGTGCATCGATGGCGTCTCCGGCGTAATGATGAGTCCGTTGATCTTGTGCTTTTGGCATGGTGCCGTGGACCCGACACAGGTCGACGGTTCCGGCGCCGATGTCGACGACCAGGGTGTCGGAAAGAAAGTCGAGCCCGTAAGCGACCGAAAACGGTTCTGAACAGACGATGATGCTATCCATGAATTCAGATGCGGCCGAAAGGATGTGTGCTTTTGAATCGACGCTGGCTTCTGCCGGAGCACCGATCACACCATAGATGGTGCTTCCGCTGGGAATGCCCGCTTCGAGGATGATGTGCTCGAGCAGATCTCTGACGGCGCGCCGCGAATCTTCATCTTCGCGAATCACTCCCTTGTCGAGAGGGCGGACCAAGTTGACGGCCATCCGGTTCTCGACAGCTTCTTGCCCGAAAACCTTGTCACGTCCACCTAGATGTTTCTGACTGACGTGATCCAGGGCGTATCCAACGTAGGACCAAACGGTGGTCCGCACACCCGTCGATGTGGTGATGGATGTTCGGCTGGTACCCAGATCCATCCCGATGAAAACGGTTTCACTCATGATTATTCCTCCTCCTCGAAGTGGCATTACCTTATCAGGCAGAACCCTTCTCGGTGATCTTTAACTGTTTATTTTCACTGGCGAGCTTCTGACGAAGGTCGCGATTCTCTTGAACCAGATCGAGCAGCAAGCTGTGGCGGCGAGTGGCCTGTGAATCATCAGGGCTGGTGGCCTTGATGCGGTCGATCGCGCCAGCCAGGGGTGTCATCGATTCACGAGATTCTGCCCTTCGAACCGCTTCCCGGGCCTGGTCTCGATCGGTTCGAGCCTCGTCAAGATTTTTGGCCAGGCGCCCAATCTTTCGCTCCAGGAGTTCGATATTTTCGCTGCGGGCTTTTTCTTCGAGGTCTCGTACTCGATCTCTTTCCGAATCTAGACACTTTTCCATCACCTCCCGCAGCTCGGTTTCAAAGGAGGGACCGACATCTCGTGTGGCAACGGCTTCGTCAATGATGGTCTCAAAGGATCGTTCGAGTTCTCCGATGGTCGATTCAGACAGTGTGAACCGGTCGCGATTCACTTCCCTGTTTCTTTCTCGTTGGAGTAGTTCCTGTGCTCGTTCAAATCGATTTGAGATTCCGTGGATTCTTGACTGAAGATCTGCTTTCTCATCTTCGAACTGGGCGAGCCGTTCCCTGAAACCCGTTTCTGATTTCTCGATGAGCTCCTGAAGATCTGCTTCATCGAGAGAGCGGCCGCTTTCTCTGACGGCATCTTCGACCGCATCCTGGATGAGATCTTTGATGGCGGAGAGGTTCAGAACCCGGACACTATCACGTTGCGCAGCGATGGCTGAAGTTCTGACCAACCGCGATCTCGATCGTAATGCCGATTCAATATCCGGGTGTTCTTGTAACGATGTGCCTGACGAGAACAGTTTTTCGAGTGCGGCCATTTCACGTGGATGAGATGGCGTCCATCTCATCAAGAGGCCGGCCTTGCTTCGCTGAACTACCTCGGCGTGAATCAGGTCTGCATGGCCATCGGGTCGTTCGACGATCAGCTCGAATCGGTCACCGACTTTCAGCCGGACGGGAGTGTCGAGAAGAACTTCACGCTCATCGATACGAGCCACCGGAAGGCGCAAGATTCCCGCTTCGATCTCGATCACGATGCTCCAGCGGCCCGGCTTTCCGGGCGCTTTCTCAGAGGCCGGCTGGGGCTCTGATTTCATCGGATCTCCACTCGTGAAAGGGACGGGAAAGGGGATTCATTCACAGCACACCGAGAAGGCTATCGGGAGCAGACGATTTCTGCAACCTCAGGAAGACTACTGGCGGGCCGGTCGGGTGGTGTTGGAGGGTATCTTTGCCGGAACCGGAAAGCTATGCAGGGCGTCATGAAGGGGGCTGGGGGTGTCTCTTGCAGGTCGCCAAGAGCCCTGAAAGGTGATTTTGAGTGGTCCTCAGCATGGCTGGTCTGTTGGACAAGGGCGTTGCGGCATGAGATGATCATCTTTGTTGGAGTTCGCCATGTCATCCAGTTGTTTGTTAGTGGTTATCACCGCGGCGCTCTACGGCATGCCCGTAGACGTTCTTCCCGGTAGCGAACCGCTGTCGATCGACCCGATTCAGATCGGGGAAAATCGTTATTTCCCAGCCTCCAAGACGGTCGAGGCTGATGGCTACTTCAATGTCGTTGGCGGTTTTATCGAGTATCTGGCCTGTCTTCCAGGAACCAAATCCCACGAGACGCTGATCGGACTTGACGGAGATCCCGCGCAACTCCAGGCCGCTTTGATGTTGTTGAATATCAAGGAATCAAGAAGTCCAGAAAGCGAAATGGATCTGGGGCCGCTCGACGGCGGAGATCGATTGGTCATCTCATTACGTTTTGGGGTCAAAGATGCGGAGGGCCGGGACCTGACTCGTACGATTCGCGTGGAGCGTTGCATCGTCAATGCCCCGATGGAGCGAGAGATGGTTCGTTGCGGCTTCGCCTTTACGGCTTCCGGATTTCTGGTACTGGATCCACCTCCTGGTGCACCGGAAGGGGCGAAGCCGGCAGAAGAGTTCATGGCTCGAGTGACCGGGGAGCTGATTTCGTTAAGTCATCGACCCTGGGCAATCCTCGACAATCCGCTGGCATTACCCTACCCGGACGGTGACTATTTCGCTTACACGGATGTTTTGCCTCAACATCGTAGAGACGATCCTCCGCCAGTAACCCTGTTGTTTCGTCGTGCTCTACCAGGGGATATAGACCCCGGTGCGATCCGGATGGAATTACCACCGCGTGGCGAAACAGGACAGAATGAGACCGCAGATCCTGAAGAAGGCTGAACGATCAGAAGTTCGGAAAGGTTGAGTGGATGAGAAATTGCTTGCTCTCGGGGTCAGGTATGACCGATTCGATGCTGGGCTTATCGTTACTTTTATGCTTCTTCTTTTGCACGCCGCTACTGGCCCAGGAAACTGGTGAGAAGGAAACGACTCGCAGTCAGTCCATCGATCGCAACGCCCTGAAATCGGTGATCGATCGTGGTGCGAACTGGATCATCGATCATCAACGTCCGGATGGTTCATGGGGTTCTTTTGCAGGTGATCCGGGGATCACGGCGATGGCATTGAAATCCATCATCGATAGTCCGCGTGCTTATCGCGAAGAGGATGGCCCTTTCATTTCTTCTGCGGTCAAGAACCTGCTTTCCCATCAGCAAAAAGATGGTGGTGTGTATGTTCCTGATCAGGGACTGATGAATTACAAGACAGCGGTCACGATCCTTGCCTTGACTGCTCTCGACAGTGGACGAACGGAACCTCGCTACAGTGCCGAAGTGGCACGGATGCGCGATTACATCGCCGGAATCCAGTGTTCGGAGGAGTCCAAGCCAGTTCCTTACGATGCCAAGTCGCATATCAATTCCTTTGGCGGCATCGGTTACGGCAGCGATCGACGTCCCGATCTCAGTAATACGCAGCTGGCCCTGGAGGCACTTCGTGCTGCGGGCCTCTCGGAGGATTCGGATGTTTGGCGCCGGGCGAGTCTCTTTATTTCACGGTGTCAGAATCATGAGGCGTCGAATGATGCCCTCGATGGAAAGAAGCAGGTCTCGACAGGAGACGGTGGCTTTTATTATCATCCTGGCGAGTCGAAAGCAGGGACAGTCGTTAACGAAGACGGCAGTCAGGCTTTCTCCTCCTATGGATCGATGACGTATGCAGCCGTGAAGTCGCTCATTTACGCCGGTCTTGAACCGGACGATCCGCGTATCCAGGCCGCTATCGGCTGGATCAGTGAGCACTGGACGGTCGATGAAAATCCCGGAATGGCGACCCCTTTAAATGCTTCACGCGGACAGATGGGGTACTACTATTACCTGGCAGTGATGGCTCGTACGCTGGAAGTCCTTGGTGAACCGGTTTTGACCGATTCTACTGGAACGCAGCATATCTGGGCTCAGGAGATTGCCGGTGCTTTGCTGTCAAGGCAAGCGTCCGATGGGTCATGGACCAATGAAGTAGATCGTTGGTGGGAGGGTGACCCCATCCTCGCCTCCTCCTATGCACTGCAGGCGCTGAATATTTGCTACAAGAATTTGGAGGATTGAACCTTGCCACGAATGAAAGCGATCCGTGGATTACGAGTCCAACCGGAACAGTTGAACCCTGGCGAGGTGATCTGCCCGCCGTATGACGTGATCTCACCACAGCTCCATCGCCAATTGCTCGATCATTCGCCGCACAATGCTGTCCGGTGGATTCTCGGCGAAACCCCCGATGGTGATCTCGACGATGAAGTTTATCGTGGTTGCGGGGATGCTCTCCGAACGGCTTTTTCCGAGGAGCGGTTGCTTCGTGATGAGAAGCCTAGCTTCTACCGATACGAAGTTCGTTACCGTAACGAATCGGGAGAAGATAGTGTTCTTCAGGGAATCCTCGCTGCTGTCGAGGCGCTTCCATGGGGCCAGGGTGTTCTTCGGCATGAAGAGATTCGTCCGCACACTGTCAAGCGACTGGTGGAGCAAGCTCGATGTACGACCATTGATACGGGGGTCGTGATGTTGACTTGTGAAGGACTGGAGAAAGTCCTGTCCGAGATCGGCGTTGGTGTCGAGGCAGGAGAGCTACTTTTTGAACAGCCGGACTGGAATGATGATGTTCACGTCTTGCGACGCATCGATGATCCAGAGCTGGTGGCCGAGCTGGAAGCTCGTCTGGAGCCGATTCCATCGGCGGTCGCCGATGGGCACCATCGTTACACCACTGCCATGACACTCGGCGAAGAAGCCGAGTTTCCCGGAGCCAAGCTGGTACTGGCGTTTCTCTGTGATCTTCATCAACCAGGTTTGAAGATTCGTCCTACGCACAGGGTTTGGACCTGGAATTCGGACATGGATCTTTCATCGGAGCAGGTCAGAGACCAACTGGTAGCGGCCCTCGATGATGGTGAAGGTGATCCCTGGAGCATCGAGATTCCCGGAGGTGGTGCCGTAACGCTCCATTGTCGACAGGATTCGACAAGGCCGACCCTGGCTCGACGTCTTCAGGCTGCGGTCGACGAAATCGGTGATCTTGGTGCTCCAGCGACTCCGCATCAGAAACAAGAAGGCCAGGAGCTTCTCAATGAGTGCGAACTGGGAGTCTTCTGTTTTCTTCCACCGGTTGGAAGAGATGAGTTCTGGACCCGAGTTCTTGCCGGTGAGATCTTTCCGCCCAAGACGACTTTCTTTGAACCCAAGATATCTACAGGATTAGTTGCACGATTCATCGATGAGGAGGACCCCAGATGAGAACCATTGACGATCACCCAGTAAAAAGAGACGTACCTCGACTTTTTATTCCAGGTCCAGTGGAGGTCGAGAAGGAGATTCTCGATGCCATGACTCGTCCGATGATCGGGCACCGCGCACCTGAGTTTTCTGAGCTAGGCGAGGTTCTTCATCGAGACGCTCAGAAGTTTTTCCGGACCGAAGATCCAGTCTATGTGTTGACCTCTTCTGGCACTGGAGGAATGGAAACAGCGATTCGCAATGGTGTTCGTGACCATGCTCTATGCTTTGTCAACGGAGCTTTCAGCGAGCGTTTTTACAAGATCTGTATTGCCAATGGTAAAAAGGCGACCCGGGTAGATGTTCCCTGGGGGCAGGCCATCAAGCCGGAGCTGGTTCGCGAAGAACTGTCACGAGGCGATTTCGATGCGGTTTGTATCGTCCATAATGAGACCAGCACAGGTGTACTGAGTCCTTTGTCCGACATTGCTGAGGTCGTTGCAGAACAGGATGATGTATTTCTGCTGGTAGATGCCATCACGAGTGCTGGTGCTGTGCAGATTTATTTTGATCAGCTTGCAACGGTCGACTATCTCGTCACTGGTAGTCAGAAGGCTCTTGCGTTGCCGCCTGGTCTCGCATTACTCAAGGTATCAGCGCGCGCCCTTGATCGTGCTGCGACAATTGAGAACCGTGGCACTTACTTTGATGTTCTGGGAATGCATAAGTCCTGGAAAAAGAATCAGACCCCGACAACCCCGACGATTGCGCTGATGCAAGCGCTCAAGGATCGCCTGGCGATGATTCTCGCCGATGAAGATCGCTGGTATGGAGGCCACCGGGAACGTGCGATGGTGACCAGAGAATGGGCTCAAAGACAGTTTCAGTTGTTCCCTGAGAAAGGGTACGAATCGATCTCTCTGACCTGTGTTGAAAATACGCGAGGGATTTCTGTCGCAGATCTCAATGGGGTTCTTCGCGAAAGTG
>JBBWWC010000192.1:0-6830 GCA_050256555.1 Planctomycetota bacterium | reverse complement strand
CAGGAATCAGTAGAGCAGGAATCAGTAGAGCAGGAATCAGTAGAGCAGGAATCAGTAGAGCAGGAATCAGTAGAGCAGGAATCAGTAGAGCAGGAATCAGTACGGTGGTTCGCGACTGGCGAGGACGACGGGACTCGAACCCGCAACAACCGGCTCGACAGGCCGGGACTCTAACCAATTGAGCTACGTCCCCAATCAGTCGCGAACCTATTCCGTAAGATAACCTTTAAAAAGGTCTCAGATACGAATCCCCGGGTGTTTCGCACCTGAAGTTAAACACCTGACAGGCGATCAACAGTGGAACTCGTAACCGGATGATGAAGGATATCCCAACACCGGGATCTGTCAAGCGAGGCCCGTTTGGGACCGGTAAGGAATACCGGAGACCCGGAGATCTACCAGAAAAGAGCCAGGATGGAAAAAAACGCATAGAGGAAACAGCCCATCGCCAGCGACAATTTCGCCACCAAACCAACCACCCGCCCGAGCAATGAGCCCAGTCCAACTCGCAATGCCTGGTGGGTCGCTTGTTCCTCTGCCAGCCCATTCTTCTGATCGGAACTGGTATAAACCGAGAACTCTCCCAAAAACGCCCCCAGCCCGGTTCCGAGAAGAATCCCCAGAATGCCGCCGATGATGGGAATAAGTAAGTTGCCCAGGATCCCGCCGCAGAACCCTCCCAGCATCCCACACAGCGCTCCACGACGGCTCGCCCCGACAGATTTTCCGCCGAGAATCCCCGAAAAGAACTCGATCAACTCAACCAGTACGGCGAGGCCCAGAAGCGTCGCAGTCTCCACCCCTCGCAGATGAATCAGCTCAGGATCCCCATCTAGCCCCAAAAACCAGGCCATCAGGGCCAGCAGTCCCGGGAGGAACTGGCCCGGAAATCCGAGCGAGATCAGAAACAAGCCCAACAAAGAGGCCAAGCATCCCAACAGGTAGTAGAAGAGAGCGAAGTGCTCCGATAGGCTTTCCAGCATCGAGTTACCTTCCCTCCGGGCGCTTCTCTCGAAGAGCGATCTGGAGATTGAAAGAGATCACTGTTGAAAGGATGAGCATTTGTCCGGCCTCAGCAAGAACCGATTTGCTTCGACCAACATCATCATGGCCATGGTACTGGTGTCCCTAACTTTTGTGACGGGTTGCAACACCCTCGATTCCGGCTCTGACGCCGATCGTACAAAATCATCCAGCAATGAGATCAGCGCTGAAAGATACACACGTATTCTCCAACAGGGAGAAATCGTTGGCTACATCGGAACAAAAACAGCAACACTGACTCGCGGTGGATCAAAAACCACAAACCTTCTCTACAACATCTACAACCTGGGATTTGAGATCATCGGCTCATACGACGAATCGGGAACGACTTATCGGTTCACTAACCAAGGCCCCCAGAAACTCGGTAACTTCGTCGTGGAAGAATCGGTTCGCCAAGCTCTCGGACTTGAAGGAAATCTGGAGCTCAAGAAAGGTCTTCAGTAACCACAGATCGGAACAGGATGAAAAAATCGCCCTGGCTCTCCGGCCGTAGAATCTACCTGCTGGTATTCCTGTTCACCGTACTTGTACGGCTCATCACGATCAGCGAGCTGAGTGATGTTGATCCTGCCTTTCAATATCCGATTGTTGACGAGCTCACCAACGTCGATCAGGCCCGGGGGTTCCTCAAAAACGGACCGGCTCATGCAGCGCCTTACTGGAAACCTCCTGGCTACCCGGCACTCCTGGCCCTGTGCGCTCTGCCCTTGCAAGAGATCGGCACCACTGGTCACGGAGTCCCTCTCTCTTATGCCTGGCTGGTCAAGATACTCCAGGCAATCCTCGATGGTGCAACGGCGATCCTTCTCGCCGGCATTGCAGGGCATTGTTGTGGACGGCGCGCTGCGCTGATCACCGGTGGGCTCTACTCGATTTCCTGGATGCCGATCTACTTTTGCGCTCAGTTCCTCGACACAACCTTCTTCACTTTTCTGGTGGTACTCTCCGTCTCCCTGGCGATCTCCGCTGCGAGAGAAAATCGGCTTCTTCCCTGGGCTCTCGTCGGCATGACCATTGGTCTCGCAGCACTAACTCGTGCGACAGCTTTACCGATCGCCGCAGCCCTCGCTCTGGCCGCCTGGTTCAGTACCACCTCTGTCACTAATGAAGCGCACTTATCGCCGACAAAAATCCAACGTGCAGGGCGCAGTATTTCAGTCCTTGCTGGTTGTCTGTTCACGCTCTTGCCCGTATTCGCCGTCAACCTCAAGGTCGGTGGCGAACCGATACTGGTCAGCTCCAATGGCGGGATCAACTTCTACATCGGCAACCGTTCGGGATCCGGAATCGGATCCGACGGGCTCACCTCGGTCGCTGCGGGCCCGCGCTGGGATGATCTACTGAGAAAATCATCTCATATCGAAAGCGCAGCCGAACGTAGCCGCCATTATTACAAACTGACTTTTGATGAGATCTCAGCCGCCCCAGGACAGTGGGTCTCTCGACTGGGACGAAAAGCTGCCGCTCTCTTTTCTGCCCGCGATGTCCCCAACAACAAGAATCTCAGCGAAGAAAAGGAAAGAAGTCGACTGCTGCAAGTTCTGGCATGGCTACCGGGTTCGAGCGGATCACTCATCGCTTTGATCCTCATCGGCCTGTTGGCTGGGCGTCGTCAACTTCGACAATCAGATCTCCCGGTTTTACTCACCATGGTGGTGCTCGCCCTGATGACCTGGGCATTTTTTGTCGCTGGCAGATACAGGGTTCCGATCCTTGCCCTCGGCTGCATCGTTGCCAGCCGTGGACTGGTCACCTGGGGACTTTCGCTCAAATCCATCACTCTCTACCTGTTACTGCTCGTTGCGATCTTCCAGATTCCCATCCCGGAGAAGAGTCTCCTCGAAGGGTACTGTATCGACCCGGTCGCCATCGGTTACATGCACGAACAAAAAGGCCAACCACAAGATGCGATCACCTGGTATCAGCGAAGTCTCCAGCAGGACCCAGACGATGTCCGAGCGCTCTACAACATCGGACGTATTCACCAGGATTCGGGTGACGCTGATCAAGCCCTGCTTTTTTTCAGTAAAGCCACGCAAATAGCTCCACAGCACAGCTCGTCATGGAACAGCCTGGGAGTTCTTCTGGGTACGAAGGATCCACCACAAGCGCTCGCCTGTTTCCATAAAGCGCTCAAGATCAATCCGCAATACGTTGGGGCATGGATCAATCTCGGGTCCTTGCTCGAAGGGAAAAACGAGCTCCCCAAGGCCCTGGATGCGTACCAACGAGCACGTCGCCTGGAACCACGGCGATACATTGCTACGATTCTAGAAGCACGCATCCAGTTAAAGATGAATGCGCCTCGCAAAGCGGGCAGGCTGCTACAAATGGTAAAAATAGAATCACTAGAACCGGAACTCAAAGAGCTACTGATTTCAGTCCAGCGAGAACAGGAAAAATCTCTCGAAACTTCTCCTGCACCCATCGATCAAATCAACGACCCACAACTTCCCGATCCGTCATCAGACCGGCCAGAAGCCAACGGTATTGAAGGATAGTGACGACTCGCTACTGTCGAATCATGACTGTGAGATAGTCTCGCTTTACTGAAGATCCGCCGCCGGATGGCAACCAGACGTAGTTGCCAAGAATGATGTCGACCAACCCGTCGCGATTAACATCATCCAGCAAAACCGAAGAATGAACTGGATTTCCGACCTCAAGGACGTGCGTGACCCAGTTTTTTGCGTCGCCGAGATTTTCAGCCCAGACCAGAGAATCCCAGCGTCCCCACTGTTCTTCCGGAAGTTGCGGAAAAAATGCAGCTCCCACCACATCGAGATCACCATCACCATCGAGGTCTCCAACAGCAGCACGTTCGCATCCGGGGAGAAGCGTGATCTCGTGAACTTCAACATATTGATCGCCAGATCTTTCGACCCACCTTACGCCGTGAGTCGGTTTCGGTGTGTTGTCATCGAGGGTGTCTCCATTGACCAGTATCAGGTCTCGATCGCCATCGCGGTCAATATCCACGCGCAGCAAATCGGACGACCCCCATGCAGCATTGGGCATACTCAACAGGACTTTTGGTTCAAAAACCCCTTCTCCTGTATTGGTATATTGCATCAGGATTTCATGTTCCTGAGAAAGCAATGCGACGATATCGATATCGTCATCTCCGTCGACGTCATCCAGGATGGCGGAAACAAATCCGTCTCGCCCATCGATCTCTTTGATGGCAAATTTTCCGTTGATGTTCTTGAGCCACAGCAAGCGGCCCGGCCCACGAAAACCAAACGCACAGACAACGAAATCGGTGTCCTCATCCCCATCTAAATCTTCACCCTCCATCGAACACGCACGTGCGATCTCACCGCCAACAGGGATCGCCTTCATATCCCTGGCTGATCGGGTCACAATCCAGGCCCCACCCTCAACATCGTTAGTAGGATTCATGCCTCCGATGGAGGAGACCAAAATATCCATTCTCCCTTTCCCATCAAAATCAGCATGAGAAAGCGAAGCGGGATAATTAAAATCAATATTCCCCAAATACGGGACCAATCCGGTTTGACGAGGATCGCCGTATGGCAAGAACATCAATCGACGACTGCGGAGCTCGGAAATAAGGATTCCTTCCGAGCGCCCCTTCTTCCCTTTGAGCATCAGAATGTCAGAGACCGCCGGAATCCGTTCCGATTCCAGACCTCGTGGAGTCAGCTGGACGGTGTCGAATTTCAATCTCTCCTGCGGCTGATGCCGACTGTAATCGAGTTGCTCTGGCGCAGAACTTTCGTACCAGTACAAAGCGATGGCGATCTCTTCAGCCGAGGCTCCGATCTGCCCAGACTCCCCGGTCAATCCCGACATCGACAGAATTACTTTCTCCCACGAATCGCGCGGAAGAACATCTGGAGCCAATGGTGCATGACAACGGCTGCAAGCGCCCATCACTAGATTCTCGGCATCTCGCTTCTGCTCTTCGGTAAGTTCTGGCAAATCCTCGCGACGCAACCGTGGCGGCCCAGAGAAAACAGGTTCACTGCCGATCGCTGGTGCTTCACCTGGTTTTTGAACCGGTACTTCTGCGACCTTGCCGGAATCCTGCGTTGCCACCGAGGGGCTTTCCCCTGCACCCCAGCAACCAGCTACAAAGACAAAACCGAGCAGAATCAGTGGGCAGAAATTTGTAATTAGAAATGGTCTCATCGATGTCATCACTGGAAGTATCCCCCTTTGCCTCTAGAATACAGACTGTTCGCCGCAACGTCGAATGATCCTCGTAAAGGACATTCAAGCATCGTGGACATTCAAGCATCGTGTAATGCTCGTAACAGGCTAGGAGCTCGGCATGTCCGGAGGATTTCTTCCACTGGTACTACTAATCCCCCTATCCCTTCTTTCAGGACTTTCTATTGATGATGGAGCTTCCGACCAGGAACCTTCTTTCAAAACCACAGAAGCCAAGGCTTTATTTGAGGAAGGAAAAGCTTCCTTCGAAAAACGAGCCTGGAAAGTGGCTACCAAGAGTTTCGCTGCCGCGCGCAAAGAAGTCGCAGACAAGGAATCCAAATCACTGGTGCAAACCTGGGAACAGGCATGCAAAGGTGGAAAAATCCTCGATCGAGTCGTCGAAGATCATGCTCGAAAAAAGTACCGAAAAGCATGGTCTGCGATCGCTGGATTGATCAAAAAATACGGGGACACTCCACTCCGCGAAGCCATCGACGAGATACACGCTGAAGTTTATCAGCAGTTATTTCTCGACCTGGCCAAGTTTGAAAAAGAACCGATCGAACCGGAACAGGTCGCACGCAAGGCTCTACCCGAAGACCGAACTAGAATCACCAAAGATCCGGATCGTATCTTCGAAGGAGAAAGTGCGCTCGAATGGCGTTCTGGAGGAGGCCAAGGTTTTGCTGGAATGAGCTTCGGCCGTCTGCCCCTGGCTTCGATTGAAAACCTGGTCATGGAAGATTACCGCTGGATCAGGATCTCCATCTTCAACGAAGAGGATACTTTCGGCAAATTCACACTCTTTTTTGGCCCCGAGGCCATCAGCGCCAACCAGGCATGGGCAGGAGCCGGTGGAATCCAAAGCCTCCTGCAACGAGATTGCTACTACCATCACCTGACGATCAAAAAGCCTGGTTGGAATCACTTCCGCATCGACCTGACCCGTGAACTGACTCGAAACGAAAAGATCACCTGGTCCGACCTGCAATCTCTATATCTCTTTACCGTCCCCCCCTCGCATCCAAAGAGGCTCACCATCGACGCCATCAAACTGGAAGTTCCCTAGAGCAGCTGGCCCGGAGTACTTTTTACGATTCACAAGCCATAGTGAGCTTGCTCCAGATAACCAACGCTTGTTTACGCTATCGCGCTTCAAAGCTTGAAAAGTGAACGAACTCGTCCAGTACACGAATCGCTCTCAAAGGGTACAAAAACACTTCCTACTCTCTTTAAATACCGCAATACTCATTGCAACTGACCATCCGTCTCTCCCTGATGCCTTCCTGAAATTGACCGTGGTAGGAATTTCCGATTGCGATTTACCTTCAAACCTACTTATGATGCTGTTCAATCGCAGGTAATAAATTTGGAGCCACCTCTTGATCCCGTTTGACCCCATCACTATCCAAAAGAGTTTTCACCGAAATCGATGGGGTTTCGATACGGGTGTTCTTTTAGCTTTCTTCTCCCTATTCGTCTTCACATTCCTGCCCACTGTTCACCAATTTTCTCATGATCACGCAGCTGAATCCAAAAGCGCACTCAACAAAGATCAACACTGTCATCATGAAAGCCATAGTGGTTCTCATCACGAGGAAAAACCT
>JBBWWC010000191.1:0-12349 GCA_050256555.1 Planctomycetota bacterium | reverse complement strand
CTGACTGCACAGAGTTCGAGCTCTGTGACGGTGCGACACCGGTTCCGAATGGCGAAAGCGATGCCAACGGTGAATGCTCCGATGGACTCGATAACGACAGCGATGGCCTTGCCGATTGTGCGGATGCCGATTGTAACGGGGACACCCCGGGAACAACGCAATCCGCTGATTGTATTCCAGTCGATGTCCCAGGTGGACTTGAAGAAACCTGCAGTGACGGAGAAGACAATGACGCAGACGGTCTAACCGACTGTGACGATCCTGACTGCGAAGGTGAGCCCGGACCTGCCGGAACCGCCGACTGTACTCTTCCACCTGTTGAAGAGTGCGACGATGGCGCCGATAACGATGACGATGGTTTGGTCGATTGCGCTGATCCAGACTGTGACGCAAGTCCAGACTGCCCTGCGCCGTAATCGCATAGGAGATCTAGAATCTCCAAAAATGTATTCATCTGGTTAACAGGTGTTTATATCTGGGTCCTGGTAGGAGAAATCCTACCAGGACTTTTTTTTGTCTCTCTTCTCGACAAAAAGTAACTGTGGCAAAGCAACGTTGACCCGAAGCCCCCGCGAATCCACAGTGCTATTGAAGAAAGACGATACCCCATGATTAAAAACCAGACATCTACGGCGCCTGGTCCGCCGACCAGGAACTACGACAGCCTGGCTGGTGTCTACGACCTATTGGCCCACTGCTGGTCAGGTTTGGCGATACGCACTGCTAAACTCCGGTGCGCAGAACTCGTCGAGTTCAATGAAAAGGTTATCTTGGTCGGACCAGGTACCGGAATAGATGCCGTTTCTATGATGAATAGAGGAGCACAGCTACTGTTGATTGAACATTCAAAAGGAATGCTCGAAACAGCTCTCAACAATTGTCGAAATAATAAGAATGTCGTTCCCAAGTTCATCCTTGGTGATTTTCGCACCCAGACCGATCTTCAACCTTGCGATACTTTGGTAGCGTCTTTCTTTCTCAATGTTTTCTCATCAGAAGAAGCAGTCCTCGTACTTAAAAAAATGAAAAAGACCATCAAGCCACAGGGGCGAATCCTCATCAGTGATTTTGCTCCGCCACCTAAAAATTTCATTAACCGTATCACCATGGAGATCTGGCACGGAATTCCCATGGCTTTTTTTTACTTCTGGACCGGCAATGCATGGCACCGGATTCACGACCTTGAATCCATCGCCGAAAAGGCTGGTTTAAGAATCAAAAGTCATACCAAATTTCGTATCTTCAAATGGGGTCCACGCTGGATTCAATCACTAGAACTACTTAAAGTTGATACGCAATGAACAGAATCATTCGTTACCGCTTGAGCTCCATCGCTGCGACAGTGAGCCTTTGCTGGTGGGCCATTCAGGTCGTCAGTCCGGTTGAATCAACTGCCGTAATTTTGGTCGTAATCGCTTCGGCAACATGGGTCATCTACCCCCTCGACCCGATTCTCGATCCACGTGACCGAGGTCCTGGAGAAGGTCTACGAAGCTGGACAACGATTCGATTGTCGATTGCGATTCTGGTCTTCGTGATCGCACTCTTTTTTCTTACTTCAGAAGCGAGAACATTAGCATCCATCGGTTTGCCTCTGGCTGCACTTTATGCGGTTCCCTTTAGCGGAATCAGAATAAAAGACCGATCTGCAGCAAAGATTCCCTTCATTGCGCTGGCAATCACAACTGCTTGTGTCGGAATCCCATGGCTTCAATCAAATGCAAGCGTAGGACTGGATCTCATACTCCTGGTGACCGCAATGATTCTCTTGGTCATCTCGAATGTGATTGTCTGTGATTTCAGAGATCGGGGACGAGACGAACTGGCTGGGTTGAAAACGCTGGCCAGCACCAGACCTCACGCCGCTATAAAAATAACACGGCTGCTATTCATGATGATCTGCTTCATCGCATGGATCATCGCAAATGAGCCAAAAACCAGCTCTCTTGGTCAGGCCTTGGGTTTACTGTTAGCCACTCTGATGCTACACATCGCTTCGAAGAAATCCCAGCAACCTATATTGATGACCTTGCTCGCCGATGGCTCGATGGCACTTCCAGCATTGTTTGGAATGCTGCTCAATAAATAACTCTCCTGGAATAAATCGAAACCATAAACCTACTGTATTTTCTTACCCGTCGGTTTAATTGGAACTCATCGTCAGTACGTCTAATTGGAACTCATCGTCCAGTGAACAGCTTCCTCAACGGCAACACCGACAGCTTCGACCCCAAGAGATCCAGATACGGCAACACGAATTTTATTCGTGGCTGGAGTATCTGGACATTCAACCCAGGTTTCACTGCTAGGATCATGAGAAAGATCAGGACCGGTATAGACCTCAATCCAACGATTCCAACTGTCCAAGATTTCAACCGAAATCACGGACCCCGGGTCTTTACCTTGAACTACGACTATCGCTTCGGGAGATACAGCCGTGCGAAGATCAAAAGTCTGAAAGGATAATTTTTTTTCTGGCTCATTTACTTGAACAATTTGGTCTTTCGGAGAAATGTCGTAATACGCTAAAGGAAGCGGAAGATCCGGTGAAGCTGTCCGCCTTGTTCGAAGATCTTCGAGATCAATCCGAAGATCTTCAATCAACATGTGAACTGAAGTCTCCTGTAAAGCAGCTGATTTTTGAGTTACGGAGTATTTGTCGAGTTCTCCTTCAATCCGGGCCATTCTTCGCTGCAAAGCATCAATCGCTGTACGTTGCGCCTCGATCACAGCTTCCTGAGCCTCGGCTTCCCGTGAGGTATCTAGCAGCTGAAGATCAGGCCCGCCGAAAAACCAGAACGAGCAAATCCCACAGATAAAGACTGTAAGGGCTATTGCGCGTGATATGGGCAAACTGAGCAGATTCGACATCAAAATGCACCTCCGTAGAAGACTACCCCTATTCGTCAAAGAGCGCACATCGGCCGAACAGCTCTTGCAGCTGATCCATCCGGAGGTCTACGATGGATCACTCATCAAGGAGTCCAGAATGAATCAATTTCAAACAGAGAAGTTCGCTTGCGCCAGGTCCGAATCGCGTTCACAAAATAGCCAGCCCACTGGAGAACCTTCACCGGAACAGGAAAAGGAAAGCTCTGTAGCTCTTGATGAAGAGATCGAAAAACTGTGGAAAGTAATCGTCTGGAACGATCCGGTGAATTTGATGAGTTACGTGGTTTACGTTCTCCAGAGACTTTTCGGATATAACATCAATCAGGCAACCCAATTGATGCTTGAAGTCCATAATGACGGTAAATCTATTGTTAAACTTACCGAACAGGAAAAAGGGGAACGATACGTATCTCGGCTCCACTCTTACGGACTCCAAGCCACCATGGAAAAGGACGAATAATCCAACGGCTACCAACCACGCCGGTGTTGACGAATCATTTTTAAATGAAGAATATCCATCAACTTCTTGAGGAATAGCACTGATGACAAGAACATACTCGATCCGAACAGTCTTGATGCTCCTGATGGTGGGAGAAATTATCATCGCCATAGGGATCACTGGCTGGCTCTGGTATGACAACGGAAATGCTTCTGTGAGAAGTTTGACTATCGATCGTTGTAAGGAAATCTCTGCGCGAGTTGAAAATCAGATTTCAACTCTACTCCTGACCGCCAGTAATGCAGCAAAAGCGCAGATCGATTTCATAGAAGCTGATCTTGTCGACACAACAACACTTAAAAATCGTAAAAATCTTCTGGATTACCAGATGAAATTCCTTCAACGGAATTCTTTCTTGTCTACTGTTGCGCTGGGTTACACAGATGGCCAACTACTCGGTGCTCAACGTGATCCTGGTAACTCTTTGAATGAGCTTTATAGCAAAGCAGGAGAAGATCTTCTTTATGAAAGAAGAATCGATGACGGGGAACTAAAATCGACTCCGTTCGTGGTGAAAACGAGACCCTGGTACCTCAAGGCGAATGAGCAGCGCAGACCTGGATGGACCGACGTATATGAGTTCGCCGGCACTCCTCCGCAACTGGGAGTCTCTGCGTACGATTTGATCGCAGATGACGATTCAGAAATCTTTGCCATCTCCCTGTGCGATTTAACTCTTGGACCGATCGATACGTTTCTTCAAAAGTTGACCCTGACTGAAAATGGTCGCTCTGCCGTCATCGAAACATCTGGATTACTCGTCGCCATTAGCGAAGGTGAATCAGTAAAAACAAGTGCAGATGGAAAGCCAACCAGAATCTCCGCAAAGAACTGCGATGACCAACTGATAAAGGAAACCGTTCTCAATCTCGAAAAAGACCTGGGAGACATTTCTAGCTGGCCTGATAGAGGGTCGAAAGAGATCACTACTGAAATCGGTGCCGTCCTTCTTGTCTGGAGAACGATTCAATCCCAACAGGATATTGACTGGATCACCCTGATTGCAATACCGTCGATGGATCTTATTGGGCAGATTTCAGAACGAACCAGATGGACAGGCTTTGCTTTTCTTTTCTTGATCCTGATCACACTTCCAATCGTCTGGCGTACCGCTAGCGGAATTACAAGACCCGTACAGGAACTCAATAGTGGGATGAGAAAGATTTCGAAGTTTGAAATCGATGGAACCACTGGACGTTTATCGCGTCTCACTGAATTGAATCAGATGCAAAAACGAATGGAAGGAATGCGACATGCGCTGATGTCTTTCGAAAAATACGTTCCCTCCAGAGTCGTGCGGCAACTGGTCACAGAAGATCGCGTTGCAGTACCTGGTATGGAAGAAGCCACTGCCTGTGTTTTCTTTTCCGATGTCATAGGGTTTACAGGAATCGCCGAAACGTTAGAACCTGAGAAATTAGTACAACTCGGTGGTGAATATCTTCAAGAGATGAGCCAACAAATAATCGATCACTCAGGGATCGTCGATAAGTTCATCGGGGATGCCATCATGGCATTCTGGATTGCAGAGGTCGACGGGAGTCGTGTTACATCTGCAGCTTGCAAGGCTGCACTCGATTCTCAAAAGCAATTAAATCTGAAACGAAAAGAATGGAAAAACCGAAATCTACCCCAACTGAGGGCGCGCATCGGTCTTCATACAGGACCAGTCCTGGTAGGAAACATCGGATCTGACAATCGACTTAACTACACGGTTTTGGGTGATACGGTCAATCTTGCTAGCAGGCTTGAGGGGCTCAATCGTATCTATGATACCGAGATTATTGTCAGCGAAGAAATTTCAACGATCGTGGCTAAAGAAATGCACTGCAGAATTATTGACCATGTCGCAGTAAAAGGTCGACGTAAGGGTGGCGCAATTTACGAGCTAGTCTGCCCACGGGACCAGATGTCAGAAATTCACCAGGAAATCGATTTCCTTCATCACGAAGCACTTAAACATTACCAAAGTGGAAATTTTGAAATCGCAGCCGATGGATTTTCGAAGCTTCAAACGATGCACCCAGATGATGGTCCTTCAAAAGCGCTTCTTCAAAGATGTAAAAGTTTGATAGTTAACCCTCCTGAAAATTGGGCTGGATATTCGCCACTAGATAGAAACCTCAAAGAAACTTGATCTATTTCGAATCAGCGGCTGATTTGATAGTATTTAAAATAACAGATTAGAAATCCTGATTTGCGATTTCATTGCTTTCATGACGGCGCTAATTCAAATATTGAGAACTCAAGACCTCGAGAAAGAGATCTTCATGCTAACTGCCCATAGAGATGACGATGGTTCTTACCAACTCTCCGGGCATCCTGCTATTTTGCGAAGTCTCTGGACAATTCCTGGAGTTCTTCGCACCATCATCGAGAATCCTGAAAGCAATGAAAAAGCCGCAGCCCGATTATTCCCTGCGACATATATCGACCCGCAAGCGGAAAAAGAACATCGCAGACTTGTCGGAGATGATCTAAAAACTCGTCAGTTACAAAAACTTGCCATTTTTGAAAAGGTTCTGGCGACTAGCGATGAGGGCATGAGCGCTATCGCGATTCCAGAAAAGGATTTCGATGCTATTCTGGCGGTCCTCACCGATCTCCGTGTTGTACTAGCTGGTGATCTCGGACTCGAATCAGACGACTGGGAAGATCATTACGATGAGGAGCAGCTTGAGGATCCGAGAATGCAGATTTTACAGATCCTCGGCGCTATCCAACATCTGCTTCTAGAAGCTACTGGAATGGTCGATTTTGAAATCGATCCAGAGCAACTTAAAAGAAACGGAGACCAGATTGATGATTAAGTCTCCCAGTAGCGAAGGTGGTAAGTCTTGAAGATCAAAGAGATTTTTTACCTTCTCGGAATCAAACCTAAACCGAAAAAGTATTCGTGGCAGTTAATGGATTACGAACTTCCGGAAGACGGATCGATCCAGTTTGCTCATTGGAATCATCCAGCAGAGACGGTCAAGCCGGTACGACCCGCAGAAGTGAATCAATTACGAAAGTTTCTATCTCCTGGCGATGTTGCCATCGACATTGGTGCCCATTCTGGTGATACAGCTGTCCCCATGGCACTCGCAACCGGCCCCACTGGTTGCGTTCTTGCGCTCGAACCGAATCCTTACGTTTTTGCCACTCTTGAAAAGAACGCATCACTGAACACCGATCGAACTCATATTGTTCCGTTGATGTTTGCTGCGACTCCAGAACCAGGGGAGTTTTATTTTGAATATTCCGATGCTGGATTCTGCAACGGTGGCCTGCATGACAAAATCAGTAAATGGCGCCATGGACATGCTTTCAAATTAAAAGTAGAAGGTAAGCATCTGCCCTCCTATCTCGAGAAAAACCATCCGGACCTCATCCCTAAAATCCGCTACATCAAAGTCGATGCCGAGGGATTCGATTATGAAATTTTGAAATCTCTTGAGAAGTTAATCGCGGAAGTGAAGCCGTACATCAGGGCGGAAGTTTTCAAACACACCCCATTCGAAGTCCGAAAGAAACTTTTCGATTTCCTCACAGGCCTCGACTACGAGGTATATAGATTTCTAGGTGAAGAAAACTACGTAGGTCCAGTCGTCACTGAGGAAACGCTGACAGAACATCGTCATTTCGACATCTTTTGTGTGCCAAAAACTCGCTGATATAACTGAAGATTTGCTAAAACCTAGCAGGTTCACAAAGCGAAACGTTCGCCCATTTTTGCGACTCTGAATCCTCGTCTCTCCAGATCTTTCTGAATCTCCGAATCGCTTAGTGCCGGATTCGTATGATTGAGATGAATAAAACGGAATCTGCCCGGATCATTTAGCGCTTCTTCAGCAAGCTTCTTCATCGTAACCACCATCGGAGGGTGCGGAATTTCAGAAAGATCTCTGCCCGGCAATTCTCTGCCATCATAAAAAGTGGCATCGAGATAACAGATGTCAACATCAGCAATCAACGATTCAAGAATGCCGCCATCCCAGCGGTCAATATCCGGGCAAAAGAGGATCGTTTTTTCAGGACCCGAAATTCTCCATGCCACCGTATCGGAAAACTCATCTCTGTGATTTACCGCTATCGCTTTAATCTGGATGCCTGGAATCACTTCCACAGCATCGCCAAACCCTACCTCTTTGATAACAATCTGCTCCAGTTGAACCAATTGGCTCCATGGCCCATTTTCTCGCAGAAATTTTGACATTCGAGGAGTGCACAAAACTTCCACCGCATCGGTAGATGCGACTTCTCTTCCAAACTGAATCAAGCCCGTGTAGTGACCGATATGTGCGTGTGTCAGCAGGATCGCATTGACCGGCCGGCGACGGTCATTGCCATGGCCTGTCAACTGCCTCAGCAAAGACAACTGCTCCTCGACCGCCGGTGTCGCCTCTACCAGGACCGTTTTTCCCGTTACGTGATCAACCAATGCAAGACTCGCCGGTCCCAGCCGAGTCCCTTCCTGACGTGCTTTCTTGCAACAATTTTTCTGACAACCCAGATGGGGCACGCCGCCGTCCTGAGCAATCCCGAGAACGACAACTTCAAACCTGGATGATTTCTTGTGCAGGTCGGTACTACCGCAACCGACCTGCATAAGAAAAATCACCAAGACCAGGAGACTTCCGATACGGTTCTTGTTGATCACTGCCCTGTTATATTCTCGTTGACGCTAGGGATCCGGTGAATACGAATGTTTCGAAACTGAATCGGAGTGCCTTCCGATTGTAAACAAATCGGTCCGGCAACTTCGGCGCAATCCGTAGCAGTGTTGACCACCTGACCATTAACCATCAACGTCACGTCGCCACCTATGCAGCTAATTTCGTAATGGTTCCATTCACCCAGTTCTTTTTCTGCCATTGCGGTGTGCTTGGTATTACGTCCACGAGTTCTTTCCGGATCAGTTTTCATCGGGAATTCACCGATACACCAAAAATCTCCGGCACTACGCGATTGTAACTGAGCTTCGATGCTTTTTGGCCAAACCTTGTGATCGCCTACCTGGCGAAACAAAACTCCTGAATTCCCGCCTTTTTTCGTCTCTGGATCCCAGCGCCAATCAAGTTCCAGGACAAAGTCCTGGAACTTTTCGTTGCTGTAGATGTATCCAGCGGGACTACCCTTGCAGGAAATAATCCCATCTGCGACCGACCAGACATCTTCCAGGTTTTTATCTGCGTTCAGATGATGCGACCATCCATCCATGTTGTATCCATTAAAAAGCTGCGTGAAATCACCATCAAAACGCCACCGCTCAAGTGCAGGGATTTCGCGGATTCGGATCGAACGAAACCAAACATCATTGCCATGGTCTTGCAAAACAATATGGCCTTTTTTCACCGTGCCAAAATCGGACCAAGCATTGAACTTGCTCGCAGCAACTCTTCGATTCCAATCAACCGAACCGATCTTCGCACGCAAAACGAGCACTCCATTGACCCAGTGTTCAACATTTCCTGAACAATGAACAATGCGAGCGTGATTCACTTCTCCGGCAGGATTTAACTTCTTGTTCAGCGGTGAATAGAGAGCATACAACCCCCCGGACGTTGTATTTCCTGAAGAAGTCAAATCTTCATCGCCGAAAACCTGATATTCAGGAGCAGAGAAATATGCTGCTCCATTGTTCTCATTGGCCAGATACATGATGCCGCTATTGGATCCCGTTCCAGCCTTCCATTCCATCTCAAGCTCGAAATCATCGAACTGACTTGTGGTGACAATGTCACCACCACCACCACTCTCCATCACCTGCAACCAACCATCTTCAATCTTCCATCCCTGTGCTGGAAAAGCTTCTTTTTTATAACCTCGCCAGCCCCTCGGAGATTCACCATCAAAAAGAAGCACCCAGCCTTCCGATGAATCAACAGCAGTGAGAACATTGGGCTCCTCTGCTTCTAACGAACCAGAAAAAGACAAGGTGAATAAGCCAAAAATGATGACAACGGCAACAAGCCTGTATGTAGTACGACAAAACATGATGATCCTCCTTCGATCAAGCGCTGTAGGACAAGGTACGACGACCACAGGCCCGGTCAATGTAGTACTGAGATCTCGAGCCAGTACTGGTATCTCGTGAGATTCCAGGGAGGATATTCATAAAAGGAGTCCACCATGCCTGTCATGCTTCTCATCGCTCTATGTATCCCTATCAATGCCCTGGACACCCATGTCGATCATCTTGTCGAAGGATGGACCATTCGGGTCGAAAAGAAGCTGCTTGAGCAAGATCCGGAGCTCGCCGAACAAGCACTTTCACTCATCGAGATGCAACTTCGAGACCTGGTCTGGGTGCTGCCACAAAAACGAATCTCTGAATTGCGAAGCGTGAAGATCGTGATGGATCTTGATCGACCCAAAATCCGTGGCCTCCAGTACCATCCAGATCTCAACTGGCTCAAGAAAGGCGGTCATTCACTCTACCTGCACAAGGTGGTCCACATCCCCCAGGCTCGCTCCTATGTCAATCTCAAGAAATCCAATGTCCAGCCGTGGGTCATGCTTCATGAGTTGGCACATGCATGGCACGACCAGATCATCACTTTCAAGGATCCGGATGTCATCGCTGCTTTCACCGAAGCGGTCTCTTCGAAAAAGTACGAGAAGGTACTTCACATCAATGGACAAGAGAGACGTCACTACTCCTTGACCGATCACAAGGAATACTTCGCCGAAGGTACGGAAGCTTTCGTTGGAACCAATGATTTCTTTCCATTCGTGAAACCAGAGCTCAAAAAACACGATCCAACCCTGTACAAAATCCTGAAGAATATTTGGGGCAGAGAGTAGCCAGATGCCCAACATCATCTCGCAAATCATGCTCGTGCTGATCGGAAGCCACTCCATCTTCGCTGGCACTTCTTCCATCGAAGATCTAAAACCAGAACCCATCATCGCTCTCGCTGATCGTACCGACTGGTTGATTGATCCCTCGCCCTACATCGCAGGGGTGTTTCGGAACAACCACGACGACGAGATAGTGCTTTCCAACGGGTTGATCCGTCGGACCTTTCGTATCGCGCCAAACCTGGCGACCATCGCCCTCGATAATCTGACCAGTGGAGAATCGATACTGAGATCCGTTCGACCGGAAGCAACCATCGTCATCGATGGGATTTCCTGGGATATCGGTGGCCTTGTCGGGCAGCCCAATCACGCCTTTCTTCGCCCCGAGTGGGTCGAAACGATGACCGCCGACCCAACCGCATTCCAGTTGAAGGGGTGGGAGATCGTTCCCATCGATGAGCGAATCCCCTGGAAACGTGTTCGGCACCATGCTTCAGGAGTTCACTGGCCGCCGGCTGGAGTCGCTTTGCGATTCGATCTGGAATCCCCAGCACCCCATCCCGTCGACACCGGCCATCGGTTGAAAGTCTCGGTACATTACGAGCTCTACGATGGCATTCCCTGCTTCAGCAAGTGGATCGAATTTGAGAATACCAGCGGGCAACAGGTCACGGTGAACCGGTTTACCAGTGAGATCATCGCCGCCGTGGAACACACTTCCCGGGTGGAAGAACGAGGAGTCCACTTTCCGACTCCGAATATCCACGTCGAAACGGATTACTCCTTCCAGGGAATGGATCCCGAGACCAACTCCCGGTTCTCGGTGCACTGGGTCAAGGATCCACTCTACTCCAGTCAAGTGAGCTACCTCAAAACGACTCCATGCCTACTAGAGGTGCGGCCCACCATCGGTCCCGAGCAGGATATTGCCATCGATAAACGGTTCAGTTCATTCCGAACCTTTGTCCTCCCCCACGACCGATCGGATCGGGAACGAAACGGCCTCGCCAGGCGACGTCTCTACCGAATCATCGCACCCTGGACCACTGAAAACCCTCTCATGATGCATGCACGTTACGCCGACTGGGATCGCATCAAGCTCGCCATCGACCAATGCGCCGAAGTGGGCTTCGAGATGGTGATCATGACCTTCGGTAGCGGTTTCCAGATCGAAAATGACAGCGAAGAGTATCTGGCAAAGATGAAGAAGTATTCGGACTATGCGCGAAGTAAGGGGATCGAGATCGGCGGATACTCACTCCTCTCGAGCCGCTCCATCGGTGGTGGAAATGACATCGTCTCACCACCAGGAGTCACGCCAACGCACGGTTCCTGTCCAGCGCTCGCCAGTGAATGGGGACAGGAATACTTCAGGAAGTTGTATCAGTTCTTCGAAAAAACCGGGATGCAGATCCTCGAGCACGATGGCTCGTACCCGGGAGACATCGACGTCACCGAGAGACTTCCACTTCAAAAAGGCGAGAAGGACTCCCGCTGGGTCCAGTGGAGAATCATCACTGATTTTTACAAGTGGTGCAGAGCCAATGGCGTCTATCTGAATGTTCCCGATTACTACTACCTGGCCGGCTCCAACAAGTGCGGCATGGGATACCGTGAAGTCAACTGGAGCCTTCCGCGAGAACAACAGGTGATACACACCCGCCAGAACATCTACGATGGCACCTGGACCAAAAATGGTTCGATGGGTTGGATGTTCGTTCCTCTGACCCAGTACCACGGTGGTGGTGAAGCCGCGACGATCGAACCGCTATCGCAACATCTGGATCACTATCAACGCATCATGATGAGCAATCTCGGTGCAGGAGTTCAGGCTTGTTATCGTGGACCACGATTGTTTGATGGTGACGAAACCAGATCGATGGTCCAGCAAAGTATCGATTGGTTTAAAAAGCATCGTTCGGTACTCGAAGGAGATCTGATTCACCTGCGAAGGGCCGATGCCAGAGATCTGGATTACTGGTTAATGGTCGCTCCTCAGGGTCAGGAGAAAGGTCTCCTGATGCTTTTCAACCCTCTCCCTCAGACGATTTCCAGGACCATCAGGATTCCCCTCTATTACACGGGACTGACCGAAAGGACCTTGATTCATATCGAAGACGGTAAAGCAGTTGAGCGTCCGATTCGCAGAGATGGTTCCATCGATCTGGAGGT
>JBBWWC010000190.1:0-7748 GCA_050256555.1 Planctomycetota bacterium | reverse complement strand
CTGAACCGCGAACCGCTGAACCACGAGGCGTCGAGCGAACCACCACGACCTCACGAGCCACCACTTCGTCGTGTGGTTCATCTCCTCTGACAAAGGTCTGCAGCCCCTGCCCATCGGCAGAAGAAAGGACCAACCGTTGATTCAGATGATCCCACTGACAGCGCTGGCCACGGAACTCGATACCACCCTCTTCTTGCGCCAGTCGCACCGTGCCCTGTGCCACGACTTCTTGCAGCTGAATCTGTTGCTGACCAATCTTGAGACCGGCATCGATCCGATCCGAGCTTAGCTGCCAGACCAGCGCATCTTCTTGCACCGCATCGGAGTCGTCGCTCTGTTCCGACTGCTTGGCGAGATAAACCAGAGCTCGTGCATCTCCGACCAGCTCTGCCGTACCGGCATTCCGATCGAGCGAGATGGTTTCTGCTTCGATTCGATCGGGGACTTCGGTACCGGAATAAACTTCAACCTGTTGCAATCCCGGCCCCTGGAAACGGAATTGCTCTTCCGTTGCATTCCACAACAGCTCCTGGCCGAGAGCACGAATCGTCCCATCATCAATCCGGACAGGTGAGTCCAGATCTCCCACCGCACGGACCGCCTGGATACGCCCAAGCGGCAGTTCTTGTTGCACCGCAGTGGCGGTCGCATCAGCCGTGGCAGCCGCCTCTCCATCTGTCTGAGAGCGCCCCAGGGAGACTACGAGAGACCGACAGTGAATCTCCACGGGTGGTTCGTCTGCGGCCGCTCTGGGACGCTGAAGAGTTCCCTCGACCGATCCTTCGCCCGTCGCCTTGCCTTCAATCATCGAAAGGCTCAAACGATCTGCCTTGAGATCCGCTCGCGTTCCAATCGATAAAGTTTGACGGCCAGATCCATCGATCCGGATCAGTGCATCGGCTCCACGCCAGATCAGGTGTGACCCGGAAAGCTGTAACGACTCGCGCCCCTCGACTCGCAGCTGCAGCGGCATTTCAACGGCAGTCGCCTCCAGTTGCTTGAGTCGTTTCTTGCCATCCCAGTTCATCGTCAAGATGTCGGTTTGCAAAATGGCCATCGCCTCGTCACCGAGCCACTGGGGAGCGGAAGCCTCGGGACCACGTGGCAACTCTGCCAAGGAGGCCGCAACCTGGTCGCGAAACACCAGCCGGGTCGTATCCAGTGAAAGAGCGGCGGAACGCGATTCGATCCGGTTACGACCATCGGTAAAGAGCGCCCGGTTCTCACCGCCAGAAAGCACTTCCAGCTCTCTCTCCAGCGCCCGCCAGCGAAGCTCATCGCCGACGATCGTCGCCCCTTGATCACCAAACTCTTGAATCGAAACGGATTCTCCATTGCGACCGTGAGCACTCAGGGTTGTCAATTTGCCGTCAGCAAACTCAAACTGAGCGCTGTTGGCCGCAACGGTCCAATCGCCCTCGACCACCGATGTAGCATCGCTCGACCCGGATGCAGGACTCTTCAAAATCCCGGTCACGCCCCCTTCGACGATGCACCGCGAAGAGCCGATCTGGACCCGCGCTTTCTGGGCCTGAAAGACCCCGAGCTTGCTGAAAATCGACACACCATCGGTCAGAGCGACCTCGGCATCTCCGTCCTTCCAGTCGAGCTTCTCTCCCTCAACACGGATGCCTCCGCCGAGCTGAATCACAATCGGACTTTCACGCCGCTCAGAATGAATCCGTAACAAACGACGACTTTTTGGTTCCAGCTGCAGATCGAGAAAATCGGCCGCTATATGGCGTAAAGGTGGGGGCGAACGAGGATTCATCGGTGCGCTAATCGGCGCCTCGAAAATGCGGACCCCTCCGTCAAAACGAGCCCCCTGCTCGGCACCTGCCAGGGTGATGGGGCCGTCACAGACGATCCGCAGCTGCTGTTCAGATTGCCTGTCTTGAGACCATGTTAGGGAGTTCATGGCAACGATCACAGGGGGGGAAAAGCTCAGCTCCTGCAGCCCCGAAGAGGATCCAATCGAGCCGACCAGACCATGGGCACTGCGTAACAACATCTCCGGCCAGGCTACCTGTACCGGTGATTTTCCATCGATGAGTATATCTTCGCCATCGGCCCAACGAATTCTCAGATCGCGAGTTTCCATCTCGGGAGCCCCGCCGGCACCGCGACCACGCAACTCGCCGATCACACGAGCCTCCTCGCCGCCAGGATCAGTGATGATCTTTTCCGCCTCGAACAGAATCTGATCGACGGGCTCGGTTCGCCCCTCGGCATAAACCGGCAATTCAATCGTCGCATCGAGCAGTGCCCGCTGGCTGACCAGATTGTCAGCCGACAGGACCAATCCCGAGGACAGATCCATTTCACCGCGAAGGGTGAAACGAAGCCGCCCGAGGCTGTAGTCATAGGAATGGTGGGTGACCCGGTTCTGCTCGACCTCGGGAAAGGTCTCCGCCGCAGGATCGACATTGCTCGCCGACTCCAGCCCGCCGAACTGCCCCGTCAGTAGCAAGAAAACCACGAGTCCGACCGAAAAAACGCCCAGGAAAAAAGATATCCGCTTCAAGGTGATTCTCCCGTGACGGCCCGTTGAAACCGCTCACTCCAGAGCCCGCGGGCATCGAGGATCCACTCACAAACCTCACGAACGGCACCATGGCCTCCTGCTTTACGGGTCACCAGAGTCGCTTGCTCCAGCACGGCTGGCTGAGAATTCGCCACCGCCACGGAAACACCGACCAGCTCCATCGGCGCAAGATCGATCCAATCATCGCCGACGTAAACGGTGTCCTGCGCCGCAATTTTGAGACGCTCCAGGAGCTGCTGCAAACAACCGCTCTTGTCGCGAATCCCGGTGTGGACCTCGGTCACCCCCAGCTCCCGAGCCCGCTCTTGCGTCACGGCCGATGGGCGACCGGAAATCCAGGCCACCGCAATCCCCTCCTCCAGCAACCAGCGGATCCCGGCTCCATCCGGAACATGAAACTGTTTGAACTCGTGCCCATCGGCATCGATCCACAAGGAGTTGTCGGTCAGGACTCCATCGACATCCAGGACCAGCAACTGGGGCTGTTGTAATTGGAGAGGGGTAGGGGTGTCAGGCTTCATGGGTACCCAGTCTCACACCACCCTTCTGTAGAGCAAGGGAGAATTCCGACCTTCCGGGGCAACCGCGCTCCGCTTCTGCTATCCTGGAGGCTACTTCCCGGGTTCGGGAACCAGGGCCAGCAGATGCAGAAGACGGGATAACGAGCCGTGATCCAGCGCACCGAAGACTCTCCGCCACCGGAGCTCAACGCCAATCCTGACTCCCAGGATCCGATTGAACGCTCCTCAGCGACTGAAAACCTGTCCTTGAATCGCTGGGAAGATGGCTTCTGTACCGATCTCGCGGACTACTCCGGTCCCCTCGAATTGCTGCTCTACCTGATCCACAAAAACGAACTCGACATCCTCGACATCCCCATCGCCAAGATCCTCCAGCAATTCCTCGCTCACGTCACCGAAGCACGCCGCACCGAAACTCTCGATTTACGGCAGGCCGGCGACTACCTCGTGATGGGGGCTCGACTGATGGAGATCAAGGCTCGCATGTTGTCGCCAAGCTTGATCGAGGAAGAAGATGATCTGCTCGAAGAAGAGCTCGAAGATCCACGCCAGAACCTGGTCCTGCAACTGCTCGAATATCGAGACTTCAAGGAACGCGCACAGCTTCTGGAAGAGGCCCATCGAATTCGCTCACTCGGCTATGAGCGAATGCAAAACGATCTGCCACCGCCTCCCCCTGGAACGCTTGATCTGTCGGAGGTTTCTTCCCATGACGTCGCTGCGGCATTCCAGCGAATCCTGGATGTGCTGCGAGAAAAATCATCCTTCACGGTCATTCCCGGCGAAGAAATCCCCATCGAACAGGCGATGGGAGAAATCCTTGGAGCTTTAAGAATTGCACCTAAATCGGTCCTGCCCTTTGAGGATCTGTTTCCGAGCCAGCGCGGGATTCCCGGAGCCATCAGCACCTTCCTTGCGCTGCTCGAACTGGCCCGACTGAACCAACTGCGGCTCGATCAGGACAAGAGTCACGACCCCCTATTGGTCCATCTGCGCGAGGATGGTTAGCTCGATGCGAATCCTATTCCTCGGATCTGGTCCTTTCGGGATCCCTACTCTTCAACGACTTCACGCACTCCGTACAGAGCTGGTCGTGGCGACAGTTCCCGATGCAGCCCGCGGCCGCAGCAAGACCTTACGTCCATCAGCGATCAAGGAAGAAGCCCTTTCGCTCGGTCTGGAAGTCAACGAAACCGAACGACTCCGTGGCCGCGAAGGACAGGATCTGCTCGAGAAAACTGGCGCAGATCTGGTCATCACCGCAGACATCCGATTGATCCTCGGCCCTCGGTTTCTCAAGGGCCCCACCCGCGGCTGCTTCAACCTGCACGGCTCGATCTTGCCGCGCTGGCGCGGAGCTGCACCGATCGTCCGGGCTCTTCTGGCCGGCGATGAACAGCTCGGGGTAACCCTCTACCGGATGGTTCCAGCCCTCGATGCTGGACCGGTGGTGGCATCTCACAGCTGGACGCCTCCCGCGACCATTACCGCAGAAGTAGCAGAACAACAGCTGTCACAGCTGGCGGCAGATCTTCTCGAACAGTGGCTCGAAGCACTCGAAAAGGGTTCAGCACCACAACTTCCCCAACAAGACGACCTGGTAACACTGGCACCACGGGTCGAAAAAGCAGAGGGCTGGGCCCACTGGAATGGTTCTTCGAGTTTCGTCGAACGGCAAGTACGAGCCCTCAAGCCATGGCCCAAAACCCGAACCCGAGTCACCAGACAAACCGCCACAAACCATCGTTCGAAAGACCATCGTTCGGAAGACCAACGTTCGAAAGACCAACGTTCGGAAGAGCTGATCCTTCACCAGGTCAGCACTCTGGAGTCGACCGCGAAAGAACCCGCCGGCACCGTTTTACAGGTAACGGATCAACAGATCGTCGTGGCTTGTGGTAAGGGAGCTGTTTCCATCGAGCAAATGCAACGCATCGGAAAGAAGCCATTGAAGATGATCGAACTGCTCCGTGGGATGCCTTTCCAACCTGGCGATCGGTTTCACAGCGAAGAAGTGTCGGGAGAGAAAGTGACCGGGGAGGAAGT
Source organism: Planctomycetota bacterium (assembly GCA_050256555.1). Taxonomy (GTDB): domain Bacteria; phylum Planctomycetota; class UBA8108; order UBA1146; family UBA1146; genus UBA1146. The sequence continues at coordinate 2,636 of JBBWWC010000190.1, read as the reverse complement.
GGCATGAATACGAATCGTCCGACCCAGCCTTCGAACCCAGGCGGCCCGTCCGATCGGAGGCATGAGCAGCAAAGCCAGATTTACGACAACCGTCCATCGAGTAGCGATTCCGAAGAAGCGCCGATCCTCGAACCACCGTATCGATTCCCGGTTCTTCGACGTAACAAAACTGGTGGAGAGCTGTCGGTTCGTGGAGCTGCCATCCATCTTTTGACGCTCTGGGAACAAGCGGCACATACACCGATGGAAGAGCTCCTTCGTGAATACCTTGAAAAAAGCGATCTGGCCCCTTCCGATCGAGGGTTCCTCACCGAGCTCTGTTACGGCAGCGTCAGGATGCGGGGCACCGTCAAGGTTCTGGCACGTACCTACATGGATCGTGCCTTCGTCGATGTCACCCGTACAGTACGTTCGGCCATCTCCATCGGGGTGTACCAACGCACCTGGCTAAGGACTCCGGACCATGCAGCGGTCTCTGAAACCGTCGACGGATGGCGTGAAGTAACAGATCCTGAAATTGATGGGGCGCTCAATGCCTCGGGAAGATCGGTCGACAAGAGCGGCTACATCAATGCCGTGTTACGAAATCTCTGCGACAGCATCGAAGATCTCGATGAAGATCTCGACGATCCACGCGATGCGGTACGAACCAGTTATGGCTGGGCGCGTTTCCAGGGCCTCAAACTCCAGGCCGGAGCCGCCGGCCGGATTCAGCGCTGGAGTATTCAGTACAGTCATCCGCCGGAACTTCTCAGACGCTGGCTTGAACGCTACCCGGCCGAAAAGATCCGACCGATGCTCGAACGTAACAACAAAGCACCGACCCTCTTTATCGCCCTACGACAACCTCGTGAGCCCGAACACCAGATGCGATTGCTGAAACAGGCCGGGCTTGAAGCAGAGCCGGCCCGCGGAGCACCACGAACCCTGGCAGTCGAAGGAGCCCGTCTCATCGAGCGAATTCCTGGCTTCTTTAGCGGCGATTTCTGGGTCCAGGACCTGACCGCCAGAAGACTGGCGCTGCGAATGCCGAAAGCCGAGGGAGTTCATCTCCTCGATCTGTGCGCAGCGCCCGGCGGAAAACTGGCCACCTTGCTCGATCGAGGCGGCATCGTAAAAGCTACCGCTTGCGATATTAGCGCCGGGAAACTGCAAAGAATTTCGGAGAACCTCGAACGACTCCGACTACGTGACCTCTGTCCGATCGAACTGATCGAAGTGTCCCGTGATGCTTCACGTCTCCGACTCGATGATAGCTACCAACAAGTCCTCGTCGATGCTCCCTGCTCCAACAGTGGCGTGCTCAACCGACGTCACGAAGCCCGCTGGCGCTTCTCTCCTGAAATCATCTCTGATCTTGAACAACAACAACTGGCTCTGTTGAAAGCAGGAGTTCGACATCTGGCACGCGGCGGCCACCTGCTCTATTCGACCTGCTCGGTCGAACCACAAGAGAACCAGGATGTGATTCGAAGAACCCTGGAACAAAACACCGAGCTACGTCTGGTCGAAGAGATCGAAGTTCTTCCTGGAGATCTAGGAGGAGACGGTGGCTATGCTGCCTTGCTCCAGCGAGTCGCCCGCTAAACCGCCAAGAACCGTTCCAGCCGACCGTTTCCCATATCTTCCATCCTCCTCCAGAAGTGGTCTAACGGCTTAACAGAGCCGATTCCTCGATATTTCTGGTTTTCTTTGTCCCTCCTTCGGAATCTTCCGGATGGATGAAGTGAGAGAGCAAGTTTCCCCGCCCGCAGGTGGGACCCATCCTGACAGGAGGACCTCATGACCAACAAAACAGCAACCAACAAGTCGTACAGCCGTGATCACCAAAAATTGTTCCGGCTTTTCACAATGATTCTGGTGATCTTTGTCGCCTCTTACCCGATGGTCTCCGAAGCCACGACCGACAAGGTTCGTCGGCCACTCGATCTTCCCGCCGGTGGCGGAAACAACGAGGAAGAAGATGAGGAAATCCCAGATGTCATCCAGTTCTTCGGCCAGGACTTCGAAGGCGACGCTTTCGTATGGGTCCTCGACACCTCTGGTAGCATGAGTGTCGGTGGCAACATGCAGCAACTGCGTGAAGAATTTGTGGGTGCTGTCAGCTCCCTCAGCAGTGAAACCGAGTTTGGTGTCATCGCCTTCAACCAGAACCTGCAGGAATTAGACAGCCACTGCAAAGAAGCGACCACCTCGAGAAAAATGGTGGCCGCAGCCTGGGTGGTTGCGCTGCCGACGAATGGCTCCAGCTGCATTTCACCGGCAGTAATTCGTGGACTGGAGATCGCCCGCAAGAGCAGCAAAGAGCAACGCCGGGTGATTCTGGTCGGAGACGGTGGCTCTCAATGTGGATCCACAACCCCGAACGCAACCCAGGATCTGATCAATATCAGCATGGCAAACTGGGATCGAATCGCCATCGATACCGTGTTTGTTGGAGGCCATGGCGAAGGACTGGATTTCTACCAGGCATTGGCCAATCAAAACCAGGGCCGATTGACCATCTCCCAGTAAGCATGATCATTCAGGCCAGAACATGAAAGCCGGGTGCTTCCCCAGGGAAGCACCCGGCTTTTTTCATCCCTCAGCTTCAATACTTCCGCTGCAGAAGACCAAAACCACACTTGACCGACCTA
>JBBWWC010000189.1:0-12071 GCA_050256555.1 Planctomycetota bacterium | reverse complement strand
ACCGAGCTCGGTGAACTGGCGGCCACTAACAAGGTATTTCGATCACATATAGGTACTGGATATCACGGCACCATCACGCCGCCGGCGATTCAACGTGGCATCCTGGAATGTCCAGGTTGGTACACTGCTTATACTCCTTATCAGCCGGAGATCAGCCAGGGGCGTCTTGAGGCATTATTGAACTTCCAGACAATGATTTGTGATTTGACCGGTCTGGAAGTTTCTAATTCTTCATTGCTGGACGAAGGAACGGCCGCCGCTGAAGGAATGACGTTGTGCCACAGAATCCAGGAGCGAAATCGTCGCGATGGGAGTGCACAACTCTTCTTTGTTTCGGAAAAATGTCATCCTCAGACCATCGAAATTGTGAAGTCGCGAGCGATTCCGCTGGATATCGAGGTGGTTGTTGGAGATCACGAGGATTTCTCTTTTCCGGCGAAGTGCTTCGGAATCCTTCTCCAGTATCCAGATACCGATGGTCGGATCATCGATCTCGAAGGTATTTGCGCCCGCGCTCATGAAGCCGATGCGATGGTTGTAGTTGCTGCGGATCCGCTTGCGTTGACCATACTCCGTTCACCGGGAGAAGCAGGGGCCGATGTGGTGGTGGGATCGACCCAGCGTTTTGGAATCCCGATGGGATTTGGTGGTCCGCACGCCGCTTATCTTGCCACTCGAGAGAGCTATCAACGACAGATCCCGGGCCGACTGGTGGGTGTGTCGCGTGATTCCCAGGGCAAGGATGCGATACGATTGGCGCTCCAGACCCGTGAGCAGCACATCCGGAGAGATCGGGCGACCAGCAATATCTGCACGGCGCAGGTACTCTTGGCGGTTTGCGCCGGGATGTATGCGGTTCACCACGGGCCCGATGGTCTCGCCACCATGGCGCAGCGTATTCGATTGCAAACCGAAATCCTCGCACTGGCATTGAAGGATCTGGGACACGATGTTCTGGATGCGATCCGCTTTGACAACGTGAAAGTGATCCCCAAGGGGATCGGCCTGGAAGAGCTCAAGAATCGCAGTGCAGCTGCGGGACGTAATTTCCGTTACTACGGAGACGACTCCATCGGAATCTCATTCGATGAGACGACGACCCGTGAAGATATCCAATCGATTTTGAATGTCTTTGGTGGCGACTCGGTGGAGCTCGATGCGATTGCTGATCGTTGCGAAGTAGGCCTTCCTGATGCGTTCCAGCGATCCAGTTCGATACTGACTCATCCTGTTTTTCATCGTTACCGCTCCGAGACCGCTTTGATGCGTTACATGCATCAACTCGAGACAAGAGATCTTTCGCTCAACACTGCCATGATCCCGCTCGGATCGTGCACCATGAAGCTGAATGCGGCTGCTGAAATGTTTCCGGTACTCTTCCCGGGTTTTTCTCAGCTGCATCCTTTTGCGCCTTCCGACCAGACTGCCGGTTACAAGGTACTACTCGATCGGCTCGAGGCGTGGTTGGCTGAGATTACCGGTTTCAGTGCTGTCTCATTGATGCCGAATGCCGGGTCTCAGGGAGAGTATGCAGGTCTCCTGGTCATCCGGGCCTACCACCAGGCACGAGGTGATGATCAGAGATCGGTTTGTTTCATTCCACAGTCGGCTCATGGAACCAATCCGGCCAGTGCGATCATGGCCGGAATGGATGTGGTGGTCTTGCGTTGTGATGCTGATGGCAATATCGATCTTGAAGATCTTTCGAACAAGATTGCCGAACACCGTGATCGAGTGGCTGCTTTGATGGTGACTTACCCTTCGACTCATGGAGTGTTCGAGACCGAAATCGTCAAGGTCTGCTCGATGATTCACGAAGCCGGTGGCCAGGTTTATCTCGATGGGGCCAACATGAATGCCATGGTAGGGCTATGTCGCCCGGGGGATTTCGGTGCTGATGTTTGCCATCTGAATCTTCACAAGACGTTTTGCATTCCTCATGGTGGTGGTGGCCCAGGGATGGGCCCGATCGGCGTGGCCAGTCACCTGGCGCCTTTCTTGCCGGGACATCCTCAGGTAGAAACTGGCGGTAGTGACGGGATCGGTCCCATTTCGGCGGCTCCTTTCGGGAGTGCCATGATTCTTCCGATCTCTTATGCCTACATCCGAATGATGGGAGCCGCTGGCCTGCGCAAGGCGACAGAGGTGGCAATTCTTTCGGCTAATTACCTCGCCAAAAATCTTGAGGATTGTTACCCGATCTTGTTCCGTGGTGCGAATGGCAACGTGGCGCATGAATGCATCGTTGATACCCGGGTTCTTAAAGAGAGTGCCGGAATCACCGTCGATGACATCGCAAAGCGACTCATCGATTATGGATTCCATGCTCCGACAATGTCCTGGCCTGTCGCAGGAACTCTGATGATTGAACCGACCGAGAGCGAATCGAAGCGGGAACTGGATCGTTTCATCGAGGCGATGAGAGGAATCCATACCGAGGCGAAAGCGGTCGAGGAGGGAGTTTATCCCGCAGATGATAATCCGCTGCGGAATTCTCCTCATACCGTGGAGATGGCGACCAGTGAACACTGGGTGCATCCGTATTCACGGGAGCTGGCGGCATTTCCCAGCGCTCACACCCGTTCCTTCAAGTTCTGGCCGGCGGTGGCGCGGATCGATCAGGCTTATGGAGATCGTAACCTGATCTGCTCCTGCCCACCTCTTGAAGAGTATTCCTGATCAGGATTGATCGGTTTCGATCAAAGCTGCGTGAAGTGCGGTTGCCCCACGGTCCAGATCTTTTTCGGGGACAACGCAGATAATCACCAGGTTGGATGAAGAAATCAGGTCGAGGTTGATCTTCTGTTCTGCCAGTACCGAGAAGATTTTTCCGGCGACACCTGGTTCGCTGGCGATGCCTTCGCCGACGATGTTTAGCAGCGCTACTTCATCGTCGATGATCCACGAAGAACCTCCCACTTCTTGAACAACTTTCTGCAGTTTCTCTTCACTGAAAGGTGTTTGATTTGGAATGATGAAAGTGATGTCGTTGAGACCTTCATGGCTCTGAGCCTGGACGATCAGGCGTATATTGACACCGAATTCACCGAGAACGCTGAAGACTCTGGCTGCGATTCCGGGTTGGTCAGGAACTCCGAGAATCGAGATCTTGCGGACATTACGATCGTCGGTGACAGCGCGGACCACGACTTTTTCCATCAAATCTTCCTTTCGACAGATACGAGTTCCAGGTTCGTCTTCAGTAGATGAGGCAACCAGCAAAGGAACATTGAAACGACGTGCGACCTCGACTGATCTTCCATGAAGGATTCGAGCGCCGAGATTGGCCATCTCCAGCATCTCATCGTAGCTCAGGGATTCAATTTTTTGTGCACCAGGAACAATGCGTGGATCTGCCGTGAAGACACCCGGCACATCCGTCAGAATCTCACAGCGTTCCGATTCGAGTGCTGCAGCCATGGCGACTGCGCTGGTGTCCGAGCCACCACGACCAAGGGTGGTGATTTCTTGTCTTTCATCGCTACCCTGGAAGCCGGCGAGAACCACGACGTATTCGTCGTGAAGCGCTTCGACGACGCGTTCAGGGTCGATGCGAAGTATCCTGGCTTCAGAGTGGCGATCATCCGTCATGATCCCACCTTGTTGCCCTGTGAGGGAGATGGCGGGTACACCTTCTTCGCTCAAGGCGATGGAAAGTAGTGCCATCGATTGCACTTCTCCGGCAGAAAGAAGTACATCCATTTCTCGTCGCGGCGGTTTTGTGGACAGCTTCTGCGCCAGATCGGTGAGTCGATTGGTCGTGTCTCCCATCGCAGAAACAACGCAGACCACATGACAGCCAGAATCTCTGCGTCGAGTGATTTTTTTTGCGGCGTTTCGGACCAGTTCAGGAGTGGCCAGACTGGTACCGCCGAACTTCAACACGTGCACAGGCTTTTCGAGGTTTGTTGGAGTCATGCAAGAGACTCGATTCGAAGACCTGTAGCATCGATGGCGAGGATTTTCGCATGTGCCGGGGTATCAGCCCGAGCCAGAGCTTCGAGTGCCGCCGTGGCAACATCTAGATTCGTTTTCTGATCCGGAACAAACGCAGCCAGGGTTGGGCCGGCACCCGAGAGCCAGCCACCGCTGAGTTGCTCTTCCTGGCGTAACGATTCAAGTGCTTCGGTAAGACCAGGAATCAGTGGAAGTCTGAATGGCTGATGGAGCTGGTCGACACATCCTTCGTGAATCGCTTGCCAGTCACCGTGGGCGAGACCAGCAACCAGATGGGCGAGAGCTCCGAGATTTACGATCGCATCTTGTCGAGGATATTGATCGGGCAGGGCTGCACGCGCTCGCTTTGTTTCGAGTGGCACCTCGGGAATCACAGTGAGAAGACGGGGAATCGATTTTAACGGCAGTGGAACTCGTGCCCAGTTGGCTGCTTTACCAGAGCCGGCTTGCAATCCTCCATCGATACATGCTGCGGCATTGTCAGGATGCCCCTCGATATCAGAGAGCTTTTGAAACACCTGGTCGGCAGAGGGGTGGGTTCCATCACGTAGTAAGAATCCTGCGGCGACTCCACAGGCATGTGCTGCGGCACTGGAACCGAGACCGCGTGCCATCGGAATGCTGCTATGAACTTTCCAGAGAGCTTTTTCAGCGGCTTCGCCGGCGATCTCCGCTGCAACGGAGACGATTCGATGAGTTTGATCTCTGGGGAGACTCTCAGCACCTTCCCCGCTGATCTCGACGCCGAAGCCTTTCGGACTCTCGGCTTCAAGTTCGAGCGTGATTCCCAGTTCCAGTGCGAGCCCCAGGACATCGAAGCCCGGGCCAAGATTGGCGCTGGAGGAGGGGGCGTGGATTCTCCACCGGGTCATGACAGGCCCATGGCTTCACGCAAGGCGGTCAAGCTGGTCGCCACGGGTGGTGGTAGTTCGACACCGTTGACGGCTCTTTCCGGGTCTTTCAATCCATGTCCGGTCAAGGTGCACACGATGGTCCCGCCGAGTGGTGCGATCTCGATTCCTGCTTGATGCCTTTTCAGGAGTCCGGCGACACTCGCAGCGCTGGCGGGTTCGCAGAAAACTCCTTCGCGGGCAGCCAGATGATGATATGCAGAAAGAATCTCTTCATCTTTGACAGCCAGGATATCACCACCGGATTGCTCGATCGCATCGAGAGCACCTTGCCATGATGCAGGATTACCGATTCGAATTGCAGTGGCGATGGTTTCAGGATTTTCGATCGGAGCCCCGTGTACGATGGGAGCTGACCCTGCGGCCTGACAACCAATCATCTGAGGAGAAGTCGTGATCCGATCAGCATCTCTTTCGTGACAGTATCCACGCCAGGTTGCAGTAATGTTGCCGGCATTTCCGACCGGAAGAAAATGTGCATCTGGTGATTGGCCGAGTTCATCGAGGATTTCGAAGGCGATCGTTTTTTGCCCTTCGATACGATAAGGGTTGACGGAGTTCACCAGGGTGATGCCCTCCGTGTTGGCGATCTCGACGACCAGCTTGAGAGCTTCATCGAAGTTTCCCTCGATGGGGATGACACGGGCACCATGTACGATGGCCTGGGCAAGTTTTCCGGTAGCTACTTTCCCTGCCGGGAGAACAACCCAGCAAGGAACTCCTGCTCGTGCTGCATATGCGGCGGCGGCAGCCGAAGTGTTTCCGGTCGATGCGCAGATGACTCCGCGGCAACCTTCTTCCATCGCTTTTGATACCGCCATCGTCATGCCCCGATCCTTGAAAGAACCGGTCGGATTGAGACCCTCGAACTTGAGGAACACACGCCGATCGCCTGCGATGATCGATTCGAGTCCGGGAGCTGGGATCAGGGGAGTGGATCCCTCTTCAAGACTCACGATCGGAGTTTGATCAGTGACCGGTAGTCGATCCCGGTAACGTTCTATGATTCCAGCCATCTTCATTCCTCGATTCGTATCCGGACAGGCTCTGCGATGGTTCGTAGATCCTTGTCCAGGTGCGAGAGAGCCTGATCGAGACGGGTCGTCGCGACAGGATGGGTCAAGATACGGATGGGGACTTCTTGAGTCACCGAAAGAAGATTCTCCGGTTGATCCAGTGCCGCAATCCCAACTTCTTCCGAGGCAAGGGAGCCGGCTACACGAGCCAGAACTCCCGGACGATCGGGAACCTCGAGGCGCAGATAGTGACGTGCGGGCACCTCACCGGGATCTGTGATCTTCTCGAGGGGACCCGAAGCAGGGTGGGTGATCATGTCACCACGCGCTGCTCGCAAGATGTCGGCGACAACGCTGCCGGCGGTGGGCATTCCTCCTGCTCCCTTACCTTGCAAGACGAGCGAGCCGAACGGTTCCGCTTCGAGCAGCACAGCGTTGTCCTCATTACGTACCGATGAGAGAGGATGGGAAGAGGGAAGGAAGCAGGGCATCACACCGATGGCGGTACCCTCGCCATTTCTTCGTAATGTGCCAATCAGTTTCAACTGTAGATCATGCATCCAGCCGAACTCGATGTCGTAGGGGGTTAGACCCTCGATCCCTTCGATCCGTAACTGTTCAATTGGAATCGCACAACCGAGCAAGATTCTTCCGAGTAAGGCCAGCTTGTGGGCGGAGTCCATTCCATTGATGTCGAGAGTCGGATCCGATTCGGCAAGGCCGGCCAGCTGAGCTTCTTTGACCGATTCTTCGAAGGAGAGATTTTCCAGTCGGCTCAGGATGAAATTACAGGTACCGTTGAGGATTCCGGTCAGACGGTCGACCGGCCCGGCCGGGATCCCCTGTTGCAGAACCTGGAGGATGGGGATTGCTGCTGCAACGGAAGCTTCGTAGTAGAGCTTGCGGTCGTGCTGAGCAGCGAGCTGGAAAAGTTCCTCGCCGTGGACCGCCAGTACTGCTTTGTTGGCGGTGACAACATCCTTGCCCTTTTCGAGGGCGAGTCGGATCCAGTCGCGAGGGAGCTGGGTTCCTCCGACCAGTTCGACGATGGCATCAATTTGCGGATCTTCAATCGCTGCGATGGGGTCAGCGCTGAGTTCTTTTTTACCGGGTAAATCGGCGGGTAGATCTCTGGGAATCAAAGGATCCTGGACGACAATTCTAGAGACTTCGATCGAACGTCCCGCACGTACGGCACATTCATCGCTGGTGGAGGCGAGCAATCTTGCGACGGCTCCTCCAACGTTCCCCAGTCCTAGTAGTGCGATCCTGTAACTTCCCATCTAAAAGAAGATCGGATCTACAGGCCCCTGGCTGCAATGGATTCCGTGAGAGAGGTGTTATTTCTTTTTCGGACGATCAAGGATGAGGACGTATGGTTTGCCACCAATGCGCAATCTCTGATTGGCGATAACCAGAGGAAAGCGGCTGGAACGATAGCTACCCAGGCTTTTACCGCTGGTGTCCATGATCTTGACGGTTGCGACGCCCTTGGCATCGATGGAGATGCGGGCCTTCCCAAGTTTTCCGGGCAAGGTGACGGTTTTTTCGCTACCGGGCGACGGTTTGGTCTGGCTTTTGGAAGAGAGCTTCCAGTTTTCCGAGCCGGCGCGCCGAAGATATTTGCCGTATTTGCTGAGATTTGTCGGGATTCCACCTTTATCGGTAGCGACTGCATGATGCACATCGAAGGTGGTTTCTGCAGTTTTGATTTTGGCATCGTTGTTGACGGTTTGTTGGCTCCCGCTGGCGGAGTTGACTCCACTCAGGATCGAGAGAAACAAGACAGCAAAACGAAGTTGTTGACCCAGCTTGGTACTGTTGTGGCTGTTCATACGGTTTTCCTATCCATTCGAGATGACGATCATCAGAACGCCGTCTTCGTCTTGGCCCTCGTCAAAGATGAGGCTCCCATCGCCATCTGGCAAGTCGAGAATCTCAGCCACCATCTCGGAAGTCTCTTCCGATCCTGAAACCTTTGTCGTTTGGTTAACCAGTTCCACTCTATCGGAGAGACCGTCGCGGAGGATGGAAAAAACAACACCAATGCAGAGTAATATAGCTGCTGCCGCGGGCAGGAGCGGTAAGGCTTGACTGGATCTGGCTTTCGGATCGGGCAGAGCCCCGGCCTTACGGAGGCCTGCTTCGAGACGTGCCCAGTCGAGCGGCGAAGGCGCTGGAACCTGCTGAAGGGGATCTTCCTGTAGCGCTGTGGCGATGGTTTCTGCATCTGCTTCGAGCCACTGGCGGCACTCATCGGAGCGGAAACCCATTCTGCCGATGAAGGCTGTTTCTGCATCGGTGAGCTCTCGGTGAGCCGATGCCTCGACCAGCTCCTGGAAACGGAGAAGATCCGATTTTGAGGTCATGACTCATTCCTTCCACGGGTACGACTTGGTCCACCCGGATCCCAATCTGCTGGGAGAGCATCTTTGATCTTACGACGTGCGTGAAAGAGTCGCGACATCACAGTACCGACCGGAATGCCGAGAACTGCAGCGATTTCGCCATACGAGAATCCTTCGTAGCAGTGGAGGGTGAAGACGATCCGGTGAGCGTCACCGAGCTGGTCGACAGCATTGGAGATGGCTGTGGCGATCTCTTTTTTTTCCAGTTCTGATCCGACCTGAGAATCAGAACTACGCCCGGTTCTTCGATCTTGATTGACGGCCACAGTTTCTTCGACGATGGCGGTTTCTTTACGAACTTTCTTACGGCGGATCCGATCGATGGCATGGTTTGTTGCGATACGAAAAGCCCAGGTGAGGAATCTTCCCGATGGATCGAAAGAGTCGAGCCCCCGGTGAATCTTGATGAAGACTTCCTGGGTCGAGTCGAGAGCATCTTCACGGTTACGTAGCATCCGTACAAGTACGGCGAAGATTCGCTCACGGTGTCGGCGGTACAGTTGTTCGAATCCACTCCCGTCTCCTGACAGGTGGCTACGTACCAGTCTTCGGTCTTCATCGTCTTGCTCCACATCCACTGAACCCCCTACGGGTCGGCTTCCCTGGGAAGCTGACACCTGGGATGACGCAGAAGAAGGGGATTCATTCACTGGGCTTGCCCTGCTTTCTCGATCTCGAAGTCGACTCTACGGCGCATTTCTGCGAGGGAGACGCCGATCTTACTCGCTGCGACCCTCAGATCATCCTGTTCTGGTCGGATCGAGATGAGCTGATCTCCGAGCCAGGCTTTCTTGAGCCGCAGTGATTCGCCTGCAACCTCGATGGTGGCCTCTTCACGCTTCAGTGCACTTCGTTGCTGCAACCGGTGTCGGACCCCAAGAGTGCCGGTCAGGATGTGTATTTCTCGGGTCAAGCGATCCTGATCTTCGGGTTTTGCGATGACGCTCAGCCACTGGCCCGGCCGAGATTTTTTCATCCAGACCGGAATCAACACGGCATCGAGAGCTCCCGCTTCGAGCAATCGATCGACGACGCCACCGGCTTCTTCTCCAGAAATATGATCGAAGTGTGTTTCAAGAATTGAGACGGTCGTGGAAGTTTCTTCGCTGGTTTCTAGCAGCATCACCCGCAGCATGTTGGGCGGATCATCTGCAGGAGCGATACGAGTTCCTGCGCCCCAGCCCTGAGCGATCGGCTTACCCTCGGCGGCGTGCGCATAGCGATCTGCGACGATCGCTAGAATTGCTGCGCCGGTTGGAGTGGTCAGTTCTCTTCCTTCGGGGCCGGCGCAAACGGGAACTCCTCGCAGCAACTCGACGACCGCTGGTGCGGGAATCGGAATCGTTCCGTGAGCGGCTTTGACGACACCGCTTCCCAGAGGCGGTGCCGAGACCACAATCTCGATCGGATCGAGCCAGTGCAGAGCCAGCAAGATTCCGAGGATATCGACCTGTGCATCGATGGCGCCGACTTCGTGGAAGTGAACCTGTTCCGGGGTCGATTGATGGACCTTGGCTTCCGCCACGGCCAGGAGTTGGTAGACGGCAGTGGCGGTGATTCGGACCGGTTCAGGAATGCTGGGATGCTCGAGTGCAGCCAGAAGATCAGGCAGGCGTCGATGGGGCGGGTTTTTTTCTCCGGAATCGACTTTGGCCTGATAAGCCCCAATTCCTCGCCGAGTTACGGCGTGAAACTCGAGGGAATGGGGGGGCAGAGCCTCAGAAAGAGGAGCACTGACCACTTCTGGCGGAACCCCGAGATCGATGAGGGCCGCCAGTAACATGTCGCCGGCGATCCCACGCGACGCATCGATGTGCAGTCGATTTTGGTCGTTTTTCGTTAAGATGTTCATTTTAAAGAGTTTACAGCTTTCTTTTCTGGCCTTCTCCCCCCTCTTGCTAATCGGGAGTAGGACTCGATGCAAGCGCCAAGTCCTGGACTTGTGGCTTCTTGACCCGGTCGAAGTGCCGGGTCGAATCGCCAAAAGGTCAGAAAGAAGAGCCTGGAGTTGCATGCGAAGACTCGACAGGCGAGGGGTCCTGTGAGAAAACATGGGCTCGTCTTGGCATCGACTTGAGCCCGCCGAAGGATTCGGGGAGTGACGGTCCTTTTCGAGACGAGTCAGAGAATGATCCTCATCCGTCTTTGATGCGGAGTTTGGATGAGTTTGTTTTGAGTTGGAAAGAAATGTAGCTGGAGGGAAGTCCGCTTGGGTCGGCCCCCATCCCCTGAAAGGGATGTCGGGGTTCTGATGTGGTCTTTCTTGCCTATTCCTTAAGTACTTTTTTGAGACACCTTTGAAATGAGCGCTTCGTGACTGTGGAAGTCGAATGACTTCACAATGGTTGCGAGGTTGCCCAGGAGGGGAAGACGAGCATGAACGAGGTGGTCACGGAGCGTCGGATAGAAATCCGCCGAGCCCTCCAGATGGCAATCGCGATCGTTGCGACGCTTATTATCACAATGACGTCGGTCGATTCACTATCGGCACAGGTCCGACCGGATGTACAGAAACTTTTGGACGAGGGAATCAGCCTCTTTCAGCAGGGCAAGCTCTCCGATGCTCAGCAGCGTTTTGAACGCGCCCTGCTGCTTGATGTGACCTCGGAAGAAGCTCTGGGCTGGGTGGATCAAGTTGGCTATAGCCAGCTGATTCAGGTGATACGTTCCGGAGATGATACTCTCGGTGCGCAGATGGGAACTCTCTTGCGTTTGACATCGCTGGAGACCAAGCGTCGTTCGATGGACGCCGCAGCCATCACCGATACCCTGGATAGTTACTTTGGTGAAGAGGATCTCCTCGAGAGAACCAAGCTTCTTTACAAGTCGATCAGTGATCACGGTGTTTATTTGTTACCGGGTCTTGTCGATCGTCTGGGGCAGCCGGAGCAAACGTCGCGGGTGCTGGCGATTCAGGCGATCATTCGCATGTCGGATGATGCCGTCTTGCCCTTGACCCGTTGCCTCCATGCCGATTCGCAAGGAGTCGTTACGGGAGCGATTGCGGCCCTTCAGAAGATCAATAACAACACTGCCGTTCCCAGTCTTCGTTGGTTGGCCGAAAGCAGTAGCGATCCTTTGATCCAGGCTGCGGCCAACGGAGCCGCAGATTCACTTCTGCCTGGCAGTAGTGGTGCCGATGCTTACGACTTGCTGGTCGGGCAGGCTCACATGTTCAGCACCGACAGCCGCATGATGGTTCGTACTTACCATGATCCAGTGGTGTGGAATGTTTCGGGAGCATCGCTTTCGTACCAGACCGTTGAAGGCTGGGAGCTGAATGAGATGCGAGCCGAGCAATTGCTTGGGGACGCACTTTCTCTTCGGAGCGATGGCGGAGCGGCTCTGGCACTGAATGCGTGCAACTTGATGGCGCGCTGGAGTGAGTACAGTGATGTTCGCCACGTGATTTCGGGGCAGGTCGAGTCGGGGGATACGGATGAGTCCGAGCTTGCCGATCTTCGATCACGTGAACTGGATATGGAGCGAGTTCGTTGTGCAGCGGTTGCCATGCCAGCGGATGTGCTTGAGGCGGCTCTTGATCTGGCCTTGGCCGATCGTCGCCCACAGGTGGCCATCGATATCCTTTCAACAATGAAAACCTTCATGACCGGACTCAGTGACACACCTGTTTCTTCTTCGGTTCAGAAGGCTCTTTCCTACGAGCATCGTGGTGTTCGTTTTGCCGCAGCTCGTTGTGTCGCATTCCAGAATCCGTCCGGCTCCTTCAATGGCTCGGCCAACGTGGTTCCGAATCTTGCGGAAGGGCTCGCCGAGGC
>JBBWWC010000188.1:0-10268 GCA_050256555.1 Planctomycetota bacterium | reverse complement strand
ATTCTCAATGCCCTCGATGAAATACCGATATCCGCACACACGGGACAATACGTGATCGATCCCATCGACCGTCGTAGGGGGCCATACGATCTCGGCCCCAACTTCCAGTGGCACCCCTTCTTTCAATCCCCGTTTCATACCAAATCAGAGCTGTGCGGTACCTGCCACGATGTTTCGAATCCAGCATATATACGCCAGGGAGAATCTTACGTTCTGCTCGGGTTCGATGCTCCGCATCCGACCCACGATGCTGCGGATGAATTCCCTGTCGAAAGAACTTACGGCGAGTGGAGTCAAAGCGAATTCGCACAGGGCCCGGTCGACATGGGAGGTCGATTCGGCGGTAACAATCCGAATGTAAGTAGCTGCCAGGATTGCCATATGCCACGCGCCGCAGCAATTGGCTGCAATCTCGGGGGACCAGTTCGTAACAACAATGCGATTCACTACTTCACCGGCGCACAAACCTGGGTTCTCGATGCGATTCACACCCTCGACACTAGCTATCTGTTGTGGGACACACCGGCATACATGGATCCAGCCCTGATTAATCTGGCACAAGCACTCAATCGAACCATGCTACAAAACGCCAGTGATCTCGAAATCGAGATCATTGATGACCAGCTCAAGGTCCGGGTCATCAATCAGAGCGGTCACAAGCTACCGACCGGCTATCCGGAAGGTCGCCGCATCTGGGTCGAAGTCCGTTTCGTCAGCGCATTCGGTGATACCCTTGCCCATCATGGATCTTACGACACCTCAACGGCAATACTCGAATCCTCGACCACGACCGTCTTTGAGGCCAAGCATGGCATCGATGGACTGACTTCAACCCTGTCCGGACTTCCTGAAGGGCCGTCCTTCCACTTTGCTCTCAACAACAAGATCTACAAGGACAACAGAATCCCACCACGAGGCTTCACCAATGCTGGTTTTGAATCGGTCCAGGCAGAACCAATTGGTATCACATACGAAGATGGACAGCACTGGCATGATTCGTATTACGACATCCCGCAGGGATCCTTCCTGCTCGACGTGAATGTCTGGTACCAAACCGCTTCAAAGGAATACATCGAGTTCCTCAAGGATGAAAACATCACCAATGACGCCGGAGACATCCTTTACGAACAATGGCTCCAGCACGACAAAGGCCCACCAGTACTGATGGATCAGATCAGTTCTCTGGAAATCGGATTGGCCGCCTTCATCCGTGGAGATGCAAATATCGATGGAGTCCTCAATATTTTAGATCCTGTGACGATTCTCGAGTGGCTATTTTTCGGTGAAGAATTCAGCTTCTGCCCGACTGCGGCCGATGGAAACGATGACGGTTTCATCAACCTCTCGGACGTGGTTTATCTCTTGAATGCTTTCTTCCTCAGCGGTTCTTTACCAGAAGCGCCGTGGCCTGATTGTGGCCCTGACCCGACCTCCGACTTCCTCCGCTGTTACGATTATCCCTGCCCATAACTCCGCTACCTGATTACAGATTCCCGTCGATAGCAATGGCGATCGAATCCCTGATGATGGATAGTGTCCCGGTGATGATTTGCGACATCAAACCTGATTAGAAACGGAAACTCGGTTGGATTCCTGGGTAAGAACCAAGCTGCCGATGATTCTTCTGGCTGGAATCATTATCTGGAACTGGCCTACCGGCCCTGTCGATTTTGGCAGTCAGGGCCCCTGGTCCGGTCTTGTTCTCGAACTCGATACAAACTCTCTTACCAATCCGCCGCTCTTAATTGTCGCTTCCTTGCCCGCCATCGATGAAACCGGCCAAAAGTGTTCGCTGATCGTAGGCACTGCCATCTGGGATGGGGTGACACAGGACCCGAGACCCGAGACCGCAAACAAGATGATGTTGCTCCTCGAAGGCGAAACCGATGCTTTGAGACTCCAGAAGATTCAGCTCGAAGATGACACTACTGCGTTGTATCGCTCGACACGTGGTGAAATTCGCGTCTTCCAGGCTCCCGATACCGATCCGATGGATCACTTAATTGGTGGCATTCTTCAGGGACAAACAGTGATACCACCGTGGGGTTCTGACGACACTGATCAGCCCACCATCGGCCTCCCCCGGGAGCTCTCCTTCATCACATTTGAAGCGAGCTGCGATGACCGTCTGCAAAAACGCTGGCGAAGCCCCAGAAGCGATTTCCAGCGGCTATGGGCCCAGGCACAGCAGAAAGACCCCGAACTCCTGACACCTTTTCTGCACGGCAAGGTTGTCCTTGAGGGCCATTCGGAAGTACAGCCTCCACGATAAATGTGTCACAAAGAGAATGTGCACTGATCGTTACGAATCTGAGCCCCTGATTGACGAACATCGAAACGTGTATGGCCCAAAGAGTTCGTGATTGCTACCATCCAGTCATGATCGAAGAAGGATCCAGCGCTCCACTATCATCGGAAGAATCCGTCTCCAGCACTCCGAGCTCCTATCCGGCTCCCACAGAGGCCTCGAATGGGACATTGCAAGAGTTACATCTCTACATGCGATTGGCTCGGGAATGGGATGAACGATTTGAAAAGATGTTCAAAACCGGAGCCCTATCGAAGTGGTATTCATCGGTCGGGAATGAGGCGACTACCGTTGCGTGTGCTTCGGCCATCGAAGCTGGCGATGCCTTGCTCACCCTCCACAGGGATTCGGGCGCCATCCTGCGCCACTATCTCGATCTCGATCAGTTACTTCCAGGAGCTTTGCCTGAAGGCAAACGCAGTCGCGCTTCTTTAACCGGTGATTCTCAAAATAGACTTCTCCGTTTGACATGCCAGATGCTGGGTCGAAAGAACGGATACTCTGCCGGACATGAGCGCTCCTATCACTACAACCATTTCGAAAAAGAACACGGGCTACTCCATATCGGAATGATCAGCCACCTCGGATCGATGATTCCAGTGGCTGCAGGTACGGCGCTTTCATTTCAGCAATCCAATCAAGATCGAGTCGCCATCAACTTCATTGGAGAAGGAGCCACTTCGACCGGAGATTTCCACGAAGGGCTCAACATTGCAGCGGTATGGCGCCTCCCTTTCATTCTCGTCATCGAAAATAACCGCTGGGCATTCTCGACCCCCACCTCGCAACAATACGCCTGTACTCGCCTGGCGGATCGAGCACTCGGCTACGGAATCCCCGGGGTACAAGTTGACGGAAACGATCCCGAAGCAGTACTCGAGGTGATGACAACAGCCGTCGCAAGAGCGCGAGCTGGAGAAGGCCCAACCCTGGTCGAGGCGATGCTCGGTCGGCATCGTGGACATTCCGAGGGAGACGATTCTCTGACCCAGGTTCCCAATGATGAGCTGGAAGAATATCTTGGCCAGGATCCTCTCGATCTGATGGAGAAGAAACTCATCGACAGAGGTATCTCGTCGCGGGCATGGCTCGAGGAGATCAAGCAGCGCTGCAGCACCTTGATCGTCAACGTTGTCGATGAAGCGATGTCGATGCCCGAACCCGACTCTGGTGACACCAGGAGGATTTATGCCGACTGAGATCACCACCGAAGACACACTCTATATCGACGCCATCAGCAAAGCGCTTCTCGATGAAATGCGCGCCGATGATTCAGTACTACTGTTGGGCCAGGACATTGCAGGTCATGGTGGAGCCTTCAAGATCACACGTGGATTCCTTGAAGAGTTCGGTGACAAAAGGGTTCGAAATACTCCCATCGCCGAAAGTGGCACCATCGGGATCGCAACGGGAGCTGCTTTGCTGGGGGCCCGCCCTGTCATCGAGATGCAATTCGCAGATTTCATCACGTGTGGTTTCAATCAGCTGGTCAACGTCGCAGCCAAGATGTTCTGGCGAACCGAACAATCGGTACCGTTCGTCATCCGCTTGCCCGGTGGCGGCGGTATGGGTGCAGGTGCGTTCCATTCCCAGAATATCGAGAGCTGGTTCCTGCACACTCCGGGACTAAAAGTAGTCGCACCGGCATTCTCCGAAGATGCTTATCGGCTTCTCCGATCTGCCATCCGTGATCCGAATCCGGTTCTCTTCTTTGAGCACAAGTATCTCTACCGAAGAGAGCGTTCTTCAATTCCTGATGCGCCCATCCCCGACCGGATTGCTGGCCAGGCGAACGTCCTCAGAAGTGGCAGTGCGGTAACCACTATTTCATGGGGCTGGATGACACACAAAGCCCTGGAAGCCGCCGAGATTCTTTCCGCTGAAGGGATTTCGGTTGAAGTGATCGATCTACCGGTTCTTTCGCCGCTCAATCCTCAACCGATTCTCGAATCGGTCGGCAAAACCCAGCGAGCCGCCATCATTCATGAAGCTACCGTCACCGGTGGTTTCGGAGCGGAACTTGCTGCTCAAATCTGCGACGATGGCATCTGGGACCTGGACGGTCCGGTTCGTCGGATCACCTACCCCGATAGCCCCTCGCCATTCCACAAGGGCCTGGAAGCCGACAGGATCCCCTCGGTCGAACGCATCTGCTCCGAACTGAGGCAACTCGTCACAGATTGAATCGTTTAAAAAAATGTAATTTTTTTGGTCCGATCTCAACGGCGATCCGGATATGTGGGCGATGGGAGGAAAGGCGATTCTCTAACGCCTGAAACCACATGAAAAATTCTAAAGATTCGACGCAAGATTTCGCTGATCCCGAAAAAAACTCCAGCGAGCCCCTGCATTCTTTGATGTGGCGACAACTTGGCTTCGAAGATCAGTTCGGCGTTTCATTTCCTGAATCAAGCCAGGATCAAAACCAGTCCTTCACCGGCGAAGAAGAGTTCGAAAGTGACTTCACGAATCTTCCCTAGGCCTATCTTTGAGCGGGATATTATGCTTTTGCATCCTTCGATAAAGGGTCCGACGCGAAATCCCCAGATTCCTGCAAGCAATGGTCTTATTACCTTCTGCACCTTCCAGCGCCCGTAGAATTACTTCACGCTCGGCCAGCCCCAGCACCTCGCGAACTCCCGGATCGATCGAGGTTTGCTCAGCACTCGAAGTTGCGGAACCATCGAGCAACTCCAGCACCATCGAACCATCGACTCGTAGATGACCTGAAGCGAGAATTCGCCTGGCCAGATGAATAGCTTCCCAACCATTACCTGGCCATGAATGAGACATGAGAATCGCCTGCGCCTCGGCTTCAAGAACGGGCAACTCGGATTCAGTTTCCGACAGACCACTTTCGACGATCAACAACGCATCTTCGGGCCTTTCGCGTAACGGTGGCAGCCAGACACGATATCCAGCCAATCGATAGTACAAGTCCTGCCGGATATCGCCGCCTCCATTGCGACCCGCTGAACAGGCAATAATCCTGACATCAGCAACTCGCTCCTCTTCTCCGGCGACCCTTCGATAAACTCCCGATTCGAGAAAACGAAGCAAGGAAGTCTGTAAAGCCTGCGATCCTTCATCGATGCCATCGAGTAAAAGCGTTCCGCCAGCAGCAGTCTCGATCAATCCAGGTCTTTCTTTATCAGCGTCGGTAAAAGCACCTTTTTCATTGCCAAATAATTCAATCTCGATCAACGACTCCGTGATGGAACTACAATGCAAGGCCACCAGAGGTCCGTCACACCCACTCGCCTCGTGAATAGATCTGGCAAGCAACTCCTTGCCTGTTCCACTTTCTCCCTCAATCAAAACGGAAATGTCGGTCTTTACAATCTTTTGCAGCTCGACAAGATTCTGCGAAAGTAATGGGGAGTAACTGGAAAATTCTCCGAGGTGGCGCCTGATGCGCTTGACCGGAATCTCGCTCACAGGATCTACAGGAGCCGGTGAAGTAACAGCTGGAATCTCCGCATCCCTGGCAAGAGGTAATCCTTCCAGGCTCAGCTCAAGATCGATAATCGTTTCGATCACAGACCGCACCAATTCAATCTCATCATCGTTGTCTAAACTATCCGCAGGAGAGCCGAACTTGGAGTCGATATACAAGACGGAAGATTCGCCTCTGACTGAAAGTCGAAACGTTTGAATCCAACGAGTACGTGCGACGCCATCCGCCTCCGAAGGAGTTCTGAAACGTCGATCCAGATGGACATCGGAAAACAGAACCTGACCTTCTTCTCTGGATCCGTGTTCAAATGCATGGTGAGAAATGACTTCCGCAGCCTTATGGATCTTTCGACCTTCACTGTCACAAGAGCTCCAGATCCGATAACTACTGTCTTCTTTCATGCTGACAAGAATTGCTCGCTGCCCGCCACTTTTCTTCTGAAACCAGGAGAGAAGCGCAGGCAATGCTGCAAGACGTGAGCCCTTTCGATTCCTTTTCGAAAGAGCAATTCGTAACTGTTCCAGTAGTGAGTTCTCGGATTTCGACATGACCTCTGGATGGTAGGCGAAGGAAGGCACGCAATCGAGTCCCACTCTTCAAAGCAACCGATACCGAAGGAGCACTTCAGTCCACTTCTTCAGCATTCCCGATAATCTGCGAGACGATGCGCTGGATATACTGATAACCTTGCGGCCGCAAAAGGTGCACCGAATCTCCTCGGGCGCAAACCGACAGCTCTTCGATATCAGTGAAAGATTCACCATCGACAACGACCCGAATTGGTCTTTTGTCGCAACTTTCTCCGATAGCCTTGATCTCTGCATCCAGAGGGATGATCACGGGAAACTGCAAGGAATGGAATTGAACCGGTCGATGAGCATTGAGCGGGGTGACGACCATTCCATCGACACCGGGATGGACCACCGGTCCCCCTGCAGCCAGGGAATAGGCCGTGGATCCTGCCGGGGTAGCGATCACCAATCCATCGCCGGAATAAGCATTCAGAAGTACGTTGTCGATGTAGACCCCGAGATGAACCGTTTGTCCGGAATCTCTCTCCAGCACGACATCGTTAATTCCTGCAGCATTGCCAGTCGTACCATCGCCAGCGGACCACTTCGCCGAAAGTACTGGTAGTTGTTGCTCGACAAAAGTCCCCCGGAGAAGTGTATCGACCAGAGCTTCTGGCTCTTGTCTCGGATTCATCAGGAAGCCCACGCGACCAAAGTTGACGCCATAAATTGGCACGGATGGATGATCAAGGACACGAAGCAATGACATCAATGTGCCATCTCCGCCGATGACAATAATCAGATTCTGATCCAACTCGGGAGGATCGCCTTCACTCGGCGACCATTGTCTAGAATCGACTCCTGATTTTCGGAATGAAGAACCCAGTGCTGAAACGTAGTCGTTAATCTCCCCAGAGGGGGAATCTGCGGCAATCAGAATTCGTTCTAGCTTCTCCACCGAAAGTCCTCCTGTTTCAGCTTTCCGTGATCGGAACTGATTCATTCCCAAGAGAGCTTAAAGCTTTCTCGAAATAAGGAATCGTAGTCCGAAGTCCCTCGGTGAGAGAAACCTTGGGAGCCCAGCCGAGAAGAGATTTCGCCTTACTGATGTCAGGCTGCCGAACTTGTGGATCATCTTCTGGCAGTGGAAGATTTGTGATACCGCTGCTGGAATTGGTCATCGAAATGACTTCCCTGGCGAAATCGATGATCGGAATCTCATCCGGATTACCCAGATTCACGGGCTCGACCACATCGGAATCGAGCAAGCGCCAGATCCCATCGATCAAATCACTGACGTGACAGAACGATCGAGTCTGGCTGCCATCTCCAAATACCGTCAATGGTTCTTCTCGTAGTGCCTGACAGATAAAATTGGGAAGAGCACGCCCATCGTTGAGTCTCATCCGTGGACCATAAGTATTAAAGATCCGAACGATCCTTGTGTCGACTCCATGGGCACGATGGTAGGCCAAGGTCATCGCTTCGGCGAAGCGCTTCGCCTCGTCATAAACACCTCGCACACCAATTGGATTAACATTGCCCCAGTAAGTTTCCGGTTGTGGATGCACTAACGGATCTCCGTAGACCTCACTGGTACTGGCCAGCAAGAATTTTGCTCCACAGGCTTTGGCAAGCCCTAGGGCTTTATGTGTTCCGAGTGAACCTACCTTGAGAGTTTGAATTGGGAATTCCTGGTAATCGATGGGGCTTGCCGGCGACGCAAAGTGCAAAATTGCATCGGGCTTATCTGCCACATGAATGAAATCTGTCACGTCGTGCTTGATAAACTGAAACTTAGGATTCCCGAAAAGATGTTCGATATTTCGAATATCACCGGTAAGGAGATTATCCATCACCACGACATCGCTACCGCGCTCAAGAAACAGCTCGGCCAGATGTGAACCGATGAATCCAGAACCACCTGTGATCAGCACCCTGTTAAATGACATCTTTAGAACTCCTGGTTCCGATTCCGTAATATTCGAGACCGTGCTTCACCATCATCTCTGCATTCCAGATGTTCCGGCCGTCAAAGACAACCGGTTCCACCAGAAGTTCTTTCAGCCGATCGAATTCTGGCCTCCGGTATTCGTTCCATTCCGTCACCAGAAGTAACGCACTGGCCCCTGAAACCGCCTGATATGGGTCTTCACAGTAATCTATACGATCCCCCAGCGATTCCCGGGCATTTTCAAGCGCTTCGGGATCATGCCCTCGAATCTTCGCCCCACGCCGGATCAATTCTTCGGCAATCACCACGGAAGGAGCTTCTCGCATGTCATCGGTTCGTGGTTTGAAAGAAAGTCCCCAAAGGGCAAAAATATGTCCGGAAAGATCCTCACCAAACCTACGCACCACTTTCTCGGCAAGGAACTTCTTCTGGCGATCATTCACGGCATCGACTGCTTCGAGAATCTCTAACTCAGCTCCATGTTCTTTCGCAAGAGCGGATAAAGCTCTTACGTCCTTGGGAAAACAAGAACCGCCGTAACCAACACCGGGGAACAAGAAATGTGGACCGATACGTCGATCGCTTCCCATTCCCTGCCTCACCTTTGAAACATTGGCGCCAACAGTTTCGCAAAGTCTTGCGATGTCATTAATGAAAGAAATCTTTGTGGCAAGCATCGCATTCGCTGCATATTTGGTCATTTCTGCAGATGCCGGATCCATGATCAATAATGGCTTCCCGGTCCGAACATATGGCGAATAAAGTTCCCTCATCAAATCCGCTGCTGATTCATCGTCGGTTCCTATCACGACCCGATCAGGCTTCATGAAGTCATCGATGGCAGCACCCTCCTTGAGGAACTCTGGATTCGAGACCACATGTACTGTATGCGATGTAGAAGAAGTGATGATTTCATGAACCAACCTGGAAGTTCCAACAGGAACAGTCGACTTATTAACCACCACCAGCGGGCCGGTCATGGCTGCAGCAATCTCCTGGGCAACCGCACGCACTGCAGAAAGATCACAGGAGCCGTCCGCTCCTTGCGGAGTCCCTACTGCGATGAAAGCTATTTCTGCATTTTTAATCGCATTCAACAGATCGGTCGAAAAAGAGAGTCGGCCAGCTGAAGAATTCCGCGCGACCAGTTCTTCTAATCCAGGCTCATAAATTGGTATTTCACCGGCCCGGAGCTGCTCGATCTTGGTGAGATCTCTGTCCACACAGGTAACCGTATTACCACTTTCGGCAAAACAAGTACCCGTGACCAAACCAACATAACCCGTTCCCACAACCGTAATTCTCATACCTGGACACCTTCTTTTCGGTTTCGATCCGACATGCCCGAAATGGCCAATAGGTAGAATCTACCTTCAATCTGCACCGGAATCATATCAGAGCGCTTCCTCTTCCGGCACCAGAGCACAAGGAATTCCCCCCGGTCCGATGTCGCTGGGAAGGCGAGATGCGTACAATAAAACCATGCATAGCGATGATTTCCTCTCTGGGCTCAATCAGCCCCCTCCAACTCCGGATGATAAAGACACTTCAGAAGAAGATTCTACACGCATCCCTTTCTCCGACCTGCCTCTCCCGGAGTCGGTTCTGGCACAGCTAAAAAAACTTGGATTCCATTACCCCACGCCGATCCAGGAGATATCGATCCCGGTAGCAGTGGCCGGAAAAGACCTGATCGGAAAAGCAGAAACCGGAACAGGAAAAACTCTCGCTTTCACCGCACCCATCATCGGCAAGCTCGACCCAGAACGTGTCGCAGTTCAATCACTGGTCTTGTGTCCTACTCGAGAACTTGCCCAGCAAGTGGAAGAGGTCGCTGGCGCTCTCGGAGAAGCTCTCGGAATCCGAGTAGCCCTGGTCGTCGGTGGTGTCCATCAATCACAACAACTGTTGCAGTTAAGACGTGGAGCTCAGATGGTTGTGGGCACACCAGGAAGAGTTCTTGATTTTCTTCGCAGTGGAAAAATAAGACTCGGCTGGGTTGACCACGTGGTCCTCGATGAAGCGGATCGAATGCTC
>JBBWWC010000187.1:0-3844 GCA_050256555.1 Planctomycetota bacterium | reverse complement strand
GCGACTTCAGTTTGCAAGGAGATCAGTTCATTGGAATCGCTGAGGGCTTGTTCTTGTTCGATTTGACGCAACAAATGGGTAATCGAGAGAGGGCTGACTTCTTCGGGCATCTGCCAGCGCGGGACCACGACTTCTTCAGATTTCTTATTTCGCTTCATCCACCAAAGCACCAGTACAGAAACAATCGCACCGATGGCCATGATGGCCCAGTCGGGTAATCCTTTGGTCGGGATGATTAACGAAGCCATTGGTTGTTCGAGAGTGACGATGTCGAAGTCTTCGTACTTCTTGCAGACTAAAGTGGTTCCTTCGGTAGCAGCAGGGAAGTGGAATACGGTATTACTTTCGACCTGCTCTGGTGTTTGCAGATTGATAGTCCAGGAACGTTCAGATTCCGGAACGATGGGGATCACTTCCGGATCGATTTTTACGACATTAAGACCGTTGTCGATCACGCCGTCAGTTTCAGCAATTGAGTATCCTGCATCGGTAAATTGCTGGTTCCATCCGGGCAAGATGCCATCGAGATCTGGCAGGACGCCGAGTCCCTGAGCAAGGATTTCCAGTTTCAATTTCCCGGATTCAAGTTCACGACCATCGAGCGCTATTTCTACTTGATTGGTACCTGCGGTAGGGCGAGGGCCCGAGCTTGTCGAAGCCAGTAGCGGTAGAACTGGAGAGACTACCGGTACTCGAACCGATCCATTGGTTCCATCGTGGAAATCGAGATCGATGCGAACCTCAGGAAGCAGATCGACCGAGCGATCCTTGGCCTTGAGGATCAAGTAAGCGAAAGCTTGTTCCATCCAACCGGCTCGTTGAAAAGAATAGGGTTTCGAATCTGGATTATTAAACTGCAAAGCCTCGATGGTGAAGTGTTCATCAAAGGCTTCTCGAAGCCTCGATTCAAAATCATCCCTGTAGTCCATTGGCTGTGGTGCTAGTCGGACATAAACCTGGTTACGAAGGTAAAGATCGAAGCCTCCTGATTCTCTTTCCAGAGAATCGGTGTAACGAAGGGCCACCCGAACACCAAATGGCTCGGTTCCAACTTCATTACTTCCGTCGATACTGATTTTGAGTTCGACTTCTGATTCGAGATCTTCGTAGAGTCTTGCCAGTCTTCGGGTTCCGCGTCCGAGTGGGTGGTCTCCAATAATACGCATGGCGTGGCGTACGAAACGAGACTTCAGATCTGCTTTGACACTCCCTACTGAACTTTCTACAGCACTGGCAAAGAGTCCCTTGTGTAACAGCTGCTCCTCTTCCGAAAGAGCAGCGAAGGAGCCCTGGAGCAATCCGACCTGGTCGTTCTCTGGCTTGGTGGTCATTGTGAGGAAGCCCAGTTCTGTAGCACCGAGGGCGCTGGTAAACCATTGGAGGTGTGGCGTGACACTTCTTGGCTCCTTGAGGGCAATGAATTGATCGGAGTAAATTCGGACCGCATCTGCATAGCGGGCAAAGGCTGCCTCTCGCTGCGGTACATAGCGCTCGAGGTCCGGGTCGAGTTCATGCCAGTATTCAGCCAGATCAAAACGTAGGTTTCCTGCCAGCATTGCTGCATTCCACGATAGCGGCGCCTGTTGTCTGGCATGATCCGTGAGACGAAGCCCTAGTTGATAGCCGCGCTCGACTTCCTCTTGCAGTTCCTCGGTAGTGCGTCGAGTACCGCGAGCTTGCTGGATCTCCGGGCTTCTCCAGTTGCGTTGTAACTGGCGCCACATCTTCATTGCGAGTTGTTCTGATACTTCAGCGGGGAGTTGATCGACCGGACCAAAGAGCGCCTCGATGTCCGTTTCTAGATATACCTCTGCCTGGCTATGGCTAGCAGTGAAAGCATCGACAAGAGTGGCCCAGTCCAGTTCTGGAACCTTCAATTCCCGCAGTTCTTTGACAACCTCACCCAGATGGCGAAGGCTGCGTCGCTGCTTGGATCTCGTCAGGGGGGCGCTTCTTTGGCCGCCGAAAGAATTTATGAAAACTCCACTAGATGTAATCACTCGTCGCTCAAAAAACTCGTCGTCGGGTCGGTTGGGATCGAGGTTACGGGTCCATTCTTTGACCAGGGTGGAGGCCAGTATCGAGAGATCGACGGCGGGGTCGTTGGCCACTGCCCGAAGTGCTTCCATTGCCTGTTCCGCCTCATCTGCGCGAGCGGCGCAGGCGATGGCGGCCATTGTGATGTTCTGGCGCAGTGATGGAGCGACGAGTTGGATCCAACGTTTGTCGGGGATGGCATCGGTCAAGTCGCGAGGTCGAATCTTCTGAGTGGCCCGTCGGTTAGCCGGAAGCGAGATCGTTTTGCCAAGACTCAGATTGGCTTCGTCGGAAAATGCGATTGCCAGCGCATCGATGGAGGCTTGCCAGGGTCCGACTTCTTGGCCGATCTGATCAAGCAGCGTGCTGACTGCGATGCGAATTGATTGCAAGATTTTGAGCCTGCTGGCAGAGCTGGAGCTACGGTTCTGAATCAGTGTCCGTGCTTGTGATCCGAGCTGCGAAAGTAAAGCCTGCCCGACTTCTCCAGAATCCGCAAAGACGCGCTGTCTCCAGCTGGTGGTCCATGTGTGGGGCAGTCCTGGCAGCAACTCGATCAGAAGAGTTACGGATTGAGTCCGATCCTTGACATCCACGGTGCTGTCTTCGGCAACCGACGAGAAGAGATCTGCTGATTGGATCAGATGATCATGCTTTGATCGAAGATCGGTTTGTGAGCTTGCAACTGCCTTGTGATAGAGGCCGTGACGGATGCGTAACTGAGAGGTGGCAGTTTCCTCGACAGGAAGTGGGTCTAGATAGGGCAATGCCTCGGCGTGCATCTCGGCAGCGACCAGCAAATCACAGGTCCGGTCTCTATTTTCCGGGTCAGCTCCTCCGTACAGACCGACTCCTTGTTCTAAACGCTGGAGTAAAGTCCGTGTGGAGCCGCGGCGGGCGGCCTTTTTTAGCAGCACACCGTAGTTGTTGAGGAGAGGATCTTCGGTTTCGTTGACCGCAGAAGTTTCACCGGGAGGCGAATCTTCGATCTCCGTATTTTTATCGATGATTGCTGTCGCTGCAGGCAGAGGAAGAGTGACCGTAGCGAGATCGAGTACCTCTTCGGGCAACATCGCCTGATCATTGCTGGAGAGTAGTTGTACGACTGTCTGATGGACTGCAGCGGCTTGATCGGAGCAGGCGGTCAGTTCTTGCTGATAGCCATTCCAGTTTCCAGAACGGATCAGCATTGCGATTCGATCGGCACGAGCTGCTGATTGCTGCTCTTGTGAAGTATCCGCAACGGGCATCGCTTTCAAACCACCAAAGGCAAGGTCGCGTCTGGCTTCGAGTACCGCTTCGATGGTGCGGGGTTTGGCAAGTGAGGATTTTTGAAGAGCCTGGCTAATGGTTGTGGTGGACTCGTCTACTTCGTTTGTTGATTCGACGGCCAATCCTCTGTTTTGGTTGGATAAATTCTCGAGAGAAGCGAGATATGCCGCCATGAAGCTCGGATCGTGGCAACCGGTGCAATCTTGTCCGAGGAAGTGATTGGGTGGTAGAGCAGGAAAGGTGTTGGCGATGGCTGTATTGGCCGGAAACTGGCCGACCGGAAGCGGTATCGCTCCAGGAGGTAATGCGCCGGCTGGAATTAGCCGGATCGCTTTGGTTGATTGCGCCCGTTGTACCGGAACCGCTTGGGCTGAAATCAGATCCGACACCAGTAGGCTTGTAAGGAAGATGAAGATAAAGCAGTGATGTGATTGCCACCGAATTTGCCATCGAAATGCCATGGAGATTCCTCCGGATTGTCGAGAAAGATGCGGGTGTCTAATGACGGATGGGATTGTAGTTCAATATGAATGTT
>JBBWWC010000186.1:0-7293 GCA_050256555.1 Planctomycetota bacterium | reverse complement strand
CTTCTTGTCGACGACTTCCTGGAAGCAATGCCAGGACCGGATTCCCGGTTGCTCCAGCCAGTTGCGGAACCTCACCAGCATCCGCCAGAGAATCGAAAATCGGATTTCCAACATGCCGAACCCGTGGATGAAATGGTCGATACAGTTCTTCTTCAAAAGGAAGTACCACCAGTAACTGGTCTGCACAGGAAGCGATACGCCGAACTCGCCACGGCGCCCACGCCCAGACCTGAGGGCAGATGTAATAGGTCACAGGAATACCAAGATTGCGCGCAATCGTCGCCAGCTGTGTGTGCAAACCGGGGTAATCAATAACCACCAGTTGATCCGGAGGATGGCGCAGTAACTCTTCCACAAATGAGGATGTGTGACGCAGAATCGACCCCAGCTGGCCCAGAACCGGCAACCACCCCATCACCGCACGATCGGTCCGGTCTGCACGCAATACAGCACCAGACTCCGCAAGTCTTTCACCGCCGATCCCCTCGATCTGTAACGACGGATCTAACTCCAGACACTCCTTCACAAGTCTTGCAGCATGTAGATCGCCAGAGGGCTCCCCGGCACAGACCATCAGCCTGGCCATTTCAGGAATCCCTCGCTGATCGTTCGTTACAACAACGAATGAAATTTTTGACGATACACATTCCCAGCGGTTCGTCTTTCATCTTCACATGTTCTGGATGCCACTGAACACCAACGATACGACCATCGTCGCTACAAGCGGCCTCGATGACGTCATCGCAAGATCGAGCCAGGAGTGTCCAACCTTGTGGCAGATCTTTGACTGATTGATGGTGACTGGAGTTAACGTGGTAAGTTCCTGGCGCTTCAGCTCCTGGTAATCCGCCGAGCCATTCGATTTCATGGACCGGAAGTTCATCCTCGACATCTGTCATGTGATTTTCAACCACCCGATGCATCACAGTGGATCCTAATTCCACCTCGATGTCGCCAATCAAGGAACCGCCACCAACGATGGAAAGGAGTTGAAATCCTCCGCAAATGCCAAGGACTGGCAAATCACTCGCCAGTAGATATTCCGCCCACCGAAGATCCGCCGCTTCTCTGAGAGGATGGACCTCCAGAAACCGTTCCGGCTCTGGCTCATTTTTTTTCAAACCACAGCGATAGTCATCTCCTCCAATGAGGAGGATCCCATCGAAAAAAGGTGCCACCTCAGCCGGATCAACCCCCGGCGGGATCAGTAGTGGAATTCCGCCATACTGGATCACCAGATCGTGATAGGTGACAGCTACCCGGGAACGAAGTCTTCCCGTAGTCTCGATGTCGCAGTTCAGTCCGATCCGTGGTTTCATCTTCCCTCGCTTGCGTAGATGGTCGGGGAGCGCCGGGGCCACGTCAACGATAAGAAGGATTTGATTGTCGTCTTTTACACCAATTCCTCCTCCCCCTGGTGATCTCCAGCAGCTCGATTCGTGGCTGGGGAGTTTCACCAATTGGGAAAAACAAACCCCTCTGTCGAGCCAACGACGTGCTCTGGGGCCTACACGCTGTAGAAATCTTCTACAGCGTGCAAATCTTGAAACGCCTACAGGTCCAGTCATCCAGGTCGCTGGCACCAAGGGAAAAGGTTCAACAATCTTGTGGATGGAAGCATTGCTTCGGCAAAGAGGTTTGCCTACTGCAGCCACTCTGTCACCCCATCTGAATTCCATCGAGGAACGTATACGTATCGACGGATCTGAGCTGCCTGTACCTGCGCTACTCGATGGTTTGACCAATCTTCATCCTCACCTGGTGGATCCTGCCGACTTTGAGAACTCGCTCCCGACCTTCTTCGATTTGTGGATCGCACTCTTCATCGAGCGAGCGAAAAATGCTGGAGATCGATGGATTTTACTGGAGGTAGGAATGGGCGGCCCACTCGATTCCACCAGTGCGCTCCAGCACGATGTCGGAGTCTTGACCACCGTAGATCTCGATCATCGAGCCATCTTGGGCAACACCATCGCAGAAATCGCAAAAGAAAAGGCCGCCATCGCAACCCGAAAGAAACCGTTCATCCTTGCCGCTGGAGATCATACTCCACATGCCCTCGAAGTGGCGATCTTGCGAGGCGCCAAGCCTCTGGTCGTGGACAACGACGAACGAATTCCGACAAGTATTGGTTTGCCGCAGAGACTCAATGGCGCTTGTGCTCTGGCGGCGCTGGAGAGCATCCCGGAGACACCTCCCTGGAGTCGTCAAGAAGTACAACTGGCGACGCAAGCATTACAGCTGCCAGCGCGTCTTGAACTCATACCTGGCCCTCCCAGCTTGCTGATCGATGGAGCTCACACACCACTTTCGTTAAAGGCTTTCATCGATCGATTTAAAACTCATCGAGGAACCCATCGAGGATCTATCCTCATCGGAATGCTTGCCGATAAAGAGATCCACGAAAGCCTGTCGTGGCTCACCACTCTTGATCCCTCGCCACAGATTTTGACCGTCACGCCTCCAACGCCGCGAGGCCTCGAGGCGACCGAACTCAGCAAAGTTCTTTCACAACTGGGGTTGGAATCGAATCCGGTTGACAGCATCGAAGATGCTCTGTCATGGCTCAAAAGAAAAGCCGCTACCGGCGAACCGGTAGCGGCAACTGGTTCCATGCATATGGCCGGAATGATCCGGCAGCACTGGATCTACGGTTAGGGAGCCGCAGCCGGCGCATCCTCTTCTTTCGGTGTCTCGTTCGGCATCTTGCGGAAGAAAATCGCTTCGCCAGCAACCTCCATATTGATCACCGTGCCTTTGGGAATCTTTCCCTGTAGCAACTCCTCGGCAAGAGCATCTTCGACATATTGCTGAATCGCACGACGCAGCGGACGAGCTCCAAAATCAGGGTTGTATCCTTTATCGATCAGGAACGTTTTCGCTTCGTCAGAAACGGTCAGATCGACTCCTTTTTCTTTGATCCGCCCCATCACTTCAGCCATCTCAATCTGGATGATTTCTTCGAGATCATCTCGAGTCAGAGGCTTGAAGAAGACCGAATCATCGAGACGGTTCAGGAACTCAGGACGGAAGAACTTTTCCACTTCCCCCATCACTTC
The DNA here is from genome assembly GCA_050256555.1 of Planctomycetota bacterium. Lineage (GTDB taxonomy): Bacteria > Planctomycetota > UBA8108 > UBA1146 > UBA1146 > UBA1146. The sequence continues at coordinate 4,234 of JBBWWC010000186.1, read as the reverse complement.
CTTACGCATCTGTTCACTATCACGAGCCTCACCGGTATTCCGGAAACCCAGCGAACTCTGGTTCTTGATCAGGTCTGCACCGATGTTAGATGTCATAATCAGGACAACGTTACGGAAATCGATCACCCGACCGAAGGAATCCGTCACATGGCCTTCCTCCATCACCTGGAGCAGCATGTTGAACACATCTGAATGGGCCTTCTCCACCTCGTCGAGCAAGACCACTGAATAAGGACGGCGCCGAATCTTCTCGGTTAACTGACCGCCCTCTTCATACCCGACGTATCCCGGAGGCGCTCCGACCAGTCGAGAAATATTGTGTTTCTCCATGAACTCTGACATATCGACCTGAATCAGTGCGTCTTCCTCGCCAAACAGAAACTTGGCGAGGGTCTTGGCGAGTAATGTTTTGCCGACGCCCGTCGGGCCTAGAAAGAGGAATGATCCGACCGGTCGGCGAGGATCCTTGAGCCCACTACGACTGCGTCGCACCGCACGAGAAATGCGCTGGATAGCAGAATGCTGTGAAATCACGGATTCATGAAGTTCGTCTTCCATGTGAAGAAGGCGATCCGCCTCACCACTGTCGATACGCGTCAACGGGATCCCGGTCATCTTTGCTACCGTTTCGGCGATCACTTCTTCGCCAACACTCCCGCTCACCTCATCGGCACGGGCTCTCCATGCTTTGAGATCTTCTTCTCGTTTCTGTTTCAGTCGACTGGCCTTATCCCGAAGGTTCGCAGCACGCTCGAAGTCTTGTTGAGCGACGGAAGCTTCTTTTTCTTTATCCAGTTCAACGATCTCTTTATCTAGCTCCTTGAGATCTGGCGGACGTGTCGAATTCTTGAGGCGTATCCGAGATCCAGCTTCATCGATGACATCGATAGCCTTGTCCGGCAGGAAACGACCATTGATATAGCGAACCGCCATGTCGACGGCAGCCTCCAGCGCTTCGTCTGTATACCGAACACGATGATGCGCTTCGTATTTATCCCTCAACCCCTTGAGAATTTCAACCGACTGATCTCGACTGGGGGGATTGACGATGATGCTCTGGAATCTTCGCTCCAGGGCGCCATCTTTTTCAATGTGCTTGCGGTACTCGTCCAGCGTCGTGGCTCCGATGCACTGGATTTCCCCACGTGACAATGCCGGCTTGAGCACATTGGATGCATCAATCGCTCCCTCGGCTCCACCAGCTCCCACTAGAGTATGAAGTTCATCGATAAACAGGATGACGTTCTTGACGCGACTGACTTCCGTCATCACTGCCTTGATTCGTTCTTCAAACTGTCCTCGGTATTTGGTACCTGCAACCATCAAGGCTAAATCGAGAACCACGATCCGTTGGTTGCGAAGGATCTCCGGTACATCGCCGGAGATAATCTCCTGAGCCAGCCCTTCAACAATCGCGCTCTTGCCCACACCAGGTTCTCCGAGAAGAACCGGATTGTTCTTGGTCCGTCTCGCAAGCACTTGCATGACACGTTCGATTTCCTCGAATCGACCGATGACTGGATCCAAAGAACCAGTCCGGGCCATTTCGGTCAGGTCTCTTCCAAATGAATCGAGAGCGGGTGTTTTTGAATTTCTGGATTTCTGCCCGGCTGGTTTGGATTCGGGTTCCGCACCCATTTCCTCATCGCCAACATCAGCACCGAGAATTTCTAGCACTTCGTTCCGAACATCTTCGAGTTGCAATCCAAGATCTTTCAGAACCGTGGCAGCAACACCTTGTTCTTCACGAATCAATCCCAGCAGAAGATGCTCGGTTCCAATGTAATTATGACTCAGCTCTTTGGCCGCTTCCTGACACAACTCCAGTACTCTTTTCGCACGTGGCGTAAATGGCAGCTGTCCCATGTGAACAATCGAGTGGCCACTCTGAACCTGACGTTCGATCTCCGCTCGAATCTTGCCGGAATCAACGTCTAGATTTTTCAGAACATTCGCAGCGACACCACTTCCTTCCTGGACTAACCCCAGGAGGATATGCTCGGTACCGATGAAGTCATGGCTGAATCGCTGTGCTTCTTTGCGAGCCAACGCCATCACTTTCCGCGCTCTGTCGGTAAAACGATCAAACATTTTAAGTCTTCCCTCGCTTATCTTGGCTCAAATGGTGCATCTGGTCGACAGTCCGGACCGATCCACTGCAATCCACAGATTCTACCAGAATCTTCGGTGATCTCTCCCTAGAGAACAGGACGCTCCCGCTTCCAGCGAAGTTCCCGTATCTCGACTCTCAAACTTCCAAAAGGAGACCCGCTCCTACGTATCATAACCTCTTTCGATCGTATATCGGATCATAAGAACCGATATCCTCGACTTTATTCTGCCAGGATATTCCTTAACAAATCAGCTCTCTTGAGATCGCGATCGTCTGTCGACAGCTCCTGGCCATCGATCGACTGGAGATGTCCTGGTTGGCTAAACAAGAACATCCGATTGACCTGTTCCATCGTCAACTGTGACAAAACACCCATCGAAACACCCAGTCGAACCAAAGAAAGTTGTTCCAGAGCTTCCTTGCTGGTGATGACCCGCGCATGGGAAAGGATTCCGTAAGCCCTTGCGATCTTGTCCTCGATTCGCTCCCGCCGCCGTTCCAGTAACTGATCTCTTAACTTACGTTCATAGGAGAGGATATTCGGCAACACCGAGGCAATATTCTCCAGAATCTCCTCCTCGGTGAGTCCGAGAGTTCGCTGATTCGAGATCTGGAAGAAATCACCCTGAGCTTCTGTTCCTTCGCCAAATAATCCACGAACCGCCAGATGCATCTTGGTGGCAGCTCTGGTCACATGCTCGATCTGCCCCGTGATTACCATCGCTGGAAGATGGAGCATCACAGAGGCCCGAAACCCGGTTCCAACATTGGTCGGACATGCGGTCAGGTATCCGAACTGCTGATCGAAAGCGAACTGCAATTTCTGATCAATCGCCTTTTCTAGTTGATCCATTTCCTGCCATGCCTCTTCGAGGCGATAACCGGACTTCACTACTTGCAAACGAAGATGATCTTCCTCGTTCCCCATCAGGGAAACGCCCTCGGTCTTGTCAAAAGCGACCACGCGAGGGCCGGTGGCCAAGGCCAATTCCCGGCTGATCAGATGTCTCTCGACCAGCACAGATCTCTGAATTCGATCCATCGCTTCAAGATGTTGTGTCTTCAGCAAAAGCCCCGGCTGAAGGCTGTCCAAAGCATCTTCGATGCGATCAGCGACCTCTGAACGTTGCCGATCATCCGCCACCGAAGTGAAAGGAATATCGGTCAAATTTCTTGCTAAACGTATACGGCTGGAGATCACGAGATCTGCGTCACAGCCGTCACCACGAAGCCACTCTCCGACCGATTGCTCGAAATTTTCAAGAGACATCAGTTATTCCCCATCAATCGCATCTGGTCCCGAATCGCCGCAGCCTTTTCGTATTGCTCTCCGTTGACGGCACTGGTCAGTTGCTGACGCAACTGATCCAGCTCTTCCTGGTGAGAATCCTGCTGACGGAAACGACGTGGAGTTCGACCTCTGTGCTGAGTCGAATCGTGAATCTTCTTGAGTAAGTCATCCAGTGTGCTGCGAAAGACCGTGTAATCATGCGCGCAACCGAACTTCCCATCCTTGCGAAACAGCGAATAGCTCATCTTGCATTGTGGGCAATCAGCAATCGAATCCTGTGCCTTCTCCTGGCTCAACTCTCCCGATAGCGGCGTGAAGAACTCAGGGAGGTTGATGTTTTTAAACTTCTGAAGTTGGGCCTGGATGGAAACGGAGTGGACCTCCGCACAATCTTTGCAAAGATGATATTCACGCTTGGTGTTATTGGTGACATCCGTCAGGTGGACACAGGCGTCATTTTGCTGACACTTCTCACATAGCATGATCAGTCTCTTTCCTGTCAGAAACCGGGGAGGTTGTCAGGACATTCTTCCCCTGTATTTATGATCGGCATTTCCGGCCCTCGGCTCCAGCCCTCTTTTTGCAAAATTCGTAGTTGCTGGACAGTTCTCGGTCTCTTGGCCGCCAGTAATCGATCCTGATTCAAATCTTCGCCTAGTTTTCGCAAATCTTCACCGTGATCAATATCATCGAGAATCGGAAGGCTCTGGATGGGCAATCCGATTCGTTCCAGTTGCCGATAAGTTCTTGAGACCACATCGCTGCCACCCCACCCATCTGCCGGGAACAACTCCGCTAAATCGGCTGCGGGGATTTCCGGCAAGGCAAGC
>JBBWWC010000185.1:0-5287 GCA_050256555.1 Planctomycetota bacterium | reverse complement strand
CGCAAAAGTAGAAGCCAGAGACAACAACGGCTCGACCCCGCTGATCTTCGCCGCTGGTTTCTCCTCCAGCCCTGAGATCGTAAAGCTACTGCTCGATAAGGGCGCAAAAGTAGAAGCCAGAAACAACAACGGCTCGACCCCGCTGATGCACGCCGCCTACAACTCCTCCAAGTCCACGGAGATCATCCAACTCCTCAAGGCCGCAGGTGCCAAGGAGTGACTACGGGTTGAGCCACTGACTGTCGCCGTTTTCCCAGGAGCGATAGCGAAGTTCACACTTCTTGCAGCGGTGATATCGCAGCCGACCTTCTCTGCCGTATTGCCGATGGGAACGTGAGCCACAGTCCGGACAGCGAATCGGGTGATATCCCACTACCTGCCATCTTTTGAGGGGAAGAAGTTACAACATGAAACAGGAATTCCTCGCCATTTTCGGCCTTTCGACGGTGACAAGAAACAACCCCACCCGGTCATAAGACCGAGTGGGGCTAAAGTTTCTGAATGGTGGCCAGGCGCGGATTCGAACCGCGGACACCTGCATTTTCAGTGCAGTGCTCTACCAACTGAGCTACCTGGCCCCGATTCCTGATGGAAGGGGGGGCAACTAAGCGGGCTTGTTCAGCGCCTGTAGCTGGCGATGGAGCAAAGACTTGCGACGTCCCGCCGTGTTGGCGTGGAGTGTACCGGACTTGGCGGCACGGTCCAGTTTTCCCTGCACTACTTTCGCCAGCGCCTGAGCCTGATCCTGCTCACCTGCTTCAATGTGTGCGATCACCTTCTTGGTCAGGGTGCGGATCTCGGATTTTCTGGTCCGATTTCTCAGGTTACGACGGCTATCCTGGCGCAGCCTCTTGGTACTCGATGCGTTATTTGGCATTTTCCTCTTTCTTTCCACAGACCTGTTAGAGGTTGCTGCGGATATCCGTCACTTTCTGGGAGACGTCGCGGAAACTAATATCCACCGACATGATCTCCTCCAGGAATGCGAGAGCCTGCTGACTCTCTCCCTTACTCTCGTGGGCCAGAGCCAGATCATACCGTATCGACTTGGCAAGGTCGCTATCGGGTTCGTTGACCTGGTCGAGGGCCGATCCATATTCTTTGATGGCCAGATCGTGGAGATTCTTGTGAAAGAAAGCTTTCCCGATCTGGTAGGTCGAGCCAGTGACGAACTTCGGATCTTTCCGGGCATTCTGGAACTGAGCAATCGCCTCATCCCAGCGGCCGGTTTCCATCAGCTGCTCTCCGTACTTGAACTTGAGGCCAAAGTCGGTCGGGTGGTCCGCCACCCGCCGCGCACTCTCCTCAAGCATGAACTCTTTTTGTTGTACCAGAGCCTGTTCTAGCTCCGTCGCCGCTGCAGCGTCACCACCATCCGCAGCCCGACGCAAGACATCGATCTTATCGACGAAGATCATCTCTTTCAGGCCACCGAGCTTGTCAGCCGCATAGAGATCCTGCGGGTTGACCTCTTTGGCCTTCTCGTAGGAGCCACGAGCACCATCGTAATCGCGTGCTTTGGCCTGCATATCACCGAGATCGCGCCAGAGACGCGAGTTGTCCGGCTCCGCCTCGGCTTTTTCACGGGCCACATCGATGGCGCTGCGTGCGTCATCGGCGGTCCGGATGATGGAGGCCGCTTGCTCGAGCTTCTTCGATTCGTCATCGCTCTTGAGGAGATCACGGAAGGAACCGTCTCCACCTTTTTTACGCGCTTCGGTTTGTGCCATCATCTGCGCTGCGGAGAGGTTACGGATCGCTTTGCCCGCCTCCCCATCTTCCGGCGAGATCTGACGGACACGTTCCCAGCACTCGATGGCTTGATCGAGGTCCTTTTCCTGCTCGTAAATGCGACCGAGAGCCTTCCACGCTTCCGCGTTGGTGCCGTCAGATTCGGTCACTTCGAGATAGGCTTGCCGGGCACTGTCGGAACGTTCGGTTGCAATGAATGCCTCAGCGAGGAGAAACAACTCGGTAGCACTCTGTGGTGCCACGCAAAGAAACTTCTCGATCTCGATGATCTGTTCTTCGTATTTCTTCTGGACGCCAAGCTTACGGATGTTGGCGAGCAAGAAGCCGTTTTTCAGCTTGACTCCGGCACCGCCGAGGGTGTTACCGCCTTTTTCCTGAACCTTACGGATTTGCGCTTGCCTCAGATGCTTACGCGCCTCGAATCGATCGGGGTCAATTTGCAGACCCTGTTGATACAGTTCGATGGCGTAATCATAGTTACGCTTCTTGAGTGCCATGTCGGCTTTCGAGAAGAAGGTGTCAGCTGCTGCCATTTACATCACTCCGGAGCGATTTTTTTGCGTTCAGATAACAAAAAGTTAACGGACGCACGATCAACATTGAACGGAATCTTGGGTCTCTGGATCCCCGCTGAGCCGCTGTTGGCTCGGTTGAGCTTGTGTTACCAGGGTAGTTTTTGTCACTACGAATGGTTCCAGTACGCTCTGAGCGGATCGGGGCCAGCCCCGCAAACTCCAGAGGGTACCTGTATGGCACCGGATGGTCAACATCTCCGGACCGGATTTACAGGCGGGTCTCTGGCCGAATTCGGGCCTGGATGCTAGGATTCGCAGCGGTGGATCCAGCTGGATCCATGCCCTTGTACCCGGGAGGCCACTTGTTTTCACAGTCGTCGAGCTCTTCTGATTTGCCGCCGTCCGACCCTATTCTCGGACCGGAGCAGTTGAGATTACGCCTTTATCCAGATCCGATCCTGCATCGGCGTTGTCAACCGCTGGGACAGCCAGATGACAATGCACGGGCCTGTATACGTCGAATGTTCGAACTGATGTACGAACATCAAGGCATCGGACTGGCGGCTCCCCAGGTTGGCTGGAATGCACGCGTCTTCATCATGAACGTGACCGAAAGTGATGATGAAGTGGGAATCGAAAGGGTCTTTATCGATCCCGAGATCGAGATCCCCAGCGAATCGCGAGGTGTCCTCGAAGAGGAGGAAGAGGGGTGCTTGAGCTTGCCAGGAATCCGTCTTCATGTCGATCGGCAGCCAGCGGTGACGGTTCAGGCGACCGGTGTCGATGGGGAGCGATTCGACTTGCAATCGACCGGACTGCTGGCGCGCTGTATCCAGCATGAGAATGATCACCTCGATGGAATCCTGATCCCTTCACGGGTTTCGACCTTGCAACGAATCGCCGTCAAGGGAGCGCTACGTGATCTGGAAGAGCAGTGGGCCGCGGGAGAGAGCAGATCTTGAAAACGATCTATGGTCTCGCGCAATTGCAGGAGACCTCCATCGCTACACCGGTTTGTACCATCGGTTTCTTTGATGGATTTCACAAGGGGCACGCCTCCTTGATGATCGACCTGCTGCGCTGGAGTGAAGAGCTATCAGGGACCTCGACCGTGCTGACATTTTCGACTCATCCCAAACAGGTAGTTCAAGGAATGGCACCGGCAGTTCTGACTCCCCTCGATCGTCGACTGGAACTGCTGGAAGAGACGGGCGTCGAGACGGTCGTGGTACTGCCGTTTGACGAGGAACTGTCGCGGTGGAGCCCAGAACGGTTTCTCGAGGAGGTGCTGGTCGAGGCGCTGGACTGTCGTCATCTTTTGATGGGGTTTGATTCTGCCTTTGGTGCCGGAGCGCAAGGTACCGCTTCATATCTCCAATCGCTCGATCCTTTGCCGCTGGAGCTGCGGACATCTCCTCCCTTGCTGATCGAGGGCGAGGCGGTCAGTTCTTCGGCGGTTCGACGTTGTGTCGAGGTGGGTGATCTGACGCGCGCCAGTCGGCTACTGGGACGATCCTATTCGCTGCGCGGTACGGTGATCACCGGGGATCGACGTGGCCGAACCATCGGATTCCCGACCGCCAATCTGGATCCGGGACCGGTGCTGGTACCGCCGGTAGGGGTCTACCTTGGAACCGTGACGGTGCTGGAATCGGAAAAGTCTGCGGTGGCCTGGCCCGCAGCGATCAATCTGGGACGTCGGCCGACCTTTGGTAGCCCCGAAGCCGCCGAAGGAACTCCATTTGATCCGCAACTGGATCGCCTTGAAGCGCATCTCGATGGCTTTGAGGGGGATCTGTATGGCGCATCCATCGAGGTCGAGTTTCATCGGCGTTTACGTGGTGAACGACGCTTCGAGTCGGTCGATGCATTGAAACGACAAATCGTTCGTGATGTTGAATCGTTGCGAGACTGGTGGAGTGTTCACAAAACAGAGTTTGACCGCTAGCGACGATTCCAGGCCGGGTTACCGAAACGTTCTTCGACTCGCCGGGCGACCTGCTGCGACCAGGATTCGGAAAGAAGCGGATTTTCTGGTTCCCCGTCGGCCACTTCAAGGCCGAGGCTTCGCGCCAATCGAGTCAACCGTGGCAGGTCATCGGCAGGGTCAGCGACCAGCAAATCTCTGCGTAGACTCGCCTCGATCAAAACTCGACCATTGCGAAAGGCCAGGGCAATTCCGCCCGCCTTGATGATGCCATCCCGGGTCGTCACCACCACGTCACTGGGAGATCTTCGCAAGAAGCAGTCGGCGATGTTCTTCATCGCTCCTTCGCGATCCTGGCCCGATCGTGAAGCTGCCGGTGCATCGAAAAGATCGGCGAGTATCAGCGAGATTCGGGCCGCAACCTCGGTCGGACGGCGCCGGGGAAAGATTTCTGACGGACAATCGCCGGCGATGGCCAGGGTCAAATCTTCACCATGGAGAATCGCCCCGCCGCCCGTCACACGTCGAACCGCTGGAAGGGTCTTCGCAGGGGGTGAAATCTGACCGACGGGATGGAGTCTCGGGAATCCTGAATCATCCGCAGCGGCGGAATCAGGCCACGGTTGAAAGCGACCGATGGTGACCGCTGGTCGGTCCCACCGGGTCAGGCGGACAAACCAGCCGGGCTCCTCGAGAAGCAAATCATCGAGGGCCATGTTGTCGGCTGGTGGGAGCGGGTCAGGAGCAAGACAGCGCACCAGATCGAGAGGACGTGTCCGTGGCATCGATCCGGCTTTCAGTTCAAGAGCCGCCCAGCTGTTTTCCATACGATTCATGGTCGAGAAGATTGTCGAGACCAGAATCCTCTGCCGGCTTTACTTTCATCAACCAGCCGGCGTCGTAGGGCGAATCAGAGATCGCTTCCTGGCTGTCGCCAAGAGCTTGATTGACCTCGACAACTTTTCCGGCGACCGGTGAGTTCAGCTCACTGACAGCTTTGACCGATTCAATTTCACCGAACTGACCGTCGTACTGAACTTCCGAGCCTTCCTCGGGCAATTCGATGTAGACCAGTTCGCCGAGTTCCTGAGCA
>JBBWWC010000184.1:0-10130 GCA_050256555.1 Planctomycetota bacterium | reverse complement strand
ATTTGCGAAACCGGGCGTGGCTCGACAACCTTGTTGCAGAGAAGGTTGGGGATTGGTTACACCAGAGCTTCGCGTTTGATGGATATCCTGACAGAGCAGGGCATCGTTGGGCCTTTCAAGGGCTCGAAAGCCAGAGAGGTCAATCTGACTCTGGAGGAATGGGAAGAGATGCGATCCCAGACCTAGGTAGGCTCGGTCAGTTTCCATCGTTTCGTGATCAAGTACATCGCAAATGAAGCAAGCCAATGAGCACCCGAGTAGTGCTCCGGGTGAACTCCGGCGATTCCTGCTTTTTCATGCTGCGAAGCCAGTTGTTGAAGGCCCGTTACGTTTCCTTTTAGATCATCGGCGATCGCTTCAAGCATCCATCCTCGTGACAGGTTGAGGCCATCGAGATGGGCGAGTTTTCCATCCGCTGGATCCGGGCATTGAGCAACAATGTCTGGCCAGTTGCCGCAGGCGAGTTCCGGATGAGCCTTCTTGATCCACGAACTCATCTCATCGCCGGGCAAGATCCGGCGCATCAGATCAACCGTGGCCAGAGATGGCGACAAGAAGTCATGATTTGATGGTTCAAACTGATACGGCAGAGCCCGATCATTTTCATGATGACGACGCACCAGGATTTCGATCGCCTCGGCGCATTCTTGATCATTGTTTGAAATCGCCCAGTCGTGAAATAGTCCCAGTGAGAACATCGATTGGTCATGCTGTCCGGAACGAACGGGATGGACCAGCTGCGAGCACCAGTGAAGAAGATCTCGTCGGGCTCGTTTTTCCAGTGGTGCCAGTTTCTCGGCGAGCGGATCTCGGGTTTCTTTCAGCTCGGTAGATAGCTGGAGTAACCACGCTCGACCGTAAGGAACTTCAAAGCCCGGTCTCTCATCGACGAAACTAGCTTCTACTGCGATGTCTTTATCGTTGAGAGATGTTTGTAAGACATGACGGCAACGTTCAGCGAGTTCATTTTTGATTCCGAAACGTAGTCCCCGGACGAGAGTCCAGTGACTGTGGACTGCCGAATGCCAGTCAAAGGCGCCACGAAATACCGGGGTCAGTTGCCGTGGAAGTTTCAGATCCTCATCGGATCTGAGCACCAGCCCGAGATAATATGGATGCTCCCTGTGGATGCAGGAAAGGGCTAGCTGTACCAGATCTTCGATTTTCTCTTCTGCGGCCATCTACGTTTCCTCCGCAACCATAGCAACATCTAAGCCCTCCCACGTCCATCTCCGGATCGATGGTTCTGGGGAAAGAGAAGTGATAAAATCTTCCGATTGGTATGATTTGTCAGCCATGCTTTTGTTGGCCGTGAAAGGGAAACTTGGCTTCTTTAACTCCGATTGCGATTCACCTCGTCAGCCTGGGGTGTCCCAAGAACCTGGTCGATTCCGAGGTAATTCTCGGACGAGTGGGTGCTGAGGGCTTTGTCGTTTCCCAGCAAGCGGAGGATGCCGACATTTTGATGGTGAACACCTGCGGGTTCATTGAAAGCGCCAAACAGGAGTCGATCGAAGCGATTCTCGACCTGGTACGTCTCAAGGAAGAAGATCCGGCCAAGCGTGTGGTCGTCGCCGGTTGTCTCGGGCAGCGCTATCCTGAAGAGCTAGCGAAAGAGATCCCCGAGATCGATGCCATCGTTGGAATGTCCGAATATCCACGTATGCCGGAGATACTTGGTGGCTTGATGGATGAAGTGCGAGCGGCTCGTCGAGTTCATGTTGGCGATGCTTCTCATCCAGCCTGGTCAGAAGATTCACGTTTACGTTTAACTCCCCGACACAGTGCCTATCTGAAGATCAGTGAGGGGTGTGATAATCCTTGCACCTTCTGCTCAATCCCATCTTTTCGTGGTCGTTTTCGATCAAAGTCGCCCGAGTATATTGTCAACGAAGCTCGTGAGCTGGTGGCCAACGGAACCCGGGAGATCAATCTGATCAGCCAGGATCTCACTTCCTATGGTCTTGATATAGATGGTGAGTTTTTGTTGCCGGAGATCATGGGGAAACTCAATGCCGTGGATGGTATTGATTGGATCCGGCTGTTGTACACATACCCATACAAATTTTCCGATGCGATGATCGATGCCGTGGCTAATCTGGATCGAGTGATTCCTTACATCGATATGCCGATTCAGCACATCGATAACACGATGTTGAAACGAATGGGCCGACGCCTTGGAGAAGATGGAACCAGAGATCTATTCCGTCGTATGCGTGAACGGATTCCTTCTCTGGTACTTCGAACTACCTTCATTGTTGGCTTCCTCGGTGAGACGAGGGAGCAGTTCGAAAAGCTGGTCGGGTTTGTCGAGGAGAATCAACTGGAGAGGGTCGGAGTTTTCCCATGGTCACCCGAGGAGGGGACGCCTGCCGAAAAACTATCTGATCGAATCCCGGAAGATGAGCAAGCTCGCCGTGTTGAGGAACTGATGCTTGCCCAGCAAGAGGTGGCTTTTTCCTGGAATCAGACACGGGTGGGCACAGAAGTCGAGGTCTTGATCGATGGCCCCTGTGAGAAAACAGACTCGTTACTGGGTCGTTCCTATGCAGAGGCGCCGGAGATAGACTCGTCCATCAGAATCCCGGCAGGTTCCGGTCAGGTCGGCGAAATGGTGCGCTGCCGCATCACCGCGACGGATGACTATGACCTAGTTGCCGAGCCGATCGCTAAGGTTAAAGGGGGACAGCTTGAGTCCGAGCCCAGCGCTGACGGGAAGAGATTGGCGTAAGCTACCCAACCTGATCACGCTTGGTCGGCTGGGGATCGCTTTGCTCCTCTTTGCCATGTTGACCCTGGAAATCTCTGGCTGGGGAATCATCAACGACCGACATCTTGCGCTGAATATCGCAACGGTAGCCTTCATTCTTTGCGTTGCGACCGACTTCATCGATGGTTATCTCGCACGTCGTTGGCAGATGGTGACAGCATTTGGCCGGATTGCCGATTCTTTTGTCGATAAGATCGTCATTTGCGGAACCCTCATCTATCTGGTGTATCTCGCCCCTGATCTGATCCGGCCCTGGTTCGTCGTCATCATCGTGGCGCGAGAATTTCTTGTCAGCGGTATTCGTTCCTACATGGAGAGCCAGGGGGTCGAATTCGGCGCTCGTGCTGGCGGTAAATTAAAGATGGTACTGCAGTCGATGTTGATTCCTGCCGTGATGCTGAAGCAGGCCAACAGTGATTCGGGTCTCCCACCTTTGATTCTCGATAGTCTCGATGTGATCACCGTGATTCTTTTCTGGGGAACCTTGATTACTACCATATGGTCAGCCATCGATTACCTGATGTTTGCCATCCGGACAGAACGAGAGAGGAAGAGCGCCGCTTGAAGAACGGCGATACCTTTTCACGTCTGATTCTGACCTTCCTCGGTTCCGGATATTCACCCTGGGCCCCTGGCACTGTCGGGAGTTTTGCAGCCCTGGTGGTGGGGCTGGCAGCCTGGAATTTCTGCCCCGATTCGTTGCGAATCTATCTCTTTCCCTCTCTGGCGCTGCTCGCTTCAATCGCCTGCGTGCTCTGTGGTTCTCGTATCGTTCAGATCTTTGGCAAGAAGGATCCGGGAGCGGTGGTCATCGATGAGGTGGCCGGGCAGTACGTGACTCTGAGTGTTTTCCCTTTTCTTTCCCTCTCCGACTATTCACCTGTCGGTTTGGCCATTTTGTGGGGGTTGGCATTTCTACTGTTTCGACTTTTGGACATCCTGAAACCGCTTGGCATTCGTCGATTGGAGCGACTTCCACAGGGGTGGGGGGTGTTACTCGATGACATCGCAGCCGGTGTTGTGGCGGCCGTCTTGTTGTACCTGGGAGCGCCGTTTCTGGCCGCTTACTAGGAAGCTCGCGCCTGCCGATCCGAGGGCAGCAACATCAGTAGCAATCCAAAGAGTAGCAGGGCAGCTCCGGCAGGAATCATGAATGCGGTTTCCTGAGAATTGATGAAACCGGTCAAGATCGGCCCGACCGCAGTTCCGAGACTGAAGCAGAGAGTATTGATCCCCATCATTCTCGCACGGTTTCCAGGGCTGCTTCGTTCGGCGCAAATTCCACCGACAGCGGTACTCAACATCGCAGAAACAGCACCCAGTCCCATCCGGAGTATCGTCAGTTCGGTCAGATTATTGACCTGGCTCTGGAGAACGACCAGCGGGATGAAGAGAAGTAATCCGAGCAGTAGGATTCGTTTCTTGTCATAGCGATCGCCGGCCCAGCCACATGGATATTGCAACAGACAACGAGTGGCGACGAAGATGGCAAACATGGTTCCCAGTTCTGACTGGGTCGATCCAAATTCTCGTTCGTAAAAAGGAAAGAGAGAAATCACGGTACTGATCCCGACCATCATCACGAAGATGACCGCACCCAGAATCCGGAAGATCGGTTCGATCGGCGGGAGTTTTTTGGATCGGTTTTCTAGATCTGGAAATTCCTTGGGATCCTTGATTTTTGTCGAGACGAGCACGACGCTGACCATCAGCAAGCTTCCGGAGACGAGGAAGACCTGATCGTATCCGCCCGCATCTCCGACCAGTCCACCGATCACCGGTCCGAGCCCAAACCCAAGCAGCCGGATGGTGGAATAGAGGCCGAGTACTTTTCCCCCTGAATCTTCCGGGGCATTGCGGGCGATGATGGCCATCATCGGAGGGAAGGTCATTCCGAGAAAGGACCCCTGCAGGACTCTCAGCAGTACTAGTTGCCAGTAATTATCGAGAAGCGGCAACGCAAAGCTACAACAGGCACCGAGGGTCATTCCGGCGACGATCAGTGGTTTACGGCTATCAAATCGATCAGAGAATCGACCAGCGAAGATCTGGATGGAGGCCATCGCCAGCCCGGTGACACTGAAGAGGAAGGCGGTTCTGGCTTCCTGGCTGGCCGTAGCGAGTCCCGGTAGCATTTCAGAGAGCCACGGGAATCGTTGTGACAGCGATCTGGCGACCTCATTGGCCACTGGTGAGGTGAGAGTGCCGAGAAACAGGGGTAGAGTTGGGATGAGCATCCCGATGGCGATCGCTTCTCCGAAGCGGCAGCCAGCGAGCAGCCAGATAGCGCGCGGGTTTTTTTCGGGAGAATCAGCCTGCATCGATCCTCCAGCTGGGAGTGGTGGGATCGATCCAGCTACCAAGTATATGTTATCGTCCCTGCAGTGGCACAAGTTAGAGGTATGGCACCTGCTCAGCAAGCAGACTGGTACTTCTTGGCGGAATAGGAGGAGTCTTGATTCGAGGTGGAGGTCCAGCACGAGCCCGTCCGGCGCGTTCAGCGGAGCGTCCACCCCGTCAGGTTTTTCCCATCGCAGTCAAGTACGGAGCGATTTCGGGGCTCATCCTGGTGATCTTTGTTCTGTGGGTCGGAAGTACCTCGACCGAGCTGGCATTGCAATCGACCGCCACGCAGGTCAACAGTAATGGTAACGAACTGGTTCTTCTGGCCAGCTCGATGATCACTCCTTTCTGGCAAGATGAAGATCTAGCAGTCGATGCGCAGAGCCTTGCCCAGGAAAATCTCACACAGCAGTTGAGAGATTTCATCAACACTCCTGGCCGTCACACGGTTCTTGATATCCTGGTACTCGATTCGACCGGACGAAATTTGATCGCCAATGCCCGAGGAGGAGATCGTCTCGGGATTCGGCTGGGGAAATCGATCGAGTCGACGGCTCTGGCTGGATCACCAGTGCGGGTTCGGTCGGGGACTCTCTCGACGAATAATGTCGAAGCGCCGGTACGATCTTTCGAGGTCGCCATGGCAGGATCGGCCGGAACAGTGCAGTTGTTTCTCAGTGCGGTGGCGATCCAGGATCTAGAGAAGAGTCTCAAAGAAGCAACGACCACTCAGATGTGGACCGTCATCCTGCTCGGAATCCCATTTGTCTTGCTGGTCGGATTCTTGCTCACCCGGCCGATTCGCCGCTTACGTGAAGACATGACACTGATTTCCCGTGGAGACCTTCATCATCAATCGACGGTCAGTACCTCTGACGAGCTGGGTGCACTGGCTTCATCTTTCAATCGGATGACTCGATTTCTGGCGGAAGCACGAGAGCAAGAACTTCATGCTCAGGCGGTGGCGAGAGATCTTTCCATTGCGACGCGGATTCAGAACGCATTACTTCCGGAGCAGTTACCGGAAATCTCTGGTATCGAGATTGCTCGCTATTACCAACCGGCTCGTGAGGTGGGTGGCGATTACTATGATGTGATCGCTTTACCGGGCGGGCGCGCTGGGATTGTCGTTGCCGATGTTTCAGGCAAGGGGCTGGCAGGCAGCCTGGTGATGACGATGACCAGATCTTTGGTACGAATGGCGGCTCGTACACAACCGGATGCTGCTTCCATCCTGGAGGAGGTCAACGCGAGTCTGTCGCGAGATATGACCGAAGGAATGTTTGTCACTCTGGCCTGGGCCGAGCTTGATGATCAGCGCAGTCAGGTTCGCATTGCCAGGGCCGGACACAATCCACCACTGTTGTTACGAGCCAGTGGTCGAGTGGAACAGTTTCAGCCCGGTGGTATCTCATTGGGAATGGATGCTGGTCCGGTTTTTTGTAAATCGCTGGAGGTCAGCCATGTCGATCTGAATCCGGGGGATTCGTTGATCCTTTATACGGATGGAATTGTCGAGGCGATGGATCACGCTGGAGTCGAGTATGGACTGGAGAGATTCGCACAGATTCTTCAGAGCTTGATCGCTGCGACTCCGGATGAGGTGGTCGAAGGAGTGGTGGCAGATCTGGCCGAACATGTCGGTGGAGCTGAGGCCAGTGATGATATCACCCTGGTGGTTGCGCGAAGGGAGCTGACATCATGAGTGAAGAATTTATCGTCGAGCGGCGTACTGAAGGCGATCGACAGCTTCTTGATATTCGCGGCGTTCTCGATGCCCATCGTGTCGAGCAACTGGCGCATGAGGGATTCGAGGCGATCTGTGCCAGTACCAGTGTCGAGTTTCGTCTTGCCGGAGTGACTTCCATCGATTTGACCGGGGCTCTGGGCCTGGTGGCATTGGCCCAGGAGGCTTCGGATCGCGATGTTTCGTTCCGGATTGAAGGTTATCCGGCGCGGTTACAGACTCTGCTGGAAGAGCAGGGCCTCTGGTCGATACTGCTGGGAGAGGGTGACTGAAGATCATGGTGAGAATCGTTGCCATCCTGAAACCTTATCGCCTCAAGGACGTTCTCGCTCAGCTTCGTGACCGTGAGTGGGTCCAGCACATCCATGTTCAAGAGGTGCGCGGATATGGTATGCAGAAGGAACATCTCGAAGATTATTCTGGAGATGACGTGGGTATGGAGTTTTTGCCGAAGATTCGCCTGGAGATCCTCGTAGACGATCTATTTGCCCAGCTGGCGATGGAGGCGATCGCTACTGGTGGACGTACAGGCCGGATGGGAGACGGTAAGATTTTCCTGATCCGCGAGTCTGTGGCCCTGTGAGTTTGACGCTGCCCGGAGGGGCGGGGTATCCTTCGTTGTGAAGAGAGGGATTCCTGTCGTGACCACCTTGTCGGTGGCAAATGCTGTACCCGGTGCCGTCAAAGGCACTGTTCCAGCAAGGCGGAATAGAATCCCCTTCAGATCAGGGAGTTTGATTCAAGGTGATCGATAGCGATCACGACCCGGGATGGAGCCCAAGATGAGCGAACCACAGCACACCTACGATCTTTCGTGGGAGATGCGGCGGCTCGTATTGTCGAAGGATTTCGAGGAGCTACAGCCAGCAGTACAAGAACGGCTGGTCGAGGCTCTCTCGAAGGGTCAACGGATCTGGTTTGCTCCTGATGATGAGGAGTTGTACGTCGAGAAGAAGCTCGATCGGGTTTTTCAGAATCCCGGTAAAGAGATTCCGCTCGGCGCCCAGCGACTCTAGCTGTTTGCCGGCGAAGGTCGGCTTTGATGTCCGGGGCAGTTCCCGGATGACCGCGAGGGGGAGCCGAAAGGCTTCAGACCCACACCACGTCTCTCGCACACCAAGCTCTGGAGTTCCGTAAGGAACCCGGGAGGGGGACGTGTGCGCTTACAGGTTTCAACTCGCCTTGCCCAACAACAGGTCCTGGCACCTCAACTCATCCTATCGATGGACATCCTTCAGATGGGTGTTAGCGATCTCGAAGCTCGTATCCAGAAAGAGTTCACCGAGAACCCTGCTCTGGAGATGGTCGAGCCGACTCCGGTCACGGAAAACTCGACCAGCGAAGGCATCGATAAGGAGACGAGCCGATTGATGGAGATCGTCGATCGTTGGGAAAAGCCGATGACTGGCGAACGTCGTCAGGTCAGCTCTTCCGAGGCCACAGATGCAAAGCACGAAGCGTTGATGAATACTGCCGATCGACCCGAGTCTCTCGAGTCGTTTCTGTTGCGTCAGTTATTGCTTCTCGATCTTGATCCGCAACAGCGCCGCGCCTGTGAGCTCGTTTGTGGAAATCTCGATGAGCGGGGCTGGTTTATCGATGATTGCGAAGATCTTGCTCTTTGTTCGGGAATTACCCTGGAGCAGATTGAGCAGGCGCTCGGAGTCGTTCGTCGTCTGGATCCGCCCGGTGTTGCTGCGCAGGGTTTGGCCGATTGTCTGTTGTTGCAGCTCGGTTCCGATGTGGAGACGATTGAATACAGGATCATTTCCGAGTGTATGTCTGAACTGATGGAAAACTCATTACCGAAAATCGCTGACAAGTTGTCGGTTTCTCTCGCAGATGTGCAAGAAGCTTGTGATTTGATCCGTCAGCTCGATCCGGCACCAGGTTCCAGTTTTGGTGACACCGGTCACTACGGTATTGTTCCCGAGATCACCATCGATGAGGTGGGAGAGCGGTTTGTCGCCCGGCTTTCGAGTGATCATTTACCTGAACTTCGCATCTCTTCCACCTGCACGGCCATCCTCAAGGAGCCAGAGGTCAAGAAGGAGGTCGCCGAGTACATTCGCAATCGCGTCGAAGGTGCTCGTTGGTTGATCCAGGCCATCGATCAGCGCCGTCGTACCTTGATCGATATTGCCCAGGCGATTGTCGATCGTCAGCAAGATTTTCTTCGCGACGGACCGGCTCATATCCATGCTCTCACGATGCAGGAAATCGCCGATGTGACCGGTGTTCATATCTCAACGGTCAGCCGTTCGAGCAATGGTAAGTACATGCAGACTCCTAACGGTGTCATCGAGTTGCGTCGTCTCTTTACTGGCGGGGTTGCTCGTGAAGATGGCAGCCTTGAGAGTCGTGAGAGTATTTGTGAAGCGATTCGTGACATCGTCGAATCAGAGGATAACAACTATCCACTCAGTGATTCGCAACTGGCGAAGCGTCTCGGCACGATGGGAATCAAGATTGCTCGCCGTACCGTCACCAAATACCGTGAACGCGCCGGTGTCCCTCAGGCCAAGCTACGCAAACGCTACCGGGTCTGAGGGCGACGATTTTAGATCTCATATTATTCCCGGTTCTTCTCCACGAGAGGAACCGGGTTTGTTAATTCCAATGCGAATTCGCATCCCACAGCAGTTTATTCAGGATCGCCTGACCCAATTTCGGCGTTTTTTGGGTGCCTGCCAATGGCAAGGGAGAGGTCGTATGGGGAGTCACTCCTCCATCTCCCGGATGATTTCTTCGAGGCGCTGAAGAACAGCATGATTCTTCAGTGCTGGGTTATTGCGAGCTACTCTGAGTACTTCAACCAGGTCTACTTCTTCATCTTGGAACTCAAGGTCAAGGAGTGCAGCGAAGACATTAGGTCTCGTGGTGTTCATTGCGCATGCTAACAGCAGTAAATCTGAGGGACACTCCCCCACTATGAGTGGCTTGAGTGATCGCAAGGATCGATTTAAAGACAATCCTATCCTCAGCAAAGACTCCTCTACATAACAGCCATCCAAGTCAGTAGTCAGTACCTGGGATCCCGCTTTGAGCAACGTCTGATAGACCTCTGGGTTTGCGTATTTAGTGATTGCGATTATTGCGGGTGTTGCATTCCCGCCGAAGGTGTCTGCCTCGGCACCGAACTTGAGCAGCGTCTGAATCACCTCGAAGGGTGCCGATTTCTGCAGTGCAATGATCAGTGGCGTGTAAGACCATTCTTCATGTCTTTCGAGAGTGTGTGGCCCCTCCGTATCGGCTCCCTTTTCAAGGAGC
>JBBWWC010000183.1:0-2740 GCA_050256555.1 Planctomycetota bacterium | reverse complement strand
TCTTTCCGAGCATCCCGAGGATGTCGCCTCCGGAGGTGCCGATCAGGTTGTCTGTGGAGGCGAGTTCTCCCTTGCCAGGATCGTATCGCAAGAAAGATCCTCCGAGCGGACTGGCGGCCTCAACGACGAAACTATGCCCTTCACGAGGACCAAGATTTTTTGTTAGCTTGATACTGGCCAGGGCCAGGCCTCGTTCTTCACTCAATTCGATCTTGTCGATCATGCCGGCCCGTAAGCCACGTATCCTGACAGGATCGCCAGCTTCCAGTCCGCCGACATCTTCGAAACCGACTTCCAGTATTAGATCTGAACCAGTAGGAAACTGACGCAGGTAAAAGGTGAGTGCTCCCACCAGGGTCAGTGAAGTCAGAAAAATGACCCCGATGATGAAATCTCTCGTCATGATAGATTACTCTCTTCCTTATCTTGCTGGTCGGGATCGATATTGCTGCTCATCTCGCGCCCGAGGGGGCCCTCTACCAGTCCATGAATGAACTGCTGTACGGCCGGATCTTTCGATTCTTTGATGTCCTTCGAAGTTCCCAGTGCAATGACCTTGCCTGAATGAAGCAAAGCGATGCGGTCTGCGACTTCAAAGGCTGAATTCATGTCGTGCGTAACCATGACCTGAGTGATCCCTGTTTCATGAAGTTTTAGAATTAGCCCGTTGATGATGCTTGAGGAGATAGGATCGAGGCCCGAAGTGGGTTCGTCATGAAGTAAAATTTCAGGATGGCTGACCAGTGCTCTAGCCAGACCTGCCCTCTTACGCATACCGCCAGAGATCTCTGATGGCATTTTGTCTCCGTGGCCGTCGAGTTCGACCTCGGAAAGAACTTCTTCTACTCTTCGCTGGATTTCTTTTTCCGGATGGCTTTGTCGCTCTCTTAACGGTAATCCAACGTTGTCGGCAATATTTAGCCAGTTCAGTAACGCCCCATCCTGGAAAAGATAACCAATTCTACTGCGGATTTTCAGAAGCGCCTCTTGGTTGTTGATTGAGATCTCCTGACCAAGGACTTCTACATTCCCATGGTCAGGTGTCATGAGTCCGACGATATGACGCAGGGTGACACTTTTGCCTGTGCCAGATCTACCGAGGATGACCAGTGTTTCTCCTGATTTGATCTCGAGGGTAAGTCCATCGAGGATCGCTCTTCCACCCAGTGTTTTATGAACATTTTTGAGGTGGATCATGAGAGGAAACTCCAGGACAAGTAGTAGCCGAGGATGATGACAAGAAGGAAGGTCACGACCACGGACCTTCGTGCTGCTTGTCCGACACCGGTGGCTCCACCACGGGTCAGTAGGCCCTGAGTACAGCCGACCGTAGCGATGGTGATACCGAAGACTATTGACTTGAGTACACCTGTGTAGACGTCGACAAATTCGAGACTTTCGAGTGCATCGTTACGGAATGTTAGCCACCCGACATCGAATTGTGAATTGGCCACGAGACTGCCACCGAGAATTCCAATGAATGCCGCAAAGATTGTCATCACTGGCGTCACTAGAGTCAGCGCCACCATACGGGGTAGGACCAGGAATCTGACCGGCGGAATCGACATGATGCGAAGCGCATCGATTTCTTCCGAGATTTTCATGGTTCCGATTTCTGCGGCGATACCACTCCCGATGCTCGCTGTCAGGATGAGTGCAGTCATGAAGGGGCCCATTTCACGAATCATGGAGACCGCAACGATGGGACCGATCAAGTTTTCCTGTCCTAGCTCCTCGAGAGATTTTCCTCCATTGAGAGCCAGGATCATTCCGGTAAAGAGTGCGACCACGGAGGTGACAAGAAACGATCCGATGCAGTAGCTGTAACAGAGGTCGAGACTGTCACGAGTTCGGCGGCGACTGAGTAGGTGAGGTAAATTGAAGACGGTACGTACCAGGAGCATCAGGCCGAAACCTGTAGTATCAGCACTGCGACGTAGGAACGACAATAGCGACGAGATAGCCCCGCCGATTAGTCCTCCCAGGTCCTCGATCGAGCTCTTCATCGCACTCCATCCCCGCGGTCGAAATCGACCGTTCCCCCGGCAAGAGATTCGATTTGGCGACCCGCTCTTGGTGAGAAGTGCCCGCTCTCAGAAGGAAATGTACAGGAGACGCCAGTGAGTGTCAGCCGACCGGGTATTTCTCTCTCGTGCGAAGAGCCCTCCGAGGATCGAAAATCCGCCCTTCTTTGTGCCGCTTTCAGCAGTAAGGAGCCCCCAAAGAAGTTCTAGCGCCCAGCGGTCCTCTTGCTGGCTCCAGCGTACGATTTGCCCCGCTCGACCATGGGACCAGGAGAATCCATCGGGACCGTCGAACGGGAGGAGGGCGGGTGCAGATCCTGTTTTTCGGCCGTTTGCGTCGGTTTTCCAGCGCGCCAGCGGCCACAGCAGATGTTCGGATCTCACGCCTCGTTCTTCATCCTTATCGATGATGCTGCGCCAGAAGGGGAAGAGTCGTCTGACCTCGCGTGTACGGCCGGCGGCTATTTGATCTTCCCACTGCCAGATCGGCCACAGGAAGAAACCTTTCTTGAGTCCTGGTTGATCATGAATCCCCCAGATGGGGTAGAACTCGAGTCGGTTCCACTGGCCTTGTCGCATTCCGACTGTCCAGGGTAAGAAAGACCAGCTGGAAGTTTCGCTACGTGAATCGTGTTCTTCTGTCCAGAGTGGATAGAAAATGGTTCTCGCATAACGATTTTTCGATTCGATCTCGCCATAGAAGGGCCAGATCCACC
>JBBWWC010000182.1:0-4429 GCA_050256555.1 Planctomycetota bacterium | reverse complement strand
AAGCTTTCTTTCTTTACCATTTCTGGTCGCCGTGAGGTTCTCGATGCGTTGAAGCCACGTCAGCTCGAGAAGGTCAAGCTGAAGCCGATCGAACGCTGTGCCAGCTCTTCGAATCAGATTGTGGCTTTTGCTGCGATTGATTTGCTGGGCAGAATCGGTAACCGCGATGCGGCTCGTATGTTGATCGAGATTGTTCCGAAAGGAGAGTCTCCCGAGAGTTTACCGCAGCTTCGGCGACGAAACTTCGACAGAATTATCAGAGCGTTGAGATCGTTTCGCGATCCCGTGGCTCTTGGGTGGTTACATGACAAGATTCTCGAAAAAGATCGTGCTCCCTTGCTGGCGCGTCTGGCAGTTGCCGATGTACTGGGGCGAGCGGGATACGAAGCGGCGGAGTCGACTCTGGCGAGTCTCTTACGACATCCTTCAGTTCAGCTGAGAAAGGCTGCTCTTCGTGCGCTTGCGATGCTGGGATCTAGCTCTGCGGTAGAGGAGATTGCCAAGGCCTCGCGCCGGACACAGCGAGATATCGATTTTCAGCGAGAGGCTGTGCGTGCCCTTTGCCGGCTCGATCCGACACAGGCTCTCGATATGCTCTTGGCACTGGGAAACCATCGTGACGTTTCATTACGTACGCTGGTGGTCACGGCACTGGGGAAAGTCGCAGGCGAAGTCAGTTTACTACGCCGTATCGAGGCTCTTTCTGATCCGGCCTGGCAGGTTCGCTCTGCGGCTCTCCGTTCTATGGCGGGGACCCATGATGTACGAGTGGTGGACGCTCTGATTACTGCAATGGAGCGTGAAGACGGGGCGCTACTGCCGCAAGTGGTCGAACGTTTGATCGCCGCCACCGGAGTCGATCTTGGTCCCGATGTGATGAACTGGCGTCAGTACTGGAAACGAGTACGTGATCGATATAATCCGGTCGAGGTGGCGCGTAAGGAAGCAGAGAAAGAAGGCGGACATACTTATGTTCGCAAGGCCGATCCCAATGCGGCACGGACGCCCTCTTACTTCGGTGTCGAGATTGTCAGTCGGCGAATTGCTTTCATCGTCGACTGCTCCGGCAGCATGGCTCAGCAAGTGACCGTTCCGAAGGAGGGCGGTGGCAACGAGACGATGCAACGTCTCGATCTGGCCAAGAGTGAATTGCTGATCGCCATCGAGAAGTTACGACCGGGTACCTTCTTTAACCTGGTTCGTTTTGACAACAAGCCGATCAATCTGAATCCCAAGCCCGTCAAGCTGGCCCCCAAGTCAGTGAAAAATGCCAAGCAGTTTGTTCGGGGACTTCAGCCCGGTGGCGGTACCAACATTTATGATTCCCTGGCAGATGTATTGCAGGCTGGAGATGTCGACACCATCTTCTTTCTTTCGGATGGCGCTCCCAGCATGGGTACTTTTGTCGATCCCGAGCGGATTCTCGAAGAGATCCAGCGCCTCAACGAGGAGAGTCAGGTGACGATCCATACCATTGCACTGGGATTCACCTCCGCTTTCCTCGAGAACCTTGCTGCCCAGAACCGGGGTTCGTATATCGTTGCAGGGCGGTAAAACGGTTCCTGTTTCCGTTTTATGAGAGTCGGATTTCTCCGGCTTTCGTCGATCTTTTGAAATTGTCTCAAGTTCTCTCTCGATGATGCCGATGGGGGTGGGGGAATGTTCCGTGCCGGCTGAGAGAGACATGGAGATCAATCATGAGACCGGAAATGCTGAATCTTTGGCTCGCTTCTGGATTGGTACTGTTTTCGATCCTGTTGCTGATGAGCAACAGGAGATTTCGGTCATGGAGTTTTTTCCCCTGGTTGCGGGGCGTCGGGAAATCATCGGGGGTGCCGATTCGACGTGTCTCCGCTGAAGCGACAGCACGAGACGATCTACTGGCCCAGGGGATTGACGGAGAAGAAGCGGATCTGTTGCTGAAGTTACTACCGGATGCTCCAGATTCCCAACTGGCTCGCCTCCTCAACTCACGCTTTGCCTTTGAAGATGCACTCGAAAAGGCTCTGGCCAGAGATTCGGAACTGTTGCGAGAACTTTCCATCCGCCGAGCACTGGATCGGATCCGAGCCCGTCGCGGTTGGGAGGTTCTAGGAGAGGTTTCACAAGGTCTTACTCTGCCGGTCGATGACGAAGAACTATTGATCCATGGACCCGATGGAATATCGCTGCGTACAGTCTTGATCCATCGAGATGCTCGTAGTCTTGCCGTTCGTGTGATCGAGAGTTCTCCTGCACTGGAGAGTTCATCTACCTGGGAAGTCGGAGTCGATCTTCAAGTTTCCTTTTTCAGAGCTGACAGCGGTTGTTTCCTTTTCGAAACACGTCTACAGGAGCAACGAGATCTGGGCGAGTGGTTTCTGTTTCTGGAGACTCCCCAGAAGATACGGCTGGAGCAAAGACGACAATATGTTCGCGTTCCCATCGAAGGAACGATTCGTTTTGTTCATCTTCCTCTGGGCGATCGAAATGACAATGCGTTCGATCATGAACTGTTTCAGCAGGCAAGGCTTCTGGATATCGGTACCGGTGGAATGGGATTTGTCACCGATGCACCGGTGGCGTCCGAGGATCTGCTCATTATCCGTGGAATCCCGTCGCTGGAAGTTTGCGATGTGACCGCCAGAGTTACCGGAGAAGTTTTTTCCGAGGACGACTCTGAAGGAGGGGTCGGAGTTCGATTTGTAGGACTCTCTGCCACTGATCGAGATCGAATCGCTTCACTGGTTTTTGGCAAGCGGCTTGAGACGGTCGGCCTGGAGACAGGGTTTGATTCGGCACAGCCAGCGTTGCGCTCGGATGGTGGACAGCCCTGATTTTTATTGCTGTTGATCGGCTTGGGGAAGTTTTCCACGAAACACGGTGTGTGTCTGGGAGATACGACCCGGGTTCGCCAGGACTTCAGCTGCATGTCCCAGGACCACCAGTACTGCAATGGCGATCTCCTCGCGGCCCTCGGCACCGATCACCTGTTTGACGTCATCTTCACGCCAACCATTCATGTAGGTGGTCTGGAGGCCCAGAGAAGTAGCCGCCAGTACGCAATGGGTGGCCGCAATCATGGCATCCTTGATGGCGTATTCTCGTAATCTTCCCATCTGTGACAGAGCATTCTGGCCACCAGGGATCGCCTGGCTGGCAATTTCACAGTAGGGGTCGGGCCATGCGCCGCAATCTCTGGCCTGCTCGATGATCGGCTTCATATCTTTTTGCCAGGCATCGATGTTTACGGCGAAGACCAGGGTCAGGGGAGCCTCGAGTACCTGACGTTGATGGAAGCAGGCCTTGTGGAGTTGGTTCCGATCTTCCTCATCGTCGATGATCACGATGCGCCACGGTTGTAGATTCCACGAAGAGGGGGCTTCGACGGTCAGGTCGATGATTTGTTGTAACAGTGCTGGATCAACGCAATCAGGGCTGAAATCCTTGATCGACCGACGAGCGGCGATGGCTGCCGGGACGTCGAGGGGTGTTGAGTTTTCCATGGCAGATCCTCAGTTCTTTTCCAGCAAGGTCACGACGGAAGTGCGATCATCGCCGCCCATGTTGGCGCAGATTCCCCGGCGAGGAGGTGTCGCCAGCTGGTAATCACCACACAGGCCATTCATCTGTCGAAACACTTCGTAAGCTTGTTTGACTCCGGTCGCTCCGACTGGATGCCCGAACGCCATCAGGCCGCCCCCGGTGTTGACCGGGATGTTACCTTCGAGAGTCGTGGCTCCTTCTGCTGCAAGCTGAGCACCTTCACCGGCACCAGCAAAGCCAAGTGCCTCGCAGATCAAAGCTTCCGAGATGCTGAAACAATCATGGACTTCTGCAACCTGGATGTCTTTAGCATTCCAGCCGACTGATGAGTAGGCGTTACTGGCAGCGGCAGCTGTGACATCCATCTTGGTATAATCGGGGACCTGTCCCAATGGCCCGCAAGCGAATGAACATGCGGTCACCTCGACGGCACGATCGACACCTTGTCCGAGACGTTCCAGGCCCTCATCCGAACAAAGGACCACAGCGCATCCACCGTCGGAGACCTGCGAGCAATCGCTGAGTCGCAACCATGGATTGAGCGATTCGTTGTCGAGGAAGCAAGGATTGGAATCGGAGGCCTGGGCCGCTTGTTGCTCGGTGAGCTGGACCGACCGCATGTGTGCGTTCGGGTTCCGGTTGGCATTGGAATAAGCTTTAGACACGATGGGTGCCAGCACCGCCGGAGTGACTCCGTATTTTTCGCAGTACGCCTGAGTTCTGCGCGCGAACATGGCGGGGAAGGTGAAGGGGTCGATCGAGCGTTCTTTTTCGTAGTGAGAGGCTCTGGCGAGGAAGTCAGCTCCGATGACTGCGTTGTGAGTTGTCTGTACCTCGACCCCGGTAACCAGTACCACATTGGCACCGGCCTGGATTGCATCGACTCCCGCTGCCAGGGCCAGTC
>JBBWWC010000181.1:0-23542 GCA_050256555.1 Planctomycetota bacterium | reverse complement strand
TCACAGTGCGCTCCTTCACGTATCCGCTGTTCCAGAACCTCGAACATCTTCTCCGCAACTGCGATCCCGGTCACCGTTTCGATTCCGGTCAAACCGGGGGAGCCATTCACCTCTAGTACCCATGGGCCGCCCGGTCCCTCGATCACATCCACCCCACCACAACAAAGGCCCAGCGCTTCGACGGCACGGCAAGCCAGCTGGGCTGTCTCCGGTGCCGGCTCGATCCCCTTCGCCTGACCACCGCGATGGAGGTTGGAACGGAAATCTCCCGCCGGCGCAGTGCGCTCCATCGCCGCCACCACTTCGCCACCAACCACCATCATGCGGAGATCACGACCTCCACATTCGATGTAACGCTGCAGGATGAACTCGCGAGATTGAAACAAGACGCTTTCCATCATCGAAACCGCCGTCGCAGAATTCTCGGCCAGCACCACGCCACGTCCTTGCGATCCATGCAGAGGTTTCACCACCACCGGGGCCCCTCCCAGTCGCTCGATCGCACCATCCAGCTGATCGAGATCTCGCACCAGCTCCGTCTCGGGAACCGCAATGCCGACACTGGCGAGCCTCTGTAACGATTCCATCTTGTCACGCGCCAACCACAGACCATCGATCGAGTCGAGCAGCGCAACGCCGTCCTGCTCCAGAGCTCTACCGGCCGCCAGCGCCAATCCCGGCAACACCGAACCGAGCCGGATCAGCGCCCCATCGAGAGCAGCGATTTTTTCACCGTGATACAGCATACGAGGAGCAGAGGTTCGGATCGATAATCGCAGCAGCTCCAGGGCAACCACTTCATGACCACGAGCGCGCGCCGCAGCAGCAAGCCGCTGCGACGAATCGAGCTTCGGATCCGATGTAATGATGGCAATACGCATCTACTGAGCCTCCGGGATCAGGATCAGTCCTGTTCCATGGGGCTGATGGAATACGGTTACAGGGGCGGAAGCAAGAAGAAGCTGTCAAGCGTGGCGAGATTCATCGTCCCGAAGCCCAGCAGGATCAGTCGATGACCGGAAGGGCACCCTCTAGCACCGAATCAAACTCGCTGGTGGCCTCACGACGCTGCCCCGTCTCGGGGTTATAGATGTGAAATTCCTTCACCAGGCAACCATAAGCATGAAGGGTGATGGCCATTTCATCCCTGGAGCAGTTGTCCATTCGGTGGAGATCCATCGCTGGTGGGTAGACGGTGCCAACCGAACCGGCCGTACCGATAAAAGTCTCGACCGGAACCAGACAATGCTGGCCATCTTCCTCATCAGGGGCGTAATTGATGAACCGCATCTTGCCGCGCAGCACACCCAGCACACCCCACTCCGGATGATCATGGATCGGAGTCCCCTGGCCCGGCTTCCAGACCAGACAGAGCAGTGAGAAACGATCTTCCGGATCGGCATGGAGCAGATGGCGCGAGTAACGCTGACTGCCCGGTCCGAACTGCGACAAGAACTCGTCGGTCACACCCGCAGCAAAGCGCTCCACTACATTCACCACCGCATTGAGACGAGGACGCTCACGCTTCTCGGATGTGATGGAATGATCGATTTGCTGGATCAGCTGTTCGAGGCTTGAGATCGGCTCCACGGGTCCCCCGGATCTGTAACTTGCAGGTAATGATCGCACTTGTTGACGGTCAGACGGGACCACCACGTTGCTCATTCAGGAGATCATCAACGATCAGGTACCCGACCTCATCGTGATCATCATCGTGATCTGCATCGTGATTTGAACTGCCACTCATGAGCTCTGCAGCAAGTCCTCATGAAGCTTTGACCCATTCCAACCTTGATCTTACCGATCCCGGGGGAGTCCAGCAACGTGATCGAAGCCCAGAGAGTGCCCTGGAGGCTCTTTCTCGGTGCTTTTCCGGTCGGATCCTGTCCCACATGACTCCCTGGGCCTTATCCTGTCCACTGACCGGGAAAGTCTCCGGCAGAAACGAGGCCAGGTGTCCTTCAGTGTGCAGATCCCGATTCGCTTTGCCGATGTCGATGCGGCAGGAATCGTCTACTACCCACGGTTGCTCCACATCTGCCATCAGGCATTCGAGGAGTTGTATCAACAACGCGGTCCGGTGCCCTACCACCAGTGGTGTCAGGAAAAAGGACTCGGCTTTCCAACCCGACGACTCGAAGTCGATTTCGACGCACCGGTCCTGCATGCCGGCCCCGTCACCATCGATGTCTCCAGCTCGGAGATCGGTACCAGTTCGGTCTGCTTCCATTTCCGTGGTCGCCAAATGGCTCTCGCAGATGGCAAAGATGTCGACTGCTTCCGCGCCAAGGCCTGGAAAGTGTGCTGCGCCATCGAAGGGCTTCAATCCACTCCGATTCCGCAAGATGTCCGGGACGTACTGCAATCGATCGAGGAGCCGCAGTGACCGATCTTCGTGTCGTCGAAATCTACCCCTCGATCCAGGGCGAAAGCACCCGTGCCGGATTGCCCTGCACCTTTGTCAGGCTGGCCGGCTGCCCATTGCGCTGTCGCTGGTGTGACACGGTCTACTCCTTCAAGGGTGGGGATTCGATGAGCATCGAGTCGATCATCGAAGCGATCGATGAATACGGCATCGGCCTCATCGAGGTGACCGGTGGAGAACCGCTCGCACAACCGGGCGCAGCCGAATTGCTCGCAACACTGTGCCAGCGTTATGACGAGGTACTGCTCGAAACCTCCGGATCGTTCCCGATCGCCGATCTCGATCGCCGGGTCGGAGTGATTCTTGACCTGAAAGCTCCAGGAAGCGGTGAAGAAGGTCGCAATCTGTGGGAGAATCTCACCCACCTGAAGAGTGGCGACGAGTTGAAGATCGTCATCGCCGATCGGACCGATTACGAGTGGGCTCGAGAGGTTTACCGCAAACATCAGCCGACCGTACCGATGCTCTTTTCTCCGGTCTTCGCCGAGATGGAACCGGCGCAACTTTCGCAGTGGATCATCGAGGATCAATTACCGGTCCGGATGCAGTTGCAACAACACAAGTACATCTGGGATCCCGAAGCACGTAGAACTTGAACTTGAACTTGAACCTGAACCTGTAGGACTTGAAAATGAATCCAGTCGTAGAACTGAGTCATAAGTTTTCTTTCGATTCTGCACACAGTCTTCCGAATGTACCGGAAGATCACAAGTGTCGCCGACTCCACGGTCACACCTTCCATGTCGAGGTCCGTGTAGAAGGCCCCATCGGCGAGACTTCCGGTTGGGTGATGGATTTCGGCGATCTGAAAAAAGTGGTCCGCCCCATCATCGAGCAACTCGACCATCAATATCTCAACGAAATCGAAGGCCTCGAGAATCCGACCTCGGAGAACATCTCGATCTGGATCTGGAACCGCATCGACGCAAATCTTGCCGGATTGACGACCGTCTGTGTCAACGAAACCTGTAACACCGGTTGCATCTATCGTGGCCCAGCAAAAACCAGCAAGGAGTGACAGATGTGTGGAATCTTCGGCATCACTTCTGCTCAGGACATCTCTGCAACACTGATCAAGTCACTCGAAAGACTCGAGTATCGTGGCTATGACTCCTGTGGCCTGTCGGTCATCGGAGACGATGGTGAACTGACGGTCCGAAAAGGGGCCGGACAGGTTCAGCGGGTCGCCACCGCCGAGCGTTTCGCCGAAGTGACCGGCTGCACAGGTCTCGGACACGTCCGCTGGGCCACCCATGGTCGTGTCAGCCGACTCAACGCTCATCCGCTGACCGATGCCTACGGCGAGATCGCCATCGTTCACAACGGCATCTTGCAAGGCTACCAGGAGCAAAGAGATGAACTGACCCAGCAAGGCCACACCTTCATCACCGAGACCGATTCGGAACTGATCGTTCATCTGATCGAGAAGGGATTACGCGACGGTTTATCGCTGGAAGATGCGATTCTTGACTGCGCTCGATCCCTGCAAGGCACTTACGCCATCGGCGTCGTCTCCAGCAAGGAGCCCGATGCACTGTACGCACTTCGACGCGAGAGCCCACTACTGGTCGGAATCGGTAAAGACTTTCATTGCTTCTCTTCCGACCCACTGGCTTTTGCTGGTCTGACCGACCAGGTGTTGTGGCTCGAAGACGGAGAGATGGTCCGCATCGATCGTGCATCCGCCAGGATCCGTAACATCGATAGCGGCGAGATCATCGAACGAAAGAGCGACACCGTCACCGTCTCGGAACGAGCAGCAGAACTCGATGATCATCCAGATTTCATGTCAAAAGAGATCTCAGAAAACGGTGCCGTCACCCGGACCGCACTGAACGTGCCGCAGGAAAAGATCGATGAAATCGTCTCTTCCATTCTGAACTCCCGGCGAACCGTGCTGACCGGGGTTGGAACCAGCTACTACGTCGCTCTCATCGGCCAGTACATGATGAGCGGCATGGCCGGGGAATTCGTGCCGGCCATGAGTTCGGATGAGATGCCGCACATGGTCAGTCTGAGCCCAGGGGATCACGTACTGGCTCTCAGTCAGTCGGGCGAGACTTACGATACATTGCGGGCACTACGTATCTCCAGAAAACGTGGCGCCTCCCTGTCGGCCATCCTCAATGTTCCCACTTCTTCGATGGCTCGTGAAGTCGACCACTTCATCGATCAGGAAGCGGGCCCAGAGATCTGCGTACTTTCGACCAAATCGACCGTCTCGCAACTGATCCTGCTGCAAAGAATCGCCCTCGGTCTGGCGCTAGCCCATCGAGCCATCACCGACAGTGAGAAACAGCAGATCGAAGCCGACCTGACCGCTCTCCCCGATCAGCTCGATGCACTGTTCGCATCGGATCATGACCAAATCCGCGACCTCGCTCGCCGTCACAGCGTCATGCGAAACTGGTTTTTCCTCGGCCGCGGCATCCAGCATGGGTTGGCACTTGAAGCGGCGCTCAAGTTCAAGGAAGTGACCTACTGTCATGCCGAGGGGATGTCTGCCGGTGCCCTCAAGCACGGTACGATCTCGCTGATCGATGATGCGATGCACACGGTGATCTTCCTGCCCGGAGTCGAATCGCCGAACCTTCGCCAGCATTCTCTCGGGGCCATCGCCGAGATCTCGACCCGCGGGGGCAAGGTGATCTGCTTCCAGCCGGAAGGCGCGCCGATTCCTGAACCCAGACCCGAAGTGATCATCGAAAGTCCAGCAGCCGGTCGCTGGACTCTGCCGCTGTTACAACTGATGCAGGCGCAGTTATTTGCTTATTACACTGCGCGAGCGCTAGGACGCGATGTCGACAAGCCAAGATCGCTCGCCAAGTCTGTAACGGTGAGCTGATCTAACACGCTACATCGACTCCAACTCATGCGGCAGATAATCCATCGGCGAGCGGAAGTAGTGGTTGGCTGGATAAAAGAGCAAGTTGGTCGCAGTACTCGTATAGGTACAGGCATAGTCTTCCAGTTGTCGGCCGTAAAAGGTCAATTCACTACCGGCGCGAAACAGACTGCCCCACTGGGTGTTGGTTGCAGTACTGAGTCTCGAACGGAGACTTTCCCGCTGCCGGATGAAATCCTTGAGCGTGTCGGTCGCCTGCTTGCGTGCGATGGCACATTCACTGCGCAGCTTCTTCAAATCACGCCGCTCATGTGAATCTTCAACCGAAATATCCTTGAGCGAGCCCTCGATCGCTTTCCAGTGCATCACTTCACGCTCGGTCGAGATCCGTCGTTCGTCGACTTCTTTCAGCTGGCGAACAATCCCCGGCAAGGTCTCCTGAATCGACAGCTCTTCCTGCAGCTCCGGTACCACCAGCATCGTTCGCCAGTACACGTTCTTTTTTGATGAGATGAGATCGGCATAGATATGATCACCGACATAAAGAACCTCGGGTCCACTGACACCGATGGATTCCTCGATCTCGGCGAGATTTCCGCCGATCAGAACTCCCGGCTTGGGACCGGGACTGGCGGTCTTGTTATTCGAGGCTGAAAAATAGTGTGGCTTCTTCCCCTCCACCACCACCAGATCAAACAGCTCCAGCCATTCATCGCCGGAATCCTCGCTGCGCCCCAGCACCGTGTTCATCATGCTGGCGGTGTACTCCCATTCGCTATTGGTCAGCAGGAATACTTTTTTGCCGATTTCTCGTAGATGTAACAGCATCGTTTCGGTTCGTGGATCGGGGATGATGAACTTGGCCGGATCAGCAGTGATCACCTGCTTCAGCGATCCGTCGCGATGGATGGTGTCTGTGTGGTGGCGGATGCGTTCCCACAGCCGGCGTCGCTCTCCTGGCTCGGTATGCCCGACCAGACCGGTCCACAACAGGATCTCAGGTTTACTGAAGGCGTGATCGACCTGGATAAATCGATCATCTCCGGGCATATGCGGAATCACATCCCGATCACCATAGAGGTTTCGCTTTTCACCAACGGTCAATTTTTTACGACCATGAAATGCCCGAAGCACATGGCCGTAGCGATCCGTCTTGAGAATCACGCCCTCATCGAGATCGAGGATCAAACCCTTCCTGGCAAAGGATGGGTCTGGCACATCCTCGAGCCATTCGGCGGGGATCCCCTCCTCTTCGACCAATTTCTTCGCCACCAGTTGTTCGGCAAGATCATCGAGAGCCTGCGAGTTGTATACCGCCAGGGTGTGATCGAAATCGAAGCCCACGGCCTGGATGTAATCCAGGCGCAGAGTTCGATTGGTAAAGATGGACCGCTGGTGGTCCAGCGTCGGATTACGAATCGCCGTGGAGATGACATCGAACCATGCAGAGTTACTCAACTCGATATCTCCCCGCCCGATCAGGACTTCCCGGTCACTCGCCGCTGCGCTTCCGTGAGGAAACGGATCGACTGCTCGACCAGCTGTGGAGCCCGATGGGCATCACGAGAAAGCTCGACGAGGGCCAACCCACGGTATCCGTTTTCGAGTAAAACCTGCAATAGAGGATCGAAATCGATCTCCCCTGCCCCCAATGGCAAGTGTTCATGAACCTGGTTCTTGCCATCATCGACGTGAATATTGACCACATCCTCCATCACCTGCGATAGCGCAGCAGCCAGTGGAACGGACTCGGTTACGGCCAGATGGCCGAGGTCTACCGTCAAACCGAGATGCCGACTGCTCAATTCTGAGCGCAACCAGCGCCAGTCGTCGAGACTCTCGATCAACATCCCGGGCTCCGGTTCGAAGCCGATCTTGACTCCATGTATTCCAGCAGCCTCGCTCACCACCGCCAGCGAATCGACCAGGTACTGACGACTCTGTGACACGTCGATGCCTTCGTCGGCAATTCCGCTCCATAGGCTAACGGTGCCAGCACCGATCGCTGCAGCGATCTCGATGGCGCGGATGTAATAATCGACACGCCGTTGACGATCCTCCGCACCAGAGCTGACCATCGAAGGCCAGTGCTTTCGCTTTGCATCGAGTGCATAGCGAGCTCCGGTTTCGATGACCGGTTCCAGATTTGCTTTTTCGAGACGACCCCGTAACTCTTCGAGCTCTTGCGTCGTCGTCTTTTCAGGATCGAGATGATGATGATCAAGAGTGATGCCGATCCCCTGGTAACCATTCAAGGACAGCAGCTCGATCGCTTGCTCAAGAGTATGATCGGCCAGACCATTGGTGATGTAACCAAAGCGAAGCACTTCAGTCCTGCCCTTCGA
This sequence comes from Planctomycetota bacterium, assembly GCA_050256555.1. Taxonomy (GTDB): domain Bacteria; phylum Planctomycetota; class UBA8108; order UBA1146; family UBA1146; genus UBA1146. Next base: position 15,927 of record JBBWWC010000181.1, on the reverse strand, counting down.
GCCGAGCTTTGACCCAGGCGATGGCTCCTTCTCGATCCGTCACCTCGCTCTCGCGGTGGGCATCATCGAGTTCTTCGAGTAACGCGCCCATCGCAGGGCCTGGCTGAACTCCCATCTCGATCAGATCACGCCCCTGTAACAGTGGTTTGCGCGGTGGCCCGAGAGCTTTCCAGTCACTCCACATCTGCCGGCACTCATCATAGAGACTCATGTCCGCATGACTCCCGAGGCAGTCCACTCGACACAGCTCTAGCAACTCTTCAAAGCCATCCTCTTCGAAGGTTCGATAGCGCTTCGCCAGTCGCATCTGGGGCAAATTCATGAACACAAGGTGTCTACGTACCAGATAGATGACTCGCTCCTGCTGACGCTTCGATAGACGCAGGCGTTCGCAGATCTTTTCCGCCATCTCGGCCCCGAGTTCATCGTGACCGTGAAAACGGATGCGATCCGGGGCTTCCTCGAAGGTACCGGGCTTGCCGATATCATGGAGCAACGCCCCCAGTGCCAGTTCAAAAGTTGGATCTTCCAGATGCGAAATCACCAATCCGGTATGAATGAAAACATCGCCTTCGGGATGATGCTCTGGTGGCTGACGCACATCCCGCATCTGTTCGATCTCGGGAAGAATGTGCTGCATCAGACCGCTGTCAGAAAGCAGGTGATAGCCGCGTAGCCGATGAGCCGAAACAAGGATGTTTTCCAGTTCGGCACGGATTCGCTCTCCGCTGACATCGTTGATGGCTCCTGCTTCCGCCATCACAGCATCCCAAGTCGCTTCCTCGATGGGAAAATCAAGTACCGTGGCAAAACGGATCGCCCGCATCATGCGTAAGCGATCCTCACGAAAACGCTCTTGAGGATCTCCGATGGCCCGGATGATTCGCGCTTCGAGATCTTTACAGCCACCGACATGATCGACCACCTCGCCGGCATCGATATCCCAAAAAAGACCATTGATGGTGAAATCACGGCGCAGTGCATCTTCTCGTTCATCGGTAAATCGGACCGATTCCGGATGGCGACCATCGGCGATCCCGATATCTGCACGGAAGGTCGCAACCTCGACCTCGCCCTCCTCGACGACGATCCGAACCACCCCGAACTGAGCGCCGACCAGTACCGTCTTGTCGAACAGCGCATCGACCTGCTCCGGTAACGCATCGGTGGCGAGATCGAAATCCTTGGCCGGTCTTGCGAGCAGGTGGTCACGTACCGCTCCTCCGGCCAGCAGGCTGCGATACCCCGCCTCGACGAGGCGTCGATGGACCCGCAAAACGTGATCGGGGATCACGAGCGGCCCAGAGCTGTCGCCGTTAGGGGTTGATCCGGACATCTTCGTGCGTTCTCCTCCTGCAGACCCTCCACCGCGGAGGGTGATCAGAGGATAACCGAACAGGACCGATCGCGGTGCCGAAAGGTGCAAGCCGGTCGAATCCGGAGATCACAGGAGTTCGATGGGCAGCGAGAAGGACGATCTGCGGCGAATCCGGGTGCTGGGGGCACTGCTCCACCAGCACAACTTTCGCTATTACATCCTCGATGACCCGCAAATCTCGGATGCCGAATACGATCACCTTCTACGTGAATTGCAATCTCTCGAACAACGCTATCCGGCTGCCGTCGATGCCGATTCTCCGACCCAGAAGGTCGGTTCGACCTGGCAACCGGAGGATTTCGTCGCCGATCGACTCCCTTCCGTCGAGCATGCCGTGGCGATGCTTTCTCTCGAAAATGCCATGGGACCGGAGGAGGTCGAGGATTGGCTCAGCCGGGTTCGTAAAGGACTCGATCTGGCCGACGACGATCCTGATCCCCGATTGACCGTCGAATACAAGTTCGATGGCGTGGCGGTCTCGATCCTCTATGAAGATGGAGTGCTGGTACGCGCAGCGACACGTGGCGATGGACTGACCGGCGAGGAAGTGACCGGCACTGTCAGAACCATCCGATCGGTTCCGGCAATACTCGAAGGAGATTCGCCACCGACGACCATCGAATTACGGGGTGAAGCGATCCTCAAAACCGCCGACTTCGAATCCCTCAATGCCTCACGTGAAGAAGGCGAGAACATCTTTGCCAACCCGCGCAATGCCGCAGCCGGTACTCTTCGCCAGCTCGACCCACGGATCGCAGCCAAACGACCACTCGATGTTTTCATCTATGGTGTCGGACTCCAGCAAGGGATCGATCTCAGCTCGCAAGAAGCTCTGTTCGAGGCCTTGCCTCGCTGGGGTTTCGAGGCCACACCCTTCTTCCGCAAGGCAACCAGCGGTGAAGAGTTGCTGGCCATCTATGAAGAGGTCCTGAAATCGCGCGATGATCTCCCGTTCGAGATCGATGGGCTCGTCATCAAGGTTGATGGTGCCCAGTTGCGAGAAACTCTCGGAATGCGGGCTCGATCACCACGCTGGGCAATAGCGCTGAAGTTCCCGCCACGCCAAGAAACCACCAAGCTTATCGATATCCAGGTTCAGGTCGGTCGTACCGGTGCTTTGACCCCGGTCGCACATCTGGAACCGGTCCAGATCGGCGGAGTGACCGTCTCGCGCGCCGGCCTTCATAATCCCAAGGAGATCGCTCGCAAGGGACTCAAGATGGGCGATACCGTGGTGGTCCAGCGTGCCGGGGATGTGATTCCCCAGGTCGTCAAGCCGATCGATTCTCTCCGCGATGGATCTGAAAAAGATTTCCATTTCCCTGAAAACTGTCCCGCATGTGAAGAAACGGTTTGGTGTCCCGAAGGGGAAGTGATCCCACACTGCCAGAATCTTCAATGCCCCGATCAGATTCGTGGTCGCATCGAACACTTTGCATCGCGCCGGGCTCTCGATATCGATGGACTTGGCGAAAAATTGATCGATCAACTCGTCACCGAAGGGCTGATCAAGACTCCATCCGATCTCTACCAGCTAGAAGTCGCAGCTATGGCCGGGCTGGATCGAATGGCGCAGAAATCAGCGGAGAACTTGATCGCAGCGATGGAACAGACCAAGCAACGCTCCTTTGCGCGACTTCTCCACGCTCTCGGGATCCGACATGTCGGCGAGAGAGTTGCCGAATTGATCGTCGATTCACAACGCGATATCGATACCTTGATGGCTGCATCGACAGAAACTCTCGAACAGATCGACGAGATAGGACCCGCCATCGCTGCATCGGTAGCCGACTTCTTCTCACGAGCTTCGGTACGCCAGGAGATCGAATCGCTTCGTGACGCTGGACTGAAGATGAAAGCGGATGGTTCCACCGTCAGTCAAAATCACGAAGGGCCATTATCAGGTCTCACCGTGGTCATCACCGGCACCTTACCGAATCTGGGCCGTGACGAGACGAAGGCGCTGGTCCTCGCCGGCGGCGGCAAGGTGACCGGATCAGTATCAAAAAGCACGGACCTGTTACTGGCCGGCGAAAAAGCCGGATCCAAGCTTCAGAAGGCCGAAAAACTGGGCATCGAAGTGATCGATGAAGCGGAACTGTTACGACGCATTGGTGACTCAGCTGCATCCTGACCCGAGACCTCGCTTGATGTAGGATCTGAGCCAACGATCTGAGTCAACGATCTGAGTCAACGATCTGAGCCATCGCAAAGAGAACGACAGATCCAAAGGAGGCCTTCCGGATGAGTGATGGAAACGACATAGCTTCAACACGCGGACAGTGGAGCAGCCGCTGGGGTTTCATTCTTGCCTCCGCCGGCTGTGCCATCGGCCTCGGAAATATCTGGAAGTTCCCCTACATCACCGGTGAAAACGGTGGCGGTCTGTTCGTTCTCATCTACCTGGCATGTATCGCCTTGATCGGTCTTCCGATCATGCTGGCCGAGGTATTGCTGGGCCGCACGACCCAAAAAAGTCCGGTCGGGGCTTATCGCGATCTTTCAGCCCCGGGAAGTCCATGGATCATTCCTGGATGGATCGGAGTGCTGGCCGGTTTCGTGATTCTCTCCTACTACTCGGTGGTGGCCGGCTGGGCTCTTCATTACAGCTGGCTGTCACTGATGGGCGGGTTTGCCGGCATGGATGCCGCCGCAATCAGCGACACCTTCAACACCGTCTTTGCTGACGGCAATCTGAATCTTGGCTGGCACACCTTGTTCATGGTGCTGACCATCGCCGTGGTTCTCGGGGGTGTTCGAGATGGAGTCGAACGGATCGCTCGTGTTCTGATGCCGTTACTGTTTGTGATGTTGCTGGTGCTACTGGGCCTGGCGATGCAATCGGATGGTTTCTCCAAGGCCTTCTCCTTCGTGTTCTCTCCCGATGCTTCTAAACTGACTCGAGCTGGAGTCCTCGAAGCACTCGGTCACTCCTTCTTCACCCTTTCACTGGGTATGGGAGCGATGATCACCTATGGCTCTTACCTGAAAAAGAAAGAAGACATTGTCGCGGCCTCGATCTTGATCTCGATTCTCGATACGGTCATTGCGCTGGTCTCCTGCATGGTGCTGTTTCCGATCATTTTCTCCTATGGTATGGAGCCAGCAGCGGGACCTGGCCTGGTCTTCGTCAGTCTTCCCATCGCCTTCTCCCAGATGGCCGGAGGGGCGATCTGGGCGACGGTATTCTTCACCCTGCTGGTGTTTGCTGCCCTCACCAGCGCCATCTCAATGCTAGAAGTCGTGGTCTCTACGATCATCGACGAGACCCGCATCCGACGTATCCCGGCAACCCTGTTGTGCGGTGCAGCCATCTTCTTGTTCGGAATCCCATCGGCACTTTCGGGGACCGATGGACTCGCCGGTGAAGGATTCAAAGAAATCACTGCCGGTGTCTTTGGCGAAGGTAAAGGAAAGAACTGGTTCGATACCTTCGACTATCTAGCCTCGAACTGGTTACTTCCACTGGGTGGACTGTTGGTGGCCCTGTTTGTCGCCTGGAGAGCTGGGGATGCAGCTCGTGAAAAAGGCTTCCAGGAAGGCACTCGCTTCCAGAACCTGTACGTTGCGTGGCTGATGCTGCTTCGTTACCTGGTTCCGGTCGGGGTCATCGCTGTGCTGCTGCACGCCTTGAAGATCATCTAGATTTCGCCAGGAGATACGTAATGAACCCGTTAAAAGCCCAAGTCGCCGGGCTGGCGACCCGGCCTGCTGTCCGAGCAGCACTGGAACAACAGCAGGTCTTGCAACTCGATGCCAGCAGCGGCGTACAAGCTGATCACGGCCAGAGGCAACAACGACAGGTCACCCTGCTGTCACGGCAACAGTGGCAAGAAACCTGTCAACAACTCGACGTCGAGCTGCCCTGGATGACGAGACGGGCAAATATACTGCTCGACAATCTAAAATTCGGGCCGCAGTTCGAATCGGCCCGCATCACCATCGGAGAAGTTACGATTCAGGTCCATGGTCAACTGGTCCCCTGCTATCGCATGGATGAGCTATTCGACGGGCTACAAGAAGCGCTGGTGCCTGACTGGCGCGGTGGAGTTCATGGCGAAGTGATCCACGGTGGCCAGATTCAGATCGATGACGAGGTCAGCATCACCCTCGACCACTAGCGATCGAGGATCCGGATGAAGCCGGCGATAATTCGTGGATCCAGTGCGCCATGATCCTTGGCGATGAAATCGCGCAACACATCAAAGGCAGGTTGTCGTGGTTCTTCATCGGCACCCGATGTCTTGCGATCAAAGGCCACCGCCACGCAGGCGATCCGTACCGGCAACGTCAGTTTTTCCGGCCCCCACCGCAACGGTCCCTGTCCATCGATGCGCTCCCGATATCCTTCGATGATGGAAGCGGCACAACCGCCGGGCATCTGCTCGACCTCGATCTCATGCAACAACAGACCCAGAACAACCTGCTGGCACAATGTCGAGCCAGCAAGGCCGGCCCCTTCAGCCAGGTGTAGACCGTAAAAAGCAGTGCGCCAGGCGCGCTCGAGAACTTGCGGATTTACGTGCTGAATCGAATCCAACCATGGCGCCAGTAGCGACAGGGGATCATCAGCCCCGCCTCCCTGCTGTCGCAGATGACCGAGAACCAGCGATTGTAGATGTTGCAGATACTGGGGTCGCACTGCGGCTGGAGTCCACAATCGATCCTTACCCGATTCGAGAATGTGGCGCCGTAACACTGCATCGAAAATCTCTCCGGGACGGCGACACAGAACCGTATCGCCATCGAGTTTCAAATACAGTGGAATCGGAACCGGTTGATCGGTCGGAAATGTGGCCAGAGGAACCGGTTGCAAGATCAGCAGTTCAGCCACCGACCTGGCCGTCGATGGCAACGGCGGAAATCGGCTCACAGATTTGTCAGTGGCGTGTGGCGGACACTCCACGGTTCCTCCTCCCGCCCTCGAAGGAGCGGCACCGGCAACGGTACAGGGAACCAAAAAAGCCCCGAAGAAAGATACCATCGGAGCCGATTTCAGGCGTGAAGGTGCGACCAGGATTGGGCGAGGATCGGCAAAGCGATCGAATCAAGTTTATCGGGCCGAACGACGCGATCAGGCCGAACTGACCCCTTGAAGTGCCATACGCGTCTCCCGGGCCGCCTCCTCGACCAGCTCCTGCCACGGTCGCTGTCGATCTTTTTCAAACGCCTGAACGATTCCGCGGCTCGAATTGACCACCGCTCCGAGACCATTCTCGTCAAAAGCCGGGGCCAACGCTTCGATGCTTCCGCCTTGACTTCCGACACCAGGAATCAGCAAGACCGAACCGGGAGCGGCTTGCCGAACCCGACTGATCTCATCGGGATAGGTCGCTCCGACGACCAGTCCGACGCCATGGAAACCGCACTCTCCGGTCGAACCTTCGCCCCAGCCCTGTGCAGCGCGAGCCACCTGCTCGAAGATGGGCACCGTGTCACCATCACGACACTGGAACTCTCCGCCTCCCGGGTTCGAAGTTCGCGCCAGCACGAAAATTCCCTTACCGCGATCACGAACAGGCTCCAGAAATGGCTCCAGCGAATCGGAACCGAGATAAGGATTGACCGTCAAAGCATCGACATAAGGACCGGGGGTTCCCTCTTCGTTACCCAGCAAAGCCTCGGCATAAGCCGCAGCGGTCGAGCCGATGTCGCCGCGCTTGGCATCGAGAATCACCGGGATGCCACGCTCGGAAGCACTGCGGCAAACCACCTCGAGAGCGCGCCAGCCACGCCAGCCATAACGTTCGAAGAAAGCGATCTGCGGCTTCACTGCCGCCGCATGCTCGGCAACCGCCTCAATCACTCCTTGACCCAGAGCACAGAGAGCTTGCTCCGGATCGTCGGCACTGATGGCCGCCGGAAGACGATCGAGACGGGGATCAATGCCGACCACCAATCGACTCTCGACCTGTTCGATTCGTGCCGCAAGGCGATCGGAAAAATATCCATCCTGGGTCATGCTTCGGACTCCTTCTGGTCACTATTGGGAAAATCCTCGGCCCCCTGAGTACTGGCCATCGAGTCAAGAAAATCGCTACGAACCGATTCCAGGTCTTGCTCCTTCACTGCCGTATGCGACAAGCTCTCAAGCCCTTCGGAATAGGCGGTGTAAGCATGGGTAGTGAAACCAGAGGCAAGAAATGAATCTCCCACAATCCTGTATCCCTCCCAGGCATTGTCGGCTCCGTACATCAATCGGTAAAAGTAACAAAGCCCCTCAACGTAAGACTCTTTAACGAAACGATCGCGTTGAAGAAACAGGCTACGAACCAGTACCGGATCTTCCTTCCAGCGATGTAGTAATGCTTCCAGTGCTGCCGTTCCGACATCATAGAGGTGCGCAATCCGATGCACTTTTTGCGGAAACATTTCGTGCACCTCGTCGAGAATCGCCTTCTGTTCCTGTTGCAAATCGCGTCCTGGATTTGAATTGCCACCGGCATCATCAGCACCATAGGTCAAAACATTGTAGTGCTCCTCCTTGAGGATGCTCAACTCATGGAAGATATCATTGACGAGTCGATCAAGAAAATCGGTACTGTCCTCGGTCCGAAAGAGACGGTGACAGGCTTGCTTGAGAGGCATCAAATAGTGATCGCGAAGTTTTTCTAGATCCTGGGTGGAAAGCAACTCGACCAGTTCTCGTGGCGCCAGACGAATCTCCTCGCGCGGCTGGTCAAACTTCTCGACGTAACTCTGAACGATTTCTTCATAGCGGTCATGGACCGACGAAAAAACCAATCTCGAGCAATAGAATCGCTCGATAACTCTCCATGCCAGCGATCCTGAGGTGTCAGTGAGCATGACTATCAGTCCTCTCGAAGTCCTGTCGATCCAGATCTTCCTCGCAAACAATTCCGGAAAGGAAGGATGACAGGATGAGGTTTCCAGCGGGAGTGAGGAAGGACTCTGGATGGAATTGCAGACCCCAGGTCGCCTCACCAGCGACGCCGACCCCCATCACCATTCCCGATTCGCTCCTGGCGACCACCTGAAGCGTTTTCGGTAGATTCTCGGGGCATACGGCCAGCGAATGATAGCGGGCCGCTGCAAAGGGGTTGGGTACGCCGCGAAAAATCCCCGATCCATCATGAAAAACCGGCTCCGCCTTGCCATGGGCGGGAGTTCCGGTCGGTTCAACGCAAGCGCCAAGGCTTAATGCGATCACCTGATGGCCGAGGCAAACCCCTAGAATCGGGATCTGACCTCGATAGCGCTCCAGCGCCTGACGGGCGAAATCGGCCCGTGCCGGTGATCCAGGGCCGGGCGATAGTAACAGACGATCCGGTGACAACTGCTCGAGCTGATCGATGGTGAGAGTCTCGGCCAACCGAACCGAAATCCTTGCTCCAGCAGCAGAAAGGGACTGAACCAGGTTGTACGTGAAGGAGTCCCGGTGATCGATCACCACCACGTGAAGATCCACCGTCGAACTGGCTTCTACGGCCGGGAAACTCCATTCCCCGGGTAAATCACCCTCGTGATCTCTGCGACCAGCGGTTGTTTCGTCCAGATGGATGACAACACGTCCCTTCTTCGAACCGACTGCTCGATGGTAGGCAGACAAAGCCCCCCCTACCACAAAATCCCTAAAACGATATTATGCAGCAGCTTAGAGCGGCTGGGGTGGATTTACCTGGCAATGGGCCCAGCCCTTGCCACGGTAGAGACGGATTGTATTGGATTGGATTGGAGATCAAGACCATGAGAAACCTCATCATCCTGTTGGTCGTAGCCGTGGCCGGCTGCGCCCCCATCAAGACTGAAGTGACTTCCGTATTCCCGACGGCGGGATCACTGACCACGGTGAACCCTCTCGAATTCTTCGAAATTGAAGTCGGATTCGATCACAAGATGGATCTCGCATCCGTAACTACGGAGAGCTTCGTCGTGACGGGCACCGAAAGTGGCGCCATCTCTGGTCTGTTCCGTCTCAGCAGCAGCGAAACCAACGTCATCTTCACGACTCTAGTGCCACTGTTTCGCAATGAAAACATCACGGTCAGTCTGGCCTCGTCGATTCGATCTCAATCGGGAAAATCACTCAAAGCCTACTCCTGGAGTTTTAACGTCGAGTCAAATATCGTCGTTCCGCCCGGATCCGGTTTCGTGGTCGCATCGATGAATCCATCGATCGAGAGCAACACTGCATCCCCGACCGCCATCCTGCAACCGACCTTCACCAGCCCCTATGATCCGTTCGCAGCCACCGGCGCCTCGGTAGTGGTAGAAGGCTCACGTTCTGGAACCAGAAATATCAACCTGCAGGATGTACTGACCGGTATCGACACCCTGAAAGTCGTTTCCGATCGTCCGTTCCTCGCCGGGGAACGAATCAGTCTGGCCATCGGTGACGGCCTGTTCGGACTCGATGGAACTGCGCTCGATCAAATCTTGCTCGCCGCAACTGTCCGTAATCTCGGCTCCGAATGGCCCGGCGTTCCGCTAGATTCAGGAACTTCACTGGCGTCCGGGACCATCGTGTTCCTCGATTATGATGCGGATGGGATCGATGAATGGGCCGTGGTCGGAGGCAACGGAATCGTCGAACTACAGGACTCGACCCCCTCTGGTCTCGGAAACTCGAACAGCTGGACCCTTCCGGAACCGCTCGCCGGGGCCGCCGTCGGTGATTTCGACGGCGATGGTCGCGTCGATCTGGTTTGCCTTGGGGCCACCGCAGAACGCATCTACCTGCTGAGGGGTTCCTTCAGCATCGCCATCCCGCTGGAGGATCCGGTCCAGATCAATCTGGCCACCCTCTCCACCAAGATCGTCGCAGCTCATGCCGATTCCGATGGAATCACCGACCTTCTCGCCAGTGGATCAGAAGGACTCTCCGTATTGTGGGGATCCGAAAACACTCCACTCAATCAGCAAGCTCAGCTCGACTCTGCTGCGACACTCGGGTCTCCGGTCGCCTCCGACCTCGATGGAGATGACATCATCGATCTGGCTGTCGTTCAAACCGATGGATCGATCCTGATCCTGACCGGTAGCGATTCCGGTACTTTTGAATCCGCCGGAACAGTGCTCGGCTACGCCGCCTCGACCGATATCGTCGTCGGCAATCTCGATGGAGATGGTCTCCGTGATCTTCTTCTGATCCCCGGTGGCAGTGATACGCCTTCGGCACTACTGCCCGATGGTGATCTGAACTTCTCGCTTCGAGTTCTTTTTGACGGAGTCGCAACGCAAGGCGCCAGACTCATCGACTGGAATGGTGATGGATTTCTCGATGTCCTGACACCAGATCCCGCTGGCAGCGGTCTGCACTTCGCTCAGGGCATCGGAGATGGAAACTTTGCTCAGCCGATCGGGCTCGCCCATGCCGAACAGATCCGTTCCATGAGTTTCGGAGATGCCGACGGGGACGGAGCCCTCGATGTTGCGCTGGAAAAAAGTAACGGTAACTGGGAACTCAACCGAGGAGAGCCGCTCAATCTCCCCCTCGCCAACCGGATCCATGTCGACGATATCGCCGCCAATGCTGGCGATACGGGTGTTCCTTTCTCGACCTACATCGATTGCGAATCGGATCTACAGGGCTGGACCCTGGTCTTGAAATACGACCCCCAGGTGATGCAGATCTCGACGATCTCCTCTGAAGGAACCGACATCGCTGGCTCAATCGACTTCGAGTTACCCAACATCGATAACAACAACGGTGTCACGATTGTTGCAGTGATCATGGACCTTCTGCCACCGTTCGATGGACAGGTACTGACGTCTGGAAGCAATCATGAAGTGGCGCGAGCCATCGTTTCCATCGACAACTCGACTCCCTCTGGTGACTACACTTTTGGTCCAGAGAATGGCTATGCGGCCAACACTTCTGCGGTGACAGACAACACGTTCGTGATCTCTGGAACCTCTGCCAATCCGGAGTTGATCGAAGGTACTCTAACTGTCAACAGCGGTGGCTCTTCACCGAGTACCGATCCCGGCAACAACGAAGACTCCGGTAATAGCAACAATGATGACAACGGTAATGGTGACAACGATGACAATGACGACAGCGTTGGCGAAGTCACTTTTCTCCGTGGCGATGTCAACGGAGATGGTGGTCTTGATGTCACCGATGGAAGTCTCTTGCAACTGTGGCTAACCGGTGGTGGAACCACACCCGCATGTCTCGATGCCGCCGATGTAAACGACGATGGAATGGTCAATCTGTCCGACCCGATCGACCTGTTTGAGTTTCTTTACCAAGGATCCAATCCCCCCCCTGCTCCCTATCCATCCGCCGGTTCTGATCCAACCACGGACGGACTGAGCTGTAACGGCTAATCCACCCGACCAGCTTCAGAATAGAGCAAATCCCCCGAACCCGGCCCGGATCCACGCCTCCCCCGCAGCAAGAGGTCTCCCCTAATCCCCCCCTGGATCCTGGCCGGGTCCCCTTTTTGTCGACAAGCAGGACCAGCGTCAGCCGTAAGATTCGAAATCCCGCTTCAATTTCTCCCCAATTTTCCCACAACACAGAGCCAGTGTGTCGTTTTCGAGCTCCTGTGGACTATCTTCTAAATGACCACAGGTTGGGCATTGATAACCCCCGCCCCCCTAGATATGGTGCGGCCCACACTTCCAGAAAAAGCTTCATCGCTGGCTCTGGAGAGGTGGGCTCGAAGAGCAGTACAGGAATGTTTGGATCTCTGACTTTTTCGGAAGTTCCAATATGCTGCACAAGTTTCTTCGCCATTTTTACATTCGGTTTCATCGACAAGGTCTATCGCCGATGATCGGCGATGACCTCGGGGGATCTTTGCGAAATTTTGTCGTATAGATCTAGGGGGAAAAGATCCGCTTCACTAGTTGAAGAGAGGGGAAGCGGACAGTGAGTGTCGCATGCTGAAGCATGTGGGATCGTCCGACGCCGAGTCGTCCGACGTTTTTGGTTAGACATGGTTTGAGGGTTAAGGCTTTGTTCGTCCAGGTGGAAAGCACCTCTGTTTGAACGAACCAAGCCGACGAGAGTGGATTCGAACTTCCGCGTGCTGGATGAAACTTCTGGCACGATCGAACCTCGGAGAGAAACTCTTTCGTCAGACTGACTTGCGAGCGAAACTTTCGGTCGTGAATCAGCACTGTAACGGCAAGAGTGAATGTGAAATCTCTTCTCACTGCACGGTCGGTGGGAAAAGAAGTCGCGAACAATCCTGGTTCTGAGCAGAACGAGTCGGGCGCTTTTCGTTCATCGGTTTTCTTGCTCCAGCAAGAAAATGTAATGAATGAGAAGGGATCCGATTGTCGCTGCATCGTTGGAAGAGGAGACTCCCCTCCAGAACTGACCCCACCCTGTTTTTTCACCGGGAACGCCACTCGGAAATCGTCGTCCCACGACTGTGTCAGCAAGCACTGTTCGAAGACAGCTTTCGCGAAGTCGAATCGCTGTCTTGACGCCGCAACAGTCACGTGGTGGCTCGATTTTGCGGAGAAGAAAAGAAGAGGAAACGTGTAAAAAACCCGGCACACCGGGGGTGATTCCATGGAAAGAATCACACACTTGCACGAGGGAAGATTCAGAGAGGATACGAGTTGAAGATCGAACGCCGTTTCACAACAAAAGGACAGAGCCCATATTCCAGTTTCCAGATGACTCAACGCGAGTCGGAAATCAGGAATCCGGATGGCACCGTTGTTTTCCATCAAGACAACATCACGATTCCAGACGACTGGAGTCAGGTCGCCACCGATGTTCTGGCACAAAAGTACTTTCGCAAAGCTGGAGTCCCACAACTCGATGAGGATGGGAAGCCACTCCTCGACGATGATGGCAATGCCATTCTCGGAGGTGAGACTGATTGTCGACAAACCTTCGGCAGACTTGCTGGTTGCTGGACTCATTGGGGATTCGAACATGGCTACTTCGACTCATCCGATGATGCACGCGCGTTCCATGACGAACTGTGCTACATGCTTGCGGGTCAGATGTGTGCGCCCAATTCTCCGCAATGGTTCAACACCGGACTCAACTGGGCCTATGGCATCGAAGGACCGCCCCAGGGTCATCACTATGTAGATCCGAATACTGGTGAGCTGAAGCGCTCCACCAGTGCTTACCAACGCCCGCAACCTCATGCATGTTTCATCCAGAGCGTGCAAGATGACCTGGTCGGCGAAGGTGGCATCATGGACCTCTGGACCCGTGAAGCGCGTCTCTTCAAATACGGCTCCGGCACAGGTTCTAACTTCTCCGCTCTCCGTGGGATCGGCGAACCTCTCTCTGGAGGCGGCCGTTCTTCCGGACTGATGTCCTTCCTGAAAATAGGAGATGCCGCTGCAGGAGCCATCAAGTCGGGAGGAACCACACGCAGGGCCGCCAAAATGGTGTGCCTGGACCTGGATCACCCGGACATCGAAGATTTCGTGACCTGGAAGATGCGCGAAGAGCAAAAGGTCGCAGCACTCGTTACGGGTTCGAAAGTCTGTGCTCAGAATCTCCAGGCCATCCTCGCTGCTTGTCACAACGGCGATGAAACCGCACGCGCAACCAACACCGATCCCAAGAGTAATACGAGTCTTGCCAGGGCCATCATCGCTGCCCGGAAATCATCCGTTCCGGAACCTTCCATCCAAAGAATCTTGCAACTGGCAGACCAAGGCGTACTCGCCATCGAGTTTGATGAGTTTGACATCGGCTGGGAAAGTGCCGCCTATCAAACCGTCAGCGGTCAGAATGCCAACAACAGCGTCCGCGTTCCCAATGCATTCTTTGATGCACTGAACAATGGTGAAAACTGGGATCTTCTTGGACGCACCGATGGCGAAGTCATTCGCAGCATCCCCGCCACCGAACTGTGGGACCAAATCGCTGAAGCAGCCTGGTCCTGTGCCGATCCTGGGATCCAGTTCGATACCACCATCAATGAGTGGCACACTTGCCCCAAAGACGGTCGTATCAACGCATCGAATCCATGCTCGGAATACATGTTCCTCGACGACACTGCTTGTAATCTTGCGTCCTTGAACCTGGTCAAGTTTCTCGATGAAGATGGAAAATTTAATGTTGCGGCTTTCCGTCACGCCACCCGGATCTGGACCGTCGTTCTCGAGATCAGCGTGCTCATGGCTTCCTATCCGAGCGAAGAGATTGCCCGTCGTTCCTACGAATACAGAACCCTGGGCCTCGGTTACGCAAATCTCGGAACAGTTCTACTGCGGCTGGGAATCCCCTACGACAGCGAAGAAGGTCGAGGCATTTGCAGTGCGATCACTGCGATCATGACCGGCCAGTCCTATGCCACCAGTGCAGAGATGGCGAAGGAGCTCAAGCCCTTCCCCAATTACTCACGCAACAAGGCCGACATGCTGCGGGTCATTCGCAACCACAAAAATGCAGCCTTTGATGTTCCATCGAACGAGTACGAAGGACTCTCCGTCTTCCCCACCCCACTCGATTCCCAGCACTGCCCCGACTACCTGGTTGAGGCCGCCAAGAGTTCCTGGGTTGAGGCACTGGAATGGGGAGAAGAGTACGGCTATCGCAATGCGCAAGTGTCGGTCATTGCCCCGACCGGGACCATCGGTCTCGTCATGGATTGCGACACGACTGGAATTGAACCCGACTTCGCACTCGTCAAGTTCAAGAAACTTGCCGGAGGTGGTTACTTCAAAATCATCAATCAGAGTCTCCCACCAGCACTACGTAAGCTGGGTTACTCAGAAACTCAAATCGATGAAATCTCGAAGTACGCAGTCGGGCATAGCTCGCTCAGAGGGGCCGAAGAGATTGATCACGATGCACTCCGCAAGGTCGGATTCGACGATGCGTCGATTGCCAAGATCGAGTCCGCTCTGGAAAGCGCATTTGATCTGCAATATGCCTTCAACGATTATTTGCTGGGTGAAAACTTCGCCGAGAAAACGCTCGGGCTGTCCGGCGATGCACTGGCGCAGTGGGCCACGAACCCTCTCCAGGTATTAGGCTTCACTTCAGAGCAGATTCAAAAAACCAACCAGTACGTCTGCGGAACGATGACGATCGAAGGGGCACCGCATCTCAAGGATGAGCATCTACCCATCTTCGACTGTGCCAATCGTTGCGGCCGAATCGGACAGCGATTCATCCGTCCCGAGGCACATATCTTGATGATGGCAGTCGCCCAACCCTTCATCTCTGGAGCGATCTCCAAAACCATCAACATGCCGACAGAGACCACCATCAATCATGTCAGGGATTCATATAATCTTGGCTGGAAATCGATGCTCAAGGCGGTCGCTCTTTACCGGGATGGAAGCAAACTCTCGCAGCCGCTCTCCTCCTGGGGTGAAGAGATCGATGAATCAGAGCTACCAGAGATCACAACCAACTTGCCAGAGCAGGTCGAAAAGGTCATCTATCGATACCTGGCACGTCGTCGCAAACTGCCGCATCGACGTGGCGGCTACACCCAGAAGGCGATCGTCGGAGGTCATAAGGTTTACCTGCGTACCGGCGAATACGAGGACGGCTCCATTGGAGAGATCTCCCTCGATATGCATAAAGAAGGTGCAGCATTCCGCAGCTTGATGAATAACTTTGCCATCTGCGTGTCGCTCGGCCT
>JBBWWC010000180.1:0-10974 GCA_050256555.1 Planctomycetota bacterium | reverse complement strand
CGTTCAGGAATACAGGCTTTCTCTGGCGCGAAAACTGGGCGCTGATCATGTGTTGAATCCGCTGGAGTGTGACCTGGTTCCGAAGATGCATGAACTCACGGATGGTCGTGGAGCCGATGTGGTACTGGAGATGTCTGGTAATCCGAAGGCGATCGAGGATGGTTTGAGATGTCTTAGTCGTGGAGGCGATTATCGTTTCTTTGGAGTCCCATCTGATCGGATTTCCATCGATGTTTCGCGCGACATCATTTTCAAGGGCGCACGGGTACAGGGGATTCTTGGTCGCAAGGTTTGGGATACCTGGCATGACACTGCCCGGTTGCTGGAAGCAGGACTGGATCTCTCGCCGATCGTGACGCACAAATTGGCGATCGAAGATTTCGAAACTGCATTTGATCTGATTCAGCGGGGCGAGTGCGGCAAGATCATCCTTTATCCGGGTGGAGTTCCCGAATAGCCATGATCCGGAGAGGATCGTAGATGTTTTCCGACCGAGAGCGATTTGTCGCGGAGTTACAGCAGATCGAAGATGCCGGGCTGTGGAAAGCTGAAAGACTCATCACGGGCCCACAAGGCGCCAAGATTTCGACCGATAGTGGTGAGGCGCTCAACTTCTGCGCAAATAATTATCTGGGACTCTCAAGTCACCCGGCCATCCTGGATGCGGCACGTGGAGCTCTCGATAGCCACGGTTTCGGACTCTCTTCGGTTCGATTTATCTGTGGTACGCAGGATATTCACAAGCAGCTGGAAGCGAGAATCTCTCGGTTTCTTGCGACCGAAGACACCATCCTCTACACCTCCTGTTTCGATGCGAATGGTGGTCTCTTTGAGACGTTATTGACCGCTGAAGATGCAGTGATCTCTGACGAGCTCAATCACGCCTCGATCGTCGATGGAGTTCGGCTTTGTAAGGCAGGTCGTTTTCGTTATCTCCATTCTGATATGGCGGACCTGCAGCGCTGTCTGACAGAAGCCAGTAATGCCCGGACTCGGATGGTTGTGACCGACGGAGTCTTTAGCATGCACGGTGATCTGGCTCGACTCGATGAGATTGCAGCGCTTTGCGATGAGCATCGTGCGATTCTGGTCGTCGATGACAGCCATTCGACCGGTTTCATCGGAAAAACGGGTCGTGGGACTGCCGAACATTTTGGTGTTCAGGATCGAGTCGACATCATCACCAGTACGTTAGGGAAAGCGCTCGGTGGAGCCAGTGGTGGTTTTACCACCGGTCGTAAGGAGATGATCGAACTCTTACGTCAGCGATCGAGACCTTATCTCTTTTCCAATACCCTGGCTCCGGCGATCACGATGGCTGGAATTCGAGTTCTCGACCTGATTGATGACGAACCGGAACGTGTCCAGAAGAGTCAATCGAACACCCTTCGATTCCGCGAGGGGATGACCTCCGCCGGTTTTGATATCGCTCCGGGAATCCATCCGATTGTTCCGATCATGATCGGTGACGAACGTCGGACGATGGAGATGGCCCAGGCGATGAACGAAAAGGGCATTTTCGTGGTTGGGTTCTCTTATCCGGTGGTTCCGAGGGGACAGGCCCGGATCCGGGTCCAGATCTCTGCAGGCCATGAAACCGACCAGATCGACCATGCCATCGCCGTCTTTTCGGAGGTCGGCAAGAATCTCGGGCTACTGGGTTGATCGCTTCCCCTTGCGAGTTTGGTGCCCGCTCCCGATAGTGGGGCCGTCGAAGGATGGAGGAGCGATGAAGGTCCAGTGCCTTAAAGGGTTTCGCGATTACATGCCAGAGGAGATGCTGCAGAAGGATCGAATGATCCAGTCGGTTCAGCAGGTCTTCGAAAATCATGGTTATCCGCCACTGATGACTCCCGCTCTCGAGTACTCCGAGGTGCTTCTCGGAAAGTATGGCGAGGAGGGCGAAATGCTTCTCTATCGCTTCCGCGACAATGGAGATCGTGACGTCGCAATGCGTTATGACCTGACAGTGCCGCTGGCGCGGGTTCTGGCCGAACATGGTGAGATCAGCTTGCCCTTTCGTAGATACCAGATTGCGCCGGTATGGCGAGCCGAAAAACCGGCGCGCGGACGCTTTCGTGAGTTCATGCAATGCGATGTAGATCTGGTCGGAGCCGATTCAGCGGCAGCCGATGCAGAGATGCTCGTTATTGGTTGCGCGGTGATGGCCGGGTTGGGCATCGAGGACTATCGAATTCGTATCAATCACCGTGGCATTCTCAGTGCCTTTTGCCGCCTGGCAGGACTCGGCTCTGATGGTGAAGTTGCCTTCCTTCGATTGCTCGACAAGCTCGACAAGATCGGAGCGGATTCTTTTCGCGAACAGGTCGGCAAGATCCCTGGCATCGATCAGGCAGGTGTTGAGAAGGTCTTGGGGATGGTGTTGGCGGATCCGGGTGATTCTCGGCAAGCGTTGAAAATTCTCGAGGATGCTCTCGGTGGTGATCAGGAAGCGGTCGATTCGCTGGCGCGGATGAGCTCCGTTCTTGATGTTCTTGAAGCGGCTGGCGTTGCGGACCATTGTTTTATCGATCCTTCGATTGCTCGGGGACTCAGTTACTACACGGGACTTGTTTACGAGACATTTCTTGGAGCGCTTCCCGGTTATGGATCGGTCATGAGTGGTGGTCGCTATGACGGTCTGGTCGGGATGTTTTCGGGTAAAGATTTGCCAGCGATTGGGATCAGTCTTGGCATCGATCGTCTCTTTTCTGCTCTCAAGGAGCTTGAGTTGCTCGATTCTCGCAGCCAGCCGGCAGATGTGATGGTGGCCCTGTTTTCGGAAGAACTGGTCGGCGCCAGCTTTCAGGCGGCGTCCGCTTTACGTGCCGCCGGAATCGCAACGCTGGTTTATCCGCGAGAAGCAAAACTCAAGAAACAGCTTCAGTTTGCCCAGAAAAGTGGCATCCCGTTCGTGATCGTCATCGGTGCGGATGAACAAAAATCCGGTACAGTCCAGTTCCGATCGATGGAGGAGGGCTTGCAGCTGGAGATCTCGCTGGACCAAGTGATCGAGAAGATAGGGCCGACTGTTGGTCGGGATGGTCAATGATGTCGGCAGCGATCGGTAGTCGTGAGTTTGAGATTTCTGTCACGGGTGACCGACGGGTGCGAATCTCCGTCGACAGCCCGATCGAGCAACCCGCAGGAATCACGAGCATCGTTTTCATTCCTGGATTCAAGGGTTTCAAGGACTGGGGTGGTTGGCCGTGGTTCTGTGCAGAACTGGCCGCTGCAGGATATCGTGTTTTTCGGATGAATCCCTCGATGTGCGGTGTTGGATCTTCGCTCGATAGCTTCGATGAGCCGGAGCGTTTTGCACGCCAGACACTTGCGCATGATGTCGAAGATGTTCTGGCTGTCTTGAATCATGAAGAACTGTCCCACGACCCTGCGGTTTTGATGGGACATTCACGCGGAGGATTGATCGCAGCGCTTTCCGCTCGTGATCACGCAGACGTCAAGTCCGTGATCACCCTGGGGACACCAGAAAATCTCCTTCGCCTTTCCGATGGGGAGATCGACCAGTGGCGAGCGACAGGTCGTCGAGAGATCGTCAATGCCCGTACCGGAGAGGTACTTCATCAAGATGTTGAGGTGCTGGAGGATTACTTCCAGCAGGGGGACCGATATTCAGCACCGTTGGCGCTGAAAGAGTCCGGAGTTCCGGTTCTGGCGATTCATGGAGATGGTGATGAGGCGGTCGAATCCGCTGCTGCCACACGACTTCTGGCTCAAGTGAGTCCAGCATTGAGTCGGAAAGTCATCATCGATGGAGCAGGACACACCTTTGGTCTGACGCATCCCTTTGCCGGACCTCATCCGGATGCGGTAAAGGTGCTGGAAGTGATCCAGAACTGGCTCGGAGAGGATTCGATACGATGAAGCGATACAAGGCTTATGACCCGCCCGAATACCAGCAGTGGCAGGCCGATCCAGCCGTCATGACAGCCTATGGTCAGAAGATGGAAGAATCCGATCTTGCTAGCAGTATCAACGACCTCGGCTCTGCTGGACTCAAACGTCTGTATCAAGGGCTGGTCAGAGCACGGCTTCATGACATCACCTTGAAACGGTGGGTCAAGACGGGAGTCATCACCAAAGCTTGGCTCGGCTGCGGAGAGGAAGCGGTCACAGTCGGAGCCTGTCATGCACTCAGCGATGGGGATGTTGTCGGTCCGATGATTCGCAATGCTGCAGCCACTTTTGAGCGTGGTATTCCTCTCGAGGAATCTTTCCGTTCTTATCTTGCGACAGGCGATGGAATTACCAAGGGGCGTGATTTGCACTTCGGAGATCTTGCGCATGGGGTGGTGGCTCCGATCAGTCACGTCGGTGATCTGGTTCCTGTCTGTTGTGGGTTTGCACTGGCATTCCAACTCGAGAAAAAATCGAATGTAGCACTGACATGGGTTGGAGATGGATCGACACGTACCGGAGCGGTTCACGAAGGTTTATCGCTGGCTTCAAGCCGGTCCTTGCCGTTGATTGTCATCGTGGAGGATAACGCAGTGGCTCTGGGAACTCCCAGGGATCAACGACTCGATAGCAGTCTTCAGGCGATGGCTTCTTCCTACGGGATAGTGGGTTTGGAGTGCGACGGTAATCACATCGTCGATGTTCATGCCAAGGTTTTGCAAGCTCGCGAGATTTGCCTGGCCGGGGATGGGCCGGTGATCATTCTGGCGCGGACCTTTCGGTTTGGTGGTCATGCGACTCACGATGAGGCCGAGGCCCGTGAGTTGTTCGAGCAGGATATCTTCGAGTACTGGGCAAATCGGGAACCGATTGGTTGCTATGAAGAGTGGCTGAAGACACGGCCAGGAATCTTTGACGGGGAGCCGATACAAGCGCTGGAATCTCTTGAGAAGGAAGTCGAGGCCGAGGTTGAAGCTGCTGCCCAAAGAGCTCTCGATAGCCACAAGAGTTCACCGCCCGATGTAGATGCCATGCTCGGGGATGTTTTTGCCGGCTGAGCTAGTCTTCCGTCGCAGCAGTCTCTGCGCCTTGTTGCTGATCTTGCATGCTGAAAGATGTACCGCAGCCACAGGATCCAGAAGCATTGGGGTTCTCGAACACGAACCCGCGTCCCATCAACGATTCTTTGAAATCGACAGTGGTGCCGTTGAGAAATAGCCACGACTTGGGATCCACGATGACCCTCGCTCCTCCGACTTCAAAGACACGGTCCTTTTCGCCGGCTTCCGCAACGATATCCATTCCGTAAGACATTCCGGCACAACCACCGCCCTGGACATAAAGACGTAATCCACCTTTTTCGTCCGAGTCCTTTTCCTGGACCAGACGTTGGATTTCAAGGCTTGCTGTTTCTGTGACATGAATCATCTGGGTATTCCTAATCTCATTCGTTGTCGTCGCGCACTCTTGTTCTACAAAGTGGCTCTGTACCAGTCCAGTTTACTATCAAGTGGATCGTATCTCCACTATTGCTGTCCCATTTCCGCCGCTCGCAATCAGTGATATCTTTCTCCTGAAGGAGAATCGTTGCCTGTTTTCGTCGAAAAGATCCTATCTTGGCCGCTTCGTTTTGTCGCCATTTTGATTGTGGAGGCGATGGGCTGGCTTCCCATCGAGTCCGCTCGGTCTCTTGGTCGAATGCTGGGACGCTTGGGTTGGGTTTTTCTGGCAACAGAGCGACGCAAGACCTGTCAGAATCTTCGTCACCTCGATTCAGCGATGGGCAAAAGGACCCGGGCCCGAATCGCACGCCGTTGTTTCATGCAGATGGGGGAGACGGTTCTGGAATCGATTTCTCTGTCAAAGAAGAGTCGCGATCATCTGAGAACTACGACCAGCGAGAGGGCGGCCAGGGGTAGAGTCTCCATCAAAGGATTTGCTACACTCCATGAGACGATCGAAAAACTTCGTAGCGCCGGTAAGGGCGTTATCCTTGTCTCGGCTCACATTGGTTCATGGGAACTGGCTGCTGCGCTGATTGGTAGAACGTATCCAGGCAACAGCGCATTCATGGCGAAAAAGTACAAGGATCCGCTTCAACAGGACTTCATCGCCGCGATTCGCTCACGACTTGGTTGCCAGCTGGTTTATCAGGATGAAACTCTCATGAAGTCGATTCGTATCCTGCAAAAAGGTGGAGTTCTTTCGATGTTGACCGATCTCGACATTCATAGGATGCAGGGAATCTTCGTACCGTTTTTTGGTCAACCTGCGCACACCAGTGTTGCTCCGGCACGGCTTTCGATGCAAACCGGTGCTCCGGTGCTCTTTTTCTATTTGATTCGTGATAATGATGGATATCACGTTGAGGTCGACGAGCCGATTTTTCCGACCGCTGTGGTTGAAGATGAATCGAGCGCTATTGAACAGATGACCCTCAAGATCAATGCTTCCATCGAGCGAGCCATCCGCAGGAATCCATCACAGTGGCCATGGATGCACCAGCGCTGGCATACCACCCCAGAAATTGCCGAACGACGAATACGCCGTCGTTCGATAGCCGGTTGAGGGTGAAGGGCATGGACTCTAAGATGTCCGGCAACTGTGGATTCATTCCTCGGTTTCTGGAATTACAGTCGAGATCCTCTGGGAAGGTACTTGAATGAAAATCAATTCCACTGTCGTTTGTTCCGGGCTTTTGCTTCTTGTGGCGCTGCTTTTGTCGGTATCGTTGTCAGCGCAAGACGCCCCCGAGCTTTCTTGGAAAAAATCTGAGGGCGCAGAGTCTTTCGCAGCCGGCAAGGCCGCTTATGAAGCGGGTGATTACAAGACTGCTTACCAGAAGTTCAAGGACGCACGCAAGCAGGCCAAGAATCGAGACACGAGATCACATGTTGATCTATGGCTCGGCGGTACGGAAGGTGCCAACGAATTGGCCGCCCTCAGGAAGCAAGCTTCTGGAGGCAAGGAGAGTGCTGCCTACAGGATTGCTCAGAAGAACTATCTGAAATTTGCGCCAACGCCCATCGGAGCTGAATACAAGAAGTTTGTCACGGAACTACAGCGTAAGTTGTTCCAGGTCCTGGAAGATTTTGAGAGAGTCTCGAAGAGGTATTCGGCGAAGTATGGCAAGACCTTCATCGATGAGGCTGAGTTTGTGCTCGAAGGGAAACGATCCCTGAAATGGGAGGTCGCGCCGGGCCAGACAGAACTGAAGGTGAAAGGGCTGCCTCGTAGCCTGGTCGGCTACAAGTCCATCTCTTTCTATCTCAACATGCCCAGGGGCGGGTCTTCGTATCAGCTGGTTTTTTTGGTGCCGGGAACTTCCGAGGCCGGTGTCAGTCAGGTACAGGTGATCAAGAACGCTTACATCATGCAGATGAAGTCACACAAGGGTTTGAAACGGATCGACATCCCACTCAAGAATTTCAAAGGCCAGGGAGATGTGTCCTGGGATCGGGTTGCGGATTTCAGAATTCAGTTTATCGGTGGCAAGCGTTTCACTGCTTATGTTGATTTTATCGCCCTGCAGAAATAAGTCCGGAGTGTCCGACCGGAGAAGTTGCGGTTCCTTTGCGCCATAGTTTCTGGAAGTCGTTTTTGGCCTGGTCGGTGGCAGCGTTGAGAGATTGCTGCAATCGTAGCGTTGCTTCTTCGTCACCTTTGCGATCGGTCGCCGGTATGACCGGTTCGGCTACCAGGACCAGCGCCTTTCCCCAGGGCGCTGGAAGAATCATTCGATCCCAGGTGTTGAGCCTCATCGAATGTTCTGCTGCGAAGGCCAGCGGGATCATCGGAATCTGCAGTCTTCTCGCCAGTGCGGCAGCTCCTTGCTTGGCTTCACGGGGCGGACCTTTCGGACCATCGACAGAGATGACCGGTGAAAGCCCCTCTCTGGCGAGTGCTTCGAGTTGTTGAAAACCGAGCATGCCACCGCGCGAGCTGGATCCGTGAACTACCTGAACATCTAGATTTCTCAAGGCTGAACCGAGGCGGGCTCCATCGTGATGTTGGCTGGTGATGGCGGCGAAGCCATTCGATTGCAGGGTGAAAGAAAGAGGCAGGACCCATTCGTGCCAGAAGGTCGTGACCAGATTGCCATGCTTTCGCAGGGCGTCGATGGCTCGGTGGCCACCGGAGTAACGTAGATCCATGGAGCTAAAGATGCTCCGAATCAGGACCGAGAGTGTCTTTCCCGAGATCGGATAGCTGGACGAGGTGGTTGTATTCATGTTGTCAGGATGCCCTCCATCAAGGGGTCGGGTCAACGTGACGGTGATCGTTGGCGAGAAGCTCGAGAAGTTCTTGTGCGACGGATTCCGGTGAGATGGATTGCATACAGAAAGAATGTTCACAGCTACGGAGATTACACGGAGAGCAGTCGATCTGACTTGCGATGACCCGGGCCGAATCACCCCAGGGGCCATGAACGGCCGGATCCTTCGGTCCGTAGAGTCCGATGGCCGGAAGATGACGAATCGCTGCCAGGTGGAGGATTCCGGTATCGGCAGCCACCACTGCACGACAGCGATCGATCAAAGCAGTCAGCTCCGGCAAGCCACGAGTCCGCGGTGCCGGTGCTGCGGCATATCCTGACATTTTTACAATCGAGGCGATCCCATCCTGATCATCGGGGCCACCGGAGATCCAGATGGGCAGACCTTGTTTTGCCAGCGAACGAGCCAGTTGTGCCCAGCGAGAAATGGACCACTCCTTGAAGCGGCCAAACGAACTGACAAAGGGATGGAGAAGTACCGGTGAGTTGGGACCATGATCTCCCTCGATGTGTATCGAATCGAAACTTCCGAGTTGTCCCGAGGGAGGAGAGCCTTGCCAGCCGAGTTCTTTGACGACATGGAGAGCGCGTTCGACACGATGAATTTTGTTGACTGCTGAAGCAGCGCTGGCGGGACGGTATCCAGGCCACCAACCGGGCAATTCTCCTCCATCGGCGGGATGGATTCCCAACACTCGCTGGGATCGAGCGATGATACGAACCAGGGCTGAGCGCAAGTTGGATTGCCAATCGACCAGGAGATCGTAGTTCTCGCGCCGCAGCTGCCGGACGAAATTTTCGAACAGCGGCCAGGATTGCCCACGGCGTTCAGGAGTTTTCCAGCAGGAGCGGATGGCGGAACGGGGTAGCTCGATGACCCGGTGAATTCTCGGATGGCCCTCAAGAAGAGCGCTGGAGAGGGTTTCCGTCACAACATCGATCTTTGCTGCTGGAAATTGCTGTGCCAGTGCTTCCAGCGCAGGTAGCACCTGAATCACATCCCCGAGGGCGCTGAGGCGCACCACGAGAATCGATCGGGGAGATAGGGGTTCACTGGGAAGCGGTCTCACGTGGGGTAGAATGATCGCAAGGAGGCTTCGAGGGAAGCCCCGTTTTACTCCGGAAGCGATGATTCCGGAAAGAGAGGTTTCCTGTGAGCACTCTTCTGGGTATCGATCTCCAGGGCGATTCGATCGCCCTACAGGCCATTGATCGTCGAGGGCACAGAATCGCCGATCTCAAGGAAACCGTCAGTGTGCCCTTTTCGCGCTGGTGGGAGATACACCCGGATGAACGGGTTCGGTCGGTCCGGGCACTTTTACTCCATGCTCTTCAGGAAGGAAAGATTCGTCCGGCATCGATTGCAGCGGTCGGAATCTCCTGTGAGCCAGGACTGGTCTTTGTCGATTCCGAGCTGGAACCGGTCCCGCCGCGAGCCCTCAACTGGAATGATCTGGATGAAAAAGAAACGGATCCAGCTGAGGTTCTCCGTGCCACTCTCGCAAAATATCCCGTTGTTGGACGAAATCTATGGTCGATTGTCGACCTTCAGGATTGGCTTCGCTATCGCTGGACCGGTGCCGTGGCAACGACCAAATCTTTTGCCTGGGCCAGTGGATTGACCCGGGCGACCAGTCCCGGAGAGCATTGGGACGAGACGATTCTCGAGTCGTTGGGGCTCAATTCGGGTCAGGTCCCACCGGTGTTGCCGAGTCCCCATCGTGTCGGAACGATTCAAGAAGAGCTGGTTCGAGAGACCGGTCTTCCTCGTGGTACCTGGGTTTGTGCGGGAAGTTCGCCTCGCGCTGCGCGCCTCTGGTTGGCGGCAGAACCTCTGGAGGGCACACGAATTGTTTTGCTCGAAGAAAAAGGTGCTGATCTGTGGCGAGTCGGTGGCCCACCGGTCGCAGGAACCTCGGTCGAAGATGTGATTCCGTCACCCCATGGGGATCACTGGTATCATCGAGAATCGATCGAGGTGGCCGATCCGCGTCAAGGAGAGACCCCGTTGGCCGGGGTGATTCATGACGCCGATGCAGCGATTGGTTCCCAGCAGTGGAGTGTCGACTCGGAGCAGATGCTAGTTTCTGGCGATTTCGGCGCTTCTTCTAGAGCTCCAGCATTACTGGCGGGAGTTGGACTGGGTTGGTATCGAGATCTTCGTCCGATCTGGCGAAAGAGATGCCCGAGTCAGACTCTTCAACAGTGGAATCAACTCAGATTGGCTTCTGAAGAGGCCTCCGATCAAGAGACGAGAGAGAAGACTTGAAGAGTAGTATTACGCTGAAGGAACAACTGCCTGGTCGTTTCCGTGGATCTCTTCAGGGAGCGGCCATCGGAAGTGCATTGGGATTCCCCTATTCTGGATCCTCGCGAACCTTCATGAGAGCTCTCGGTAGCGAAGTGGTTCAAGGATATGTTCGTCATCGAAGTGGCTACTTTCCCGAGGGGCAACACGGAGCTTCAGTACAGCTACTCACGTTAGCGGCCGATGCCATTGCCGACTCAGGAGCGGTGGATGCGAGTGTCATTGTCGATTTTTGGGTTCCCTTGTGGCGCGAGAACCGAATCATCGAACGTCTTACAGATGTGGACGTGGCGATGTCTTGCTGGCTGCGGCGAGGAACTTCTGCAAGAGGTTGTGCTTGTGGCCCTGGTGAACAGGGAAGTGGATCACTTCTGAGCAGTATCTTGATCGGCTTATGGGATCATGATGCGCCAGATGACCTCATCGATGATTGTGAAACGTTGATCGGTTTGACCCATGAAGATACGACGGT
>JBBWWC010000179.1:0-10510 GCA_050256555.1 Planctomycetota bacterium | reverse complement strand
TGTAGGCCCCCTACAAGGAGTTACAGAACGTTTCATTGGCAGAGCAACGTCTCATTGGCAGAGCGACGTTAGACAAATGATGATAAAGGATAAACGGCGAGCCGACTAGCGTGAAGAAACCTCATCCATGCGTTTGGCGATCTCGGCCAATCGCTCACGTCCTCCTCCGGAAACCTCGGCAGAACCCCAGCCCTGATACCCAGCTTTATCGAGGGCAGCCATCGTCTCAGCCCATTCGACGGATGAGTCGGGGTCACCAATCTTGCATTTAAAGCCTGCCCATACGCCGTCTTTTTTCATCCGCTCACGCGAATAATCCTTGATATCCAGTTTGATGGTACGTGAGCCCAGCTTCTCAACCCACTCGGGTGGACGTCCATAACGAACGATATTTCCGGTATCAAAATACCAACCGACCCACGGGCTCTCGAATTGATCGACATAGCGAACCGCTTCATCGGCATCGGTGATGAAATCATTCCAGACGTTTTCAAATGCGATACGAACCCCAAGTTCTTCGGCCAGCGGAAGAACTTCTCGCAGTGCAGCGGTCGATCGGTCCCATGCCTGCTCGTAAGAGACTCCGTCCTTGCAAACCCCGGGGACGACCAGCACCGTAGTCCCACCAAAAAGACGGCAATCTCTGAGCGCCGTTTCGACGCCCTCAACCCCTTCGCGCCGGACCTTCTCATCGGTTGCAGAAAGTGGTTTGCCCCAGTGCGTGGAGCATACAACACCGGGAATCTCGAGCCCGGTCTCGGCCTTGGCTCTGAGAACCTCGCGCCAATCAAGACCTGATGGAGAATCCAGTTCGACACCATCGTATCCAAGCTCTTTTAGAATCTTGAACTTTTCCAGCAAGCTGTCGCCGGCTTGAACCATACCGATCTTGAGGGACTTTTTGAGCCGTGGCTCGCGCCCAAGGAAGTCGGATGATGTCATCCCCATCCCCTTTCCCAGAGAACTACCGATCAAACCCAGCGCAGTGGCCGAGAGAAAAGTACGACGATCCAAGATTCCAGTTCCTCTCCAACAATCAGATGAGAGCGCTACGACCGGGAACTGAGACTGCCGGAGTCGCCAGTGGTCCAAACTCCCACTTTTCAGGGAGTAAACTCTCCTGAGAATGCAGTGCAAAGTCGAGTGTCACTTCCTTGCCGGTGTAAGCACTCATCCGTCCCATGATGGCGGTCAAGGTACTCATCGCGACTCGCTCTGCCTCGTTCAACGGCTCGTTGTTACGAATGCTAGCGATCAGATCGCTATGCTCCTGAACATAGGCGTTACGGCCACCACCGGGCGCACTCCAGTTCTTTTCACCAACGATCCGGCCGGATGGATTCGCCACCCCCTTGGTTCCGATGATCTGCTCGGAAACACGGTTCCAGCAACCATCGATCTGGCGACATTCACTGAGCGTTCTGACGCCACCGGGATAGACATACTCCACGGCAAAATGGTCAAAGATATGTCCGTATTCCTGGCCGGTACGGACCTGTCGCCCGCCCATCGCCAGCGCTTTTTCTGGCGGACCACCGAAGGCCCAGTTCATCACATCAATATTATGAATGTGCTGCTCGACAATGTGATCACCACTGGCCCAGGCAAAGTAGAGCCAGTTACGAACTTGCCATTCCATGTCACTCATTTGCGGAGTTTTCTTGACCACCCACAGGCCACCTTGATTCCAGTAAACCTGGCCACCGACCAGTTCACCGATCGCTCCATCATGAATCTGCTCCATCGTTTCGATGTAGCCCTTCTGATGGCGCCGCTGAGTTCCGGCCACCACACCAAGCCCCTTACGCTTCGCAACCTTGGCAGCTGCCAGAACTTTGCGGATTCCCGGACCATCCGTGGCTACCGGCTTTTCCATGAAGACATGCTTGCCCGCCTCGACAGCGGCCTCGAAATGCAACGGTCGAAAACCCGGAGGGGTGGCAAGAATGACCATGTCGACATCCGACTGCAGTAGTTGCTGGTAGGCGTCGAAGCCGACAAAGCACCGCTCGTCAGGAACATCGAAGCGATCGCCCAACCCCTTCAGATTATTACGGCTCGAATCAAGCCGATCCTGAAAGAGATCCGCCATCGCGGTAATCTTGACGCCATCGGCAGATGAGACGCAGTTGTTTGCAGCACCGGAACCTCTTCCACCGCAACCGATCAAGCCGACACGGATCACGTCCGATCCATCGGCATGAACATCTCCGGCAGAAAGAGAAGGACTCAACAAGGACGCAGCAGAAGCTGCCGCAGCACCTTTTAGAAACTGGCGACGGGTCGGTTCACTCTGGCCTGCCAGGTTCGCCGGATCAGTTGTAGACATTTGCTCGTCTCCTTCTCTCTTCGGTTTCCGAAGTAGTCGATTTTCTTGATTACGGTTTCTTTGTCGCTTTTGCCGGCAGCCACAGATCGGCCAGAACTCCGGTCAAAAGAATCCCCTGGCTCAGGCTGAAGGCCGCACCGGAGACCACTATGCACAACGCCCAGGATGGACTGAATCTGGCCAACCACCAACCCCCTACATCACCGAGAAGTCCCAGGCCCATGATTGCGATCAAGAGCGAAATCCAGGCCCTGGGCCACCGGGTCAGCAAAATCAGTCCAGCCACGACGATACCCTGGATCGACAGCGTCAGGGCGTGAGCATGAGTACTGGCCGCCAGCACCGCCACCGGGGTCGGTAACACCTTGCGCGAGAAGGCGATCTCCTTGATGTCGTCAAAATACTCGAGTGGCGGAATCAACGTGGCAGTCTCGGCACCCGCCGCCCGGGTATGACATTCGATACAACTTTGATCGATGATCTCTGCCGGTGGAAACTCGAGATCGAGACTATCGTAGTCTTCAACGATCCGCCCCCCCGCCAACCACTCCAGCAAGACCGCACGCTGCTCTGTGGGAAGACTCTCTGGATGACCTCGCTCCAGCGCACTTCCGAGCAGGCCCGGGCTATCAATGCCATGATAAGCTCCACGAATATCGTCGAGCGTAAAACCTGGCAACTCATCACGATTCTCGTAATGCGTCACCAGGTGTGACGCACTGGCCAGTAAACCGACAAACAAAACCAGTACCAGGGCGCTGATTCCGATCCGAATCCCGGCGGGCTGAGTTCTCAGGGTCTCACCCGAAGGCGGCTCAAGCGTCATCGCCTTATCCTTCCTTCAGATCATCGGGAGAGATGTCAATCACGCCACCCTCGACGACCGCACGATGGGCTGCAATCCCCACGGCCGTCGCACGTAAACCTTCGCTCACACCCGTCTTGACCTTCAGTTCTCCAGCACAGCTCTGGAGGAAATCAGCGACTCCGTAATGAAGAGAATCATTGGGAAGTCCGATTCCGTCTTTCAACTTGTTCTGGCTGGCCAACTTGGTCGCATCAGCGATCAAGGTAATGCCCTCATCGTTAAAGAAACGTTGACGGTTGGCGTACACCTCCCACCCCTGAGTCGCAGCATCGGCTTCCTTGAACATCCAACCATGACTCCAGGCCAGCTTGAAGGCCGAGTTGACGCCATGAAGGACCTCGTAGCGACCTCCGTAGGAATTCCCCAGGGTCGCCTGGTATTCGAGGCATTGCCCCTTCGGAAATTCGAGCGTCAGATTGACCGTATCGGCCACCTTGCGGCCATCCTCCCAGACAAAAACACCCCCACGTCCCGAAACTCGTACCGGATACTGTCCGGTGAACCAGTGAATCACATCAAACTGGTGCGTTCCCCATTCGCCGGGCAATCCAAGCGAAAGGGACGGATCGAGACGCCAATCGAGACGCGCCTGTCGCTCGGCGGTAGAAGCCGCTTGACGCCACGAAGTCTTGCGTGAGTTTTGCGCTCGCATCGAAACCAACTTGAGGAAGGCTTCAGTGCGAAAGAAGGAGCGAGCCAGCGAATAAACCGGATTCGAACGGGCCAGCAATCCGACCTGAAAGACGCGCTCATTCGATCGTGCAGCGGCAGCGATCGCCCGCGCATCTTCAAGGGTATGCGCCAGCGGAGCCTCGCAGTAAACATGTTTCCCTGCCGCGACTGCCGCCTCAGCGATGCTCCGATGTAGATGAGTCGGCGTGGCGATAAAGACCGCCTCTACCGAAGTTTCTTTGGCCAACATCTCATCAGAATCGGTATAGGGTGTCGCATCTGCGACGCGCCTCTTACCGCTACGTAAACGTGGCTCATCGGAGTCACAGAAGGCCACGATGGTGGCACCCAGTTTCTGCAGTTCAGCTGCGATGGCGCGTCCTTGTCGTCCCATGCCGACAATCGCAACCGGATAACCTTCCGGAACACGCCCAGCCATCGCTTCGAGACCCGGTAACAACGCCATACCGGCGAGAGCCCCAGCACCTTGAATCAAGAAATCTCTACGGTCCGTTTCCATCGTTCCTCTTCCACGGGAGCTCCCGCTCCCGATTGCATTTCTGGCGATCGATTTGACTCGATGGGGCATCCTGTCAGAGATGCCGGTAATCGCCGGGCAAGTTCACCATCAAAACCAGCCACTGTCAGGGCCGTGGCCCAGGCATCACAGTCCGTTGCACTCGCTCCAGTAACCATTGCCCCTGGACGATGGCCATCGATTCGCTGCCCACTGGAAGGATCCACGATGTGTTCATGGCCCCCACCCGAGGGACAACTAACTGCCAGACAACGGTCCTTCAGAAAAACCGTTTCTTGTTCACGTCCTTTGATCTCGATCGCCCAGTCTTTTCGTCCCGGTGGAGCCCCGATGGCCACAACACTACTGGTTCCACCATGAATCAAGGCACAGGAGACTCCAGCCTCGAGCAGAATCGAGGCCGCCAGATCACAGGCATAACCCTTTGCCACTCCTCCGAGATCAAAGCGGAGCTGTGGATCGAGAAGACGAACGGTGCCCTTCTCGATATCAAGATCAACTCCCGCAAAACCATCACGCGGCGCAGCCCCCACCAACGCTTCTCGACGAGGATCCCCGGCAGCAAGATCAGCCCCGATGACAGGGTCGAAGCAACCCGAAGTCTGTTGATAAAGACGTGCGCATTCGCGCAACAGATCGAGCGTCAGACCATCGATGGCCACGGGTCGTAGAAAAGCCTCGGCGTGGATTCTCGAAAGAAGACTATCGTTCGCAAATGCATTCCACAGCCGATGGCACGACGAGATTTCCTCGAAGGCCTCTTCCACTGCAGCGCGAAGTAGGAGAGGGTCTTCCCCCCCGGCGACAATCTCGAATCGAGTCCCCATCGCCGGGAGGGCTCCTCTGTGCAAACCGATGTCGATCACGCCCCGACTAGCCGATGCTCTCAGCGGTCATGGTGGCAGGATCAAATTCGAAGGCCTTGCCTTCCCACATCGAACGGGTCGCAAGATCAACCGCAACGATCACCTTGGTGCCCAGATCAACGTTGGAATCGGGCTGACGGCGTGTCCGGATGCAATCGAGCCAGTTCTTGCGCAACGCATCCTGGTCATTACCGATGTTATCGCAGATCACTTCTTCCGGCTCCACGTCATCGGCGAACAGGCGCTGCGGAACCATCTTGCAGTTACCACCGCCAAGATAGATCGTTCCTTCATGGCCACGGATCATCGTCTCGAGACCATTCTCGTTACAGGTCGATCCGGCCACGATCAGCGTATGTCCTTTTTCGAACTGGATCTGCAAGTTGACCTGATCATGGTTCTCCATCGCCTTGTCGACGTAGTGACCACCGGTCGCCACGACGCGCGTCGGCCATCCTTGATCGAGCGCCATCATCAACGGGGTGATTTCATGAACCAGCAGGTCTCCAACGATTCCGGTCGAGAAATCCTTGTAACGGCGCCAGCGAGCGCAAAGAGCTGGGTCCCATTCCCTCACTCCGGCCGGTCCACACCAGCGCTCCCAATCGACGTTGACGCCCGGCTTCCATTCGGGATCGATGCCGTAGTAGAGCCACTCACCATTCTTCGAATTGCGACAGTAAGAGGTCTGACTGAAGGTCGGCTTACCGATGGCGTTACGTGCCACCATTTCCTGCGCCGCTTTGTACTTCGGCAACATGATTTTCTGCGTACCGACCTGAATCAAAACGTCCGGATTTGCCAGAACCACCTGACGCAAACGCAGCGCCTCGGGCAAACGAAGAGTCATCGGCTTTTCAAGGTAGACATCCTCACCGGCCAGTAACGCATCTTCTGCCATCTGTGCATGCCAGTGCTCCGGCGAAGCAATCAGAACACCGTGGATGTCATCCCTGGCCAGCAACTCACGGTAATCGTTATAGATGGCGACTTCGCCACCTTGAGCCTTGTTGATCTTGTTCTGAGCCACGGCACGACGTTTATGATTGACGTCGCAAACCGCCACGATCTCGACCTTCTCTTCGCCTTTCGTGGCAAAACGAAGGAATGAATCGATATGGCCACCCCCCATTCCTCCGGTACCAATCACTGCCATCCGAACCAAACCGTCATCGCCGACGGGAGTTCTTCCTGCAGCCTTCGGTATTGCGCCCGGTGAAGCGGCGATTCTTTCTGAACCAGGGATCGCACAACCGGTCAAAGCCAGCGCTCCGGCAGCTGCCGCAGCTCCCTTGAGGAAATCCCGGCGCTCGGCACCCGTCGGATTCATCGGATCCTTGTTTTCCATGACTTTCTCCTTCTTAAAGAATTCTAATTTCAAGTTCAGCTCACGTAGAGCTCTTCACGAACCTTTTCGAGCAAACTCTTGGTTGCGAGAATGCCTGCGGTTTCTGAACCACCACCCTCGAATTCGATGCCCACGTATCCGTGGTAATTTGCATCGATCACGATCTTCATCATCTTCCTGTAATCGGTATGCTTCTCATTTCCATCGGAATCAAAATCGTGACTCTTGGCGCTGACGGCCTTGGCAAAGGGCATCAATTCTTCGACTCCGACATAACGATCGTAGGTTTTACCGCCACCGAGATTGAAGTTGCCAAAGTCAGGCAGAGTTCCACAGCGCGGGTGATTCACGATTTCCATGACCCCAGCGAGCCAAGCACCATTGGAAGAAAGCCCACCATGATTCTCAACAATAACATTGAGGCCCTGCGTGGCACCGTAATCGGTCAGACGAGCCAAGCCATCGGCGGCCAGTTTCATCTGCTCGTCATAAGTTCCGGCACTAGCAGCGTTGACTCGAATCGAGTGACACCCCAGGTACTTGGCCGCATCGATCCAGCGATGGTGGTTTTGAATCGCCTGGGCCCGTTCTTTCCCCCCCGGGTCTCCCAGACGCCCCTCACCATCGCACATGATCAGTAAACTTTTGACGCCATTGTCGGAACATTGCTGTTTCAAGCGGGCCAGGTATTTCTCATCGCGGGCCTTGTCCTTGAAAAAGGAATTGACGTACTCGACTGCATCCAGTCCATAAACCTCACGGGTCATTCGTGGAAAATCGAGATTGGACATCTTGCCACTTTGAAGAGTTCGGTGGAGCGACCATTGCGCCAGCGAGATGGAAAAACGCTGCTGAGGAACCTTGCCCCGTCCAGAGCCTCCCAAGCCGTAACCGATGCCTCCGCATCCAGAAACGCTCGCCATGGCGGCCACCGATCCGATGCTCCAGCCGAGGAAATCTCTGCGATCCAGAGTACGTTCTCCTAACATCATGAAGAGGACCCCTTCTTTCCGATGGTTGGGTACAGAACCACCATCGCCACCAATGTCCACATGCTGGCATCCATAGCCACCAGGAACATCTCGGTCGATGTCGCATACCACGGCGCATCCGCGAGAACCCTCGTCGATGCCCATTCGGCGACCGAACTGGCAATCTTGCTTCCGACGATGATTCCGATGCCAATAATCACGAGATTGAACAGATTCTGCGCACTCGCTTTGACATCTTTGGAGCTCTCCTCGTCGACGACCATGAATGCGACAAAGATGAAACAGCCGAAACATACACCATGGAGAGCCACTCCGAAGATCACCAGCGGCAATCCCCAGTCTCCCATCATCGGTGCGTAGCTGAAGAGCAGCATGCGTAGGCTGTAGGCGAGCAAACCGATCAGCAGCAATTGTCGGCGCGACAACTTCAGGACCAGCATCGGTATCAGGGCCAACACCAGGATCTCCGACATCTGTCCGATCGTCATCAATCCGCCACCTCCGATTCCGAAGATGGTGTTGATGCCGCTTGCGAATCCGCCTCCGCCCAGCTGTTCCTGAACATTATTGAGAAAGGGGGCCGTGTGAACGAAGTAAAACTGATGGATACACGAGACCGGAATCGCAATCAGGAACAGGGTCAACAGCGGTTGGGTAGAGATCTCACCGAACGCCTTGAGGGTGGCATTGCCGCCGCCTTGGGCTCGCGCCGGTGGCGTTTTCGGTAGCCCGAGCAGGCAGAAGACACCCATGCCGATGCCAAGGACTCCACTGAGTCGGAAAGCATCCGCCATGCCCGCATACACTTCCGGTGCCTTGGCGTTGTCCGCCGATCCTCCGGCATGCATATACAACAACCACTGGCCAATGCCGATCCCGGCAACGATCCAGCCGATCGTTCCCCACAATCTGATCTTTCCGAAATCGCGATCTCGGTCGGGAATGTGATGGAATGAGAGGCTGTTGGTCAGAGCCAGCGTCGGCGAGTAGATCACCCCGTAGATCAGCGTCCGCCAGAAGAAATCATCGTATTCCGTCACCGACGCAAGATTCCATGCCAGCAACCCGCCGGCGATGTGACTGAGGGCCAGGAATTTCTCGGTGTTGAACCAACGATCGGCCACCTGACCGGCGATGAAGGGCCCGAAGATGGCGCCCACCGCTCCCACTGCAAAGATATTCCCCACCTGCCCCGCCTCGAAGCCCTTGGCATTGGTGAGCAGATCCCAGAGCAACGGCAACCAGGCGCCCCAGATGGCGTACTGGAGAAACATCATGATGGAGAGCCGTAACTTCAATCCACCATCGAGTGCGGCGACGCTAGAGCCGCCCGAATCACTTTCCGACAAGAACACTCTCCTTCCGAGGATTTCCGCACTGAAAAGATCGCTACTTCGGTGGCCAGATCGTACGCCATCCGATAGCAGGGAGCCACGGCCGACCCCTGCGACCCAGCTTGCGGGCTCTCCCCCTACCATTCTCGCCCTCTGGCTCTGGCGCCGATTCAGTGCCATCATCTGGATCGACAAGCCACTGCTCACCACAAGGAGGTCCCTGTGTCTCGTTTACCGATAACCCTGCGCTCTTCTTTGATCTTCTCGATTCTTTCGATCACCTTGTCGATGGCCTTGAGCGGCTGTCAGAGCGGTAGTTTCGTCAGAGGATCGATCGATCCAGCACAGGATTCATGGATCTCCTTGTTTGATGGCAAGAGCCTCGCCGGCTGGAAAGGATTGGTTGGAAATCCCTACAGCCGGGCCGAAATGAGTCCAGATTTACTGGCCACGGCCCAGAGTGAAGCCGACCGAACGATGCGAGCTCACTGGAGTGTCCAGGATGGGATTCTCACCTTTGACGGCAAAGGCTCCCATCTCTGTACCGTCCAAGACTTCAGTGACTTTGTCTTGGAGCTGGAATGGAAGATCGAATCGGGCGGCGACAGCGGCATCTATCTGCGCGGCTGCCCGCAGGTACAAATCTGGGACATTCGCCAGAATCCCGTCGGTTCCGGCGGTCTCTACAACAATCAAAATGGAATCTCTGAGCCTCTGGTTGCTGCAGATCTTCCCCCCGGAGAGTGGAATCGATTTCGGATCGTCATGAGCGACAACAAAGTCACGGTTCATCTCAATGGCCAGCTCGTCGTGGACTCGGTCTCCCTGGAAAACTACTGGAATCGCTCTCTAGCTGTCCCAGCAGCGGGTCAGATCGAACTTCAATCGCATGGAAGTCGACTTCAATTCCGCAATGTTCGCATTCAGCCGACCTATCCTGTTAACAAATAACCTCTTCTAGACAAATTCATCAATTCCCGCTTGCGCTAACTAAGAAAACGCAGGAATATTGCCAAGTAACGATCTGTAAGTCTTGTTATTCTTTTGTTCACTACGCCCCAATGGGCCTTTAGTCACATATCCAATCGCTTCCAGTGACATGAGTCGAAAGTTCGCTGGTAGAAAAGAACTCTTACGGACAGAATTGTCCGTCCTTTTGTATTGCTAAAAGATTAACTTTGTCATGCCTGGCCAGTATGGAAAGCCAGGCTCATATCCCACCGGGGAGGTATTCGGTTTCATGAAAAATATGATCACATTCACAATGGTCC
This sequence comes from Planctomycetota bacterium, assembly GCA_050256555.1. Lineage (GTDB taxonomy): Bacteria > Planctomycetota > UBA8108 > UBA1146 > UBA1146 > UBA1146. The sequence continues at coordinate 292 of JBBWWC010000179.1, read as the reverse complement.
TGTGGATCGCAGTTAGCGTTTCGCCATTCAGCCAAGGGCAGGACTTCACGGCCAGTAGCGGATCAGCTGCCGCCGGTGGATCGGTGAACATCACAGCCACTCTCGACAACACAGGAGAAGGCCCAATCCAGGGCTGGTCTTTTGGTTTGTGTCACGATTCGGCAACCGCCACGATCTCTACCATCCTGGAAGAACAGAGCGCTGGTTTTGATTTCAATCAGACCAGCATCTACCCCGACGGCTGGACTCAGGGTGTCGTGATCAGCTTCACCGGTAGTAATCCCATCGAATC
>JBBWWC010000178.1:0-2597 GCA_050256555.1 Planctomycetota bacterium | reverse complement strand
CGATATGCATAAAGAAGGTGCGGCATTCCGCAGCTTGATGAATAACTTTGCCATCTGCGTGTCGCTCGGCCTTCAACATGGAGTCCCGCTGGAAGAGTTTGTCGAAGCATTCACCTTTACTCGCTTCGAACCGAACGGAATCGTCACAGGAAACCGGACCATCAAGATGGCCACCAGCGTGATTGATTACATCTTCCGCGAGCTCGCCATCAATTATCTTGGCCGTAACGATCTCGCTCAGGTACAGGAAGAAGATCTCCGATCGAGTTCTTTGGGGAATTCCTCTCCAACACCAGAGTACACCGATGAAGAAGAGATCTCGGTTTCCAGCGATGATTCACATAACGCCTATCTGTCAAAAGGATTGGCTGAATTCTCGCGCAGACTTCCGGAAGTTTCGACACCGGGAACCACTGCCACCCTCTCCCAGCGAGAAGTCTCCCAAGCGAAAGGCTTCACCGGAGATCCATGCCAGGAGTGTGGTGCATTAACTATGATTCGAAACGGCACTTGCTTGCGTTGTAATACTTGTGGTGCCACAACGGGCTGTTCCTGATCGAAGAACAGCGACGGGAATGAAAACCAGGCGAGAGCTGAGAAACCGTCTTCGCAGTTTCTCAGCTCTCGCCGATTTCCTCCCGGCTCAATTTTGCTCGGCTCAATTTTGCTCGGCTCAATTTTGCTCGGCTCGAAACTCATGAAAAATCGGCTTGTTTATGGAGGTGTCAGATGTCAGTAAAACCAGATCGTTGGATTCGCAGAATGGCCGTCGAGCACGGAATGATCGAACCTTTCACGCCCGAGCAGGTGCGAGAGGGACAAAGTGACTCCGGTGAACCGCAGCGGGTCATCTCTTACGGAATCTCATCTTATGGATACGATCTCCGTGTCGCCGACGAATTCAAAGTCTTCACCAACGTCCATGGCTCGGTGGTCGATCCTAAATCTTTTGACGATCGATCGTTCGTTGATATCAAAACCGATTGCTGCATCATTCCACCCAACTCCTTTGCCCTGGCACGAAGCATCGAATATTTCCGTATCCCGAGAAATGTCATCACCGTGTGCCTGGGAAAATCGACCTATGCTCGCTGTGGAATCATCGTCAACGTGACACCCTTCGAACCTGAGTGGGAAGGTCACGTCACCCTTGAAATCTCCAATACGACCCCCCTCCCCGCACGCGTGTATGCCAATGAGGGGCTAGCCCAGGTACTGTTCTTCGAAAGTGACGAAGAATGTGAAACCTCGTATCTCGACAAAGGTGGCAAATACCAGGGACAAAGGGGAATCAACCCCCCCAGGATGTGATCGGGACCGGTGGCGCAACCAGCACCATGACCTTACGATTTCTCTGTCTTGAGGCCTTCTTTTAGCCAACGGCAGAAAACCAGAAATGAAGGAGTGGCGAGGTGAGCGACGAGTCCGAACTGGATCCAGTCTCCAGACCAGTCCCTTCTGTCTCCTCCCCTGCAAAACAGGGCAGCCTTTCACCGGCCTGTGAATCAGCCGCCGATTGTGATCCGATTCTGCAGGCTGCGCTGGCAGGAAAACGTATTTCTTCAGCCGAGGCTCTCGCCCTGGCACTGTATGCCGATGAAGAAGCACTGTTCTCAACCGCCAACCAAATCCGGCAGAAATTCCATCCGGACTCGATCGTCAGCTACGTCGTCGACAGAAACATCAACTACAGCAACATCTGCACTTCGGTATGTTCTTTCTGCGCCTTCTACCGCAAATCAGGAGACCCTGAAGGATATGTCCTGTCGCTGGATGAGATTCACGAAAAAGTAGATGAAACGATTCAGGTCGGCGGCAGCGGTACTTTGATGCAAGGAGGTCTTCATCCAGACCTACCTCTCACCTGGTACACAGAAATGCTTCAGAGCATCAAGACAAAACATCCAGAGTTCTACCTGCATTGCTTTTCTCCCACCGAGATTCATGCACTGACCAGCGTTACGGGTCTCGACGCCGAGCAGATTCTCCGACAACTAAAAGATGCTGGCCTCGACTCCATTCCTGGCGGCGGCGGTGAAATACTCGTCGATGCTATTCGTAAAAGAAGACGCTCGTCGTGTAGCGCCGACGAATGGCTTGAAGTTTCCGCCACAGCTCACCGTCTCGGAATACCGACAACCGCAACAATGATGATCGGTCTTGGCGAAGAGGTCTGGATGCGTGCTGAACATCTCGAAAGAGTTCGAAATGTTCAGGATCAGACCGGCGGATTCATCTCCTTCATTCCCTGGACCTTTCAACCCGATAACACTCCACTGGGCAAAAAAATCACCGAACGTGTCCCCCCGAGAGAGTATTCTCGCTGGCTAGCCGTGTCGCGGATCTTTCTCGACAACATCGACAATCTGCAAGTCTCCTGGCTCACGGTAGGGCTGGAAGAAGGACGCTTGGGACTACAACGAGGCGCCAATGATCTGGGTTCGGTCATGATAGAAGAGAACGTCATCTCCGTCGCAGGTGCCAATCACACCGCAACCGAGAAATTGCTGCGCGATACGATCGAAAAGGCCGGTTTCAAACCAGGTCTCAGAAATGCCGGTTATCATCGTCTGCCCGACCGACCGATTCCACTCGCT
>JBBWWC010000177.1:0-9763 GCA_050256555.1 Planctomycetota bacterium | reverse complement strand
CTTTACAAAGCCAACCGCGATGCGATGCCGGAAGAACTCCGACTTCAGCTCCCCATCATCGATCGCATGATCGAAGCCTTTCGAATTCCTGTCCTTCAATCGCCGCGCCACGAGGCCGATGACTGCATCGCAACGATGGCGACGATCGCCGCCTCGCAACAAATCGATGTACGGCTCCTCACCAAGGACAAGGATCTTGAACAAGTCCTCTCCGATCGGGTCAAGTTTCTCGATGAAAGAAGCGGCGATCTTTATGGACCTGACGAACTATTTACAAAAAAAGGAATCCGGCCCGATCAGGTCATCGCATATCAATCGATGGTCGGAGATTCCTCCGACAACATCCCTGGAGTTACGGGTGTCGGTCCCAAGGGAGCCGCCAAGATCCTGTCGTTGATCGAAGACCCTGCCACCTTGCTCGAAGATCCGATTCCGGATGGCATCCCACCGGCCTCACTCAAGAAGATTCGGGCCTGTCCCGAGCAACTACACCTGTCCAAAGAACTGGTCACCCTCTCGCAAGAAACCCCGCTCACACAGACTCCTGAAGATCTGCTGCGGGTGGCTCCAGATCACGCACAGTTGATCGAACTATTTCAGGAACTGGGTTTCAAACGATTCCTCAAGATGCTTGAAAAACCGGTCGAGGAACAGGCCAGTCTCTTTGCCGGTACCCGGCAGGAAACCGCAGAGAGCCAACCAAAAGCCGTTGCCGCACCGCCACCGCCAGAAGAACCGGTCGAATACCGATTGGTCACAACCATCGAAGAACTGGACCTCATCATCCAGCGGTGTCGTGCCAGCGGTGTTTTTGCTTTCGACACCGAGACGGATTCACTCGATTCCATCGGTGGAACTGCGGTCGGCTGCAGTCTCGCCGTCGAGGCCAGGGAAGCCTGGTACATCCCGTTCCAGAGCCCGACCGGAGAAGGTCCGATACCTCGGCAAGAAGTGATCGATCGACTGCGACCGATCCTCGAGGATCCGACCATCGGCAAAGTCGGCCAGAACATGAAATTCGATGCTCAGGTGATGCGTAACGAAGGTGTCGTCATGAGCGGGATCGCCGGAGACCCGATGATCTCGTCTTACCTGATCAATCCACTTCGAGGTCGATATGGCCTCGACTCACTTGTGGGCGAGCGACTCGGCCACACCATGATACCGATCAAGGAAATCATCGGTGATCCTGGTGCAGAGATCTCGATGGCTCAGATCGAACCGGAAAAAATCTCTGATTACGCCGCCGAAGATGCCGACTGGACACTTCGTCTCCATCAAGATCTGGAACCAGAAATTGAGCAACACCAGCTACGCCAGGTTCTGGAAGAAATCGAACTTCCTCTCATCGAAGTTCTCGTCTCGATGGAACGCGAGGGAATCTCCATCGATGAAGAACAATTGAAGGAGCAAGAAAAAAAACTCACTGGAGAACTCGAACAAATCGAAACACAGATTCATCAACAAGCCGGCGGACCATTCAACATCGCAAGCCCAAAACAGCTACAAAAGGTTCTCTTCGAGAATCTCGAACTACCGACCAAGGGGCTTCCAAAAACAAAGACCGGAGTCAGCGTTAAAGCTGAAACGCTCGAAGAGCTCGCCGCCCGTCATCCGGAGATCGAGCTTCCTGCGTTGATTTTACGCTATCGTTCACTCTCCAAGCTGATTTCGACCTACGTGGTGGCACTACCACAACATCTCCATCCAAAAACGAATCGGATCCACACCGATTTCCGCCAAACGGTGACAGCCACCGGCCGCCTCGCTTCGAACCGCCCCAATCTACAAAATATCCCGATCCGCTCTGAAGAAGGGCGACGGATCCGCCGAGCATTCCGCCCCAATCGCCCGGGCTGCATCTTCGTGTCCGCTGATTATTCGCAAGTAGAACTTCGATTGCTGGCACATATGAGCGCCGACGAAGGACTACTCGAAGCCATCCATTCGGGAGTCGATATCCACGCTTCGGTCGCAGCACGGATTCATGGTAAGTCCGCCGCAGAGGTCTCTCGCGAAGAGCGCTCGGCTGCCAAAGCAGTCAACTTTGGATTGATGTATGGAATGGGAGCCTTCGGCCTGGCACGTGATCTCGGGATCCCTGTCGCCGAAGCCAAGGAGTTCATCGAAGCCTACTTCGAGGGCTTCCCACGAGTCCGGGAGTGGATGGAAGAAACCAAACTCCAGGCGACCGAGACCGGCGAGATCAGAACCCTTTCAGGACGTCGGCGACCGATCCCAGAAATTAGGTCTCGCCTCGCTCGAGAAAAAGCTCAGGGTGAGCGCTTCGCCATCAACAGTGTCGTGCAAGGTTCCGCTGCAGATCTCATCAAACTTGCGATGATCGGCGTTCATAAGGAAGCGCTCCGCCGTGGAAATGAAGCGCGAATCCTTCTCCAGATCCATGACGAACTGCTTCTTGAAGTCCCAGAACCTCTCGCACAAGAATGCGCCAGCTGGTTAAAAGAAGTGATGGAAAGCGTGATGGAAATCTCGGTTCCTCTGGAAGTTCAAGTGAGCATGGGAAATGACTGGTACGATGCCTCCAAGTGAAAAACCACACCCTGACACTTTGCCCCCCTGGATCATCGCAACCACCGGTGGAATCGGTTCCGGAAAAAGTACTATCGCAAAAGTCTTCTCCGACCTCGGGGCCCACATCATCGATGTCGATCAGTTGGCCCACGAAGAGCTCCAGCAGCCGCAAGTTCAAACCGAAATTCTCAAGGCCCTCGGCCAGAACTTACGAGGCGACGATGGATCGCTCGATCGCGCCGCCATCGCCCAGCGGGTCTTCTCTGACGAGAAAGCTCGCAGGGTACTGGAGGGGATCGTCCACCCTGGAGTCAGGAAACGGGTCGATGTTGCTCTTGCGAAAGTAAGCAGAATCGGGTTCGATAGTAGCAGTCCGCTCCCACAGGGCCGGCCCTTGATCGTCCTGGATATCCCTCTCCTCGAAAGTTCCCCATACAGGAAACTCGTCGACCGAGTGATCTTCATCGAAGCTCCAGAAGAAGATCGAGAGCAACGTGTCCAGCAAACCAGAGGCTGGGATCCTGGGGAGAGAACTCGGCGAGAGACGGCTCAGGTGCCTCTCTCGGTAAAAAAAGCTTCAGCAGATGGTGTGATCTCCAATCCGAACGGAATGTCCGTCGAGGAGATCCAGGTTCAATGCCGGAAAATCCTCGATCAGTGGATGCCCCACTGATCACAGATTCCTCAGTGAAATAAAAAGGTGAAATCCTGATGTCCCCACGTCAACCGAGTAAATCCGCCGACGAAAGCAATTCCGGTAAGGAATCCCGATCCACCTCGTCACGTTCTAAAAAAGGACGGCCCCCACGCCGCTCTTCCAAATCTGCGGATGAAAAGAAACCTGCTCGCCGTAAGAAAGTCACCAAGAAACAGACCTCTCCCCCTCCGGTCGATCTCGAAGGGCTTCCGATGGACGTAGAGGATCTCGACGAGATCCCTCAGCCGATCGCCGGCCACGTCCCTGATCTTCATCTGTCCGAGATGCACAAGATGACGATGGCAGAGCTACAGCAGATGGCGCGCGAAGAGGGCATCGAAGAGATCGCCGGACTCAAAAAGCAGGATCTGATCTTCGTGATCCTCAAGAAACGTGCTCAGGCGGTCGGTGTGATGTATGGAGAGGGAGTTCTTGAGGTTCTCCCCGATGGATTTGGATTCCTCCGCTCACCACGGTATTCCTACTACCCATGCGCCGATGACATTTACGTCTCGCCTTCACAGATACGCCGTTTCGGACTCGTCACCGGTGCCGTGATCCAGGGGCAGGTTCGTCCGCCCAAGGACGGAGAGCGCTACTTCGCTCTTCTCCAGGTCGATGCCATCAACTACGAAAATACCGACAAGGTTCATAACAATGTCGTCTTTGATGACCTGACACCGCTGTACCCCGATGACCGGCTCCAGATGGAAACTGACAATGATGTTCACGAGACCCGGATCATCGATCTGGTGACTCCCATCGGAAAAGGCCAACGCGGTCTGATTGTTGCTCCCCCTCGAACCGGTAAGACCATCATCTTGCAACTGATCGCCAATGCGATCGCCACCAATCATCCAGATGTCGACTTGATGGTGCTGCTGATCGACGAACGTCCTGAAGAAGTCACCGACATGGAACGTAACGTCCGTGGTGAAGTAATCTCGTCTACCTTTGATGAACCAGCCAGCCGTCACGTACAGGTCGCCGAGATGGTCATCGAAAAGGCACGACGCCTGGTCGAATACGGCCGAGACGTTGTTATCTTGCTCGATTCGATTACCCGACTCGGTCGTGCCTACAACAATGAAGCCCCCCACTCCGGAAGAATCCTCTCCGGTGGTGTCGATGCAGGTGCCTTACAAAGACCCAAGAGGTTCTTTGGAGCTGCCAGAAACATCGAAGAAGGTGGCAGCTTGACCATTCTTGCAACGGCCCTGGTCGACACTGGCTCACGTATGGATGAAGTCATCTTCGAAGAGTTCAAGGGCACCGGAAACATGGAACTGCATCTAGACCGACGCCTGGCAGACAAAAGGGTATGGCCAGCGATCGACATCAATCGATCGGGCACCCGAAAAGAAGAGCTGTTGATGAGCCCTGAAGAGATCAAGCGACTCTGGATTCTTCGCAAGGTTCTCAACGACATGAATCCGGTCGAGGCGATGGAAATGCTCAAAGCAAAACTGAAGCAGACCGCCTCAAATGTCGAGTTCCTGCTGGCGCTGAACACCGAGCGCCAGGACTGAAGGAAGTAAACCTCGAAGATCTGTCGAACCCTGCTGCAAGCCGGAACCCAATATCCACCAGCCCTGAAAATGCTGGCATCTGGGTTCACCGGAGCCTTTCGGTAGTTATCCTGATCTGGTGACCGGGCCGGACTCGACACCAGACTCTGTAAATACCCCATGCCCCTAGGGCCAACCAAGAAAGTGAATTGATGAACGTCAAAAATGGTTGCTACGGTTTTAATGTCGTCTTTCGAGTTCCCAACGACGACGTCGCCCGCCTCGAGGCTTTCTTTGAAACCCACCAGAGCTTCATGAGAGAAACACACCATTTGGAAGGGGACCAGGAGCCACTCATTCTGACCTATGCGGTTCTTCGCGGACCCGAATTGAACAACCCCCTCGACCCGGAGTCGGGGGATACGGGGCATACCCTCTTCGGCATCACGGAGGTCTACCGTGGCCCCGAAGGCTGCCAGGCTCACATGGAGCTAGGACAGTCGCGGGAGGCGATGTTCTCCGAGCTGATGGCCCTCGCCGACAATTACATGATCAGCGGCCTGATGGGGGTCCGTGTCGAATACTCGATGCATTCCTAAACCTGACTGAGATTTGAGAACCTTGGGACAGAACAAGGAGCAGTGTCGAGAGTTCTATTCTCTCCCTGGCCACATTCAGAAACATCACCCCTGCTTGGACTTTCACCCAGGTAGGGGTTGTTTCTTTAGATGGTTCTGGGCACTTATGCGAAGCGATATTTTTCTTCTGTCCGTAACTACTGCCGAACCGGATACAAGATATGAAAGGGGGTCAATATGACCAACGACAACAAGCACGAAGACAACAAGTACGAAGACAACAAGTACGAAGACAAGGACCGCAAGAAGGTCTCCGACGAGGAAATGAAAGATCTAGCGGGGGGGCTCGGCCAGTCCTTCGCACGACTAAGGCCCAGCGTAGTCATCAATATAGCAGGTCAAGAGACTTGATCGTCCGCACGGGCAAAGTGATCTCGCAATAGATCGATCGGGTACGAAAAATCGCCGTCAGGGTCGTGTCGACCGTGACGGCGATTTGTTTTTGTTCGATTCTTTTTGTTCGGTTTGATCCGAGTTAGCAGCTGGTCTTGGGGACCGGTTGGCAAAACTGGCCCAGCACCGATACCGACAGCTCGTTCTTGACCGAAACCGCCCCTGTCACCCGTTGGTGCGAACCACCATCGTCAAGGTTCTCGGCTCGTCACCCTTCTCATTGAGGACTCTCACCGAAATACGGAAAGAGGGCGGCACAAATGGGGCCCGAAAGCGAAGACCACCAGGATCTTGATCCCAGGTGCTCGACGGGATCGCCTCCTTCATCAATAAACGGCCCTCACTGTTGTAGAGCATCGTAAACTCACCGCTGGGGAAAGAGCTGCCACCATCGGACCAGATGTACAACTTGTCGCCGGTCCGAAGCTGCGAGAACTTGATCTTATTACTGCCACTGTAGTTGAACTGGACTGGCATGCTCGCACCAGTCTCCACATTTCGAGTACCCCGAATCGCATTGGTTCGTTTTCTCGATGTGAATCCACCATAGAGAAACTTCTTCGTAAATGTTCCCGCTTCATTTCGTATCTGATCATCCTCAGAATCGACCAGAGCGGGCGATCTCTCGACTGAAGGGCTCATGAAGCCACCTGGCTTCGAATCAAACTGATTATCGTAAAAATACTCAATCTTCAAATCGGTGACATTGGAACACAGCTCACTGATCACCTTACGAACTCGAACCTCTGTCGTATTGTAATTTGAGCCATCGAGATCAACGTATCGAACCGCTTTCAACAGCACCAAGGAACGACTGTCTTCGTACTCAAGCTCTTCCTCTGCGGGAATCTTTCCATCATTGATTCCAGCCTCAAGGCGATTTGGATCGGCCAGGAAATACTCGACATTCGCAAGCCTCACGACACCATCGACCTCGATCGGTGCCTTGAAGTAGATCGAATCATTACTGTATTCGCCGGGATCTCCAGGACGTGGGTCTTGAACAAGATAGTTGCGCTCAAACAAGACCGCTGCTTCGTCGTATTTGCCTGGAATACCGCCCTCAAGATTAGGACCCACATCTTGATCCTTGAGTTCTTCTCCTTCATCCCAGTAGCCCTTTGAACGGCCCTGATCTTGATAGAACTCCATTGAAGCCGTCGGCACCATCTTGGACAGGTTCTCATTAATGTCATCGAGGGCGTAACGGAACTTCTGGTAGGTTTCAACGGTCGTGATCGTGCTGTCGTACATGTTCTGAGAATCCGTGCCGACCTGAGCAATGATCAACGAAATGATCGCTGCCAGCGTCAAAGCGACGAGCAGTTCAAGTAGCGTGAAACCACTCTCTTCGGAGGAGTTATGCCTCTTATTTATGAACAAGGATCTGACTCTGGTAGAACGGAACTGCATAGTTCGTTCCTTCCTTGAAGGATCGGAAAATAAGAATCTCCGCCTCAAACAATTCCCCTGACGGTACGAAGTTCGGGTCATCGGGGTACTTTAGATCGAGACTGCCATCTTGTTGCGCCGGACGAAGGGTAAAGGCAAAAGAGTACTGAGAAATCGGATCGTCATCGGTGAGATTGTAATCGTCAGCCAGTTCTTGATCGAAAAATCGGTTACTCAACTGATAGACTCGACGGACGTCGTAAGTTTCGTAACTATCCAGCTCTCTTAGCCCATCAGGACTCATGATCCGACGAGTATAGTCATCGCCATCGTCATCCGCCTTAGTGGGGTCTCCCCGTCCATTCGGAGCGCTAGACGACGAGTCATCGGAAACATCTCGCTCTCCCTGCTCATCGGTCACAACCCAGCTCAGCCCATCCGATTCGGGGAAAACAAAAGTCTTCCCTCTTTCCCAGTACTCCGAGCGACGCATGGCGCCCTTGCGATCGGGGTCGGGGCTGGGCAGCAAAATGTAGTAATCAGAGTCGGGGCGTGCCTGCGAGATCTTCGAAGGAAGAGTATCAGTGACCCCGTCATGACTGAAAATAAAATAGGTCCAGCGCCCATCGGCGCTCTGAGCTTTGTGTTCCGACAATCCGTCACGGATCGCCTGCTCCACTGATTGAGCAATGATCACCGCATTGGTTGTTTCAACGGCCTTCTTTCCCGAACGCATTGCGATCGGAAAAACAGCGAGCAGTCCCAGCAGTCCAACTGTCAGGATCACCACCGCCAGTAGGATTTCCAGGATGGTAAATCCCTTTTGATACCGAAGCGGAATCATTCAAGACCCTCCCCTGTCTTGCTCGAGACTCGTCCGGTCGGACGGATATCGACAAAACAAATCCGGGAACTCCCAATTTGATGCAACTCCAGGTCACCGCCACTCGGAGGGTCGCTATTGAAACGATAACTAGGAATATCGGCATTCGATCCAAAATCGATGGTGCCATCGCGACGTACCGTGATGTAGTGATCGCCCGGCAACGGCTTCCACGAATCCTGTGAATCTCCGTTGATTTGACACTGAAGCTGCTTGGGTATCTCTTTGCTCGACAATCGAGCGCAAGGCATGTCATACTTGACGTGATCCGCATCGGGAATATTAATCGAGCGAAGCCCGCCAACGAACCCGCCCGTATCGTCCCCTTTGGCATGCCGGTAGAGCCGTACCCCACTTTGAAGGAAAATCACTGAATGTTGCTGCTTCTTCGTCACTGACGCATTACGAGCCTCGTTGATGGTCGTGATTATGGTTGCTGCGGCATTTTCAATTCGTCGATCTTGAAAGATGGCAGCTACCGCAGGAGCGATAAAACCTGCTGCCATGATGATGATTCCAATCGTCACGATCATTTCGACCAGTGTGAATCCTGCACGTTGTGAGCGAGGAGTTGACAACGAAATCACTGACCACCTCCTTGCCAGTTGGTGATCAGGTCTTCGTAACTTTCATCTTCCGAGTGACCATTAGAGCCGTGGCTCCAGATATCATATTCGTTGTTATTCTGGGGGCCGATACCCTGGGTACCTTCACCCAACTCACGTGGGTCTTCACTATGGATCTGGTTGTCATCGTCCCAGTCCAGGTGGGTTTCACCAAGGCTCTGTGCGCTGAAATATTTTTCTCCCGCAGATACATTGTCGTAGTGAATCGCTTCACCCCAGGCATCCAGAAGCTGATACGCATCAGCATCCCCATCCGAAGGTGATGAGAGTTCAGAACTGCGAAAATCTCCCACCGGTGGTTGTGAATCGATGACCCGAATTTCACCATTGACCTTGCTGGTAATCAGAAGCGGCTGCGTCAACGCATAGGTCAAAGCCGCTCCGCCGGTCAGATAGGTGCCATCGGAAGTGATGACGTCCCTACCATCCAGACCATCGGAAGGGTAGTCCCCTGTGGTCGAGTGGTACTCATCGATAAACAGACTCAAACCGCTGATCAAAGCCGAGGTACGAGAACTGGTGGCACTATCGATCCATAACGCAGAGTTCATCGCCAGCATCGACATCAAAAATACGATGAGCGCAATCGTCACGAGCAGCTCGACCATGGTGAACCCTTGAGTACCGGGCCCCACACCTGTGGCAATCCGCTGTTTCAAATTCACCTGTGACGCTGCGGTATTCTTGGACTTACCAGTTACCAATGTCATCGTATTCTTCCCCTTCCTCGGGGAGTCCAAAGCACGCCTGATTTTCCATATCCGGCCCCAGGGACCAGAGATCAAAACCTGACCGCTTGATCATCCACATCTCTTTTCGCCGTTTGGATTTATTTTCACGGTATACGAAAGGATTGTCCCAGGGATCTTTATAGAACTTCTCGACCTCGGGATCGTAGAGATCCTCGCGTCCTGGACGCTTGTAGCCCTCGTCATACTCGTCATCGACGATGGCGATCATTTCATTGTCCAGGTCAAGGTAAGGAGAATTCTTTCCTCCCTTACCATTGGGCGGTCTTTCCCCATGGACAGACTCGTAAAGGGTCGGGAACGCATTGAAAGTTTCCAGATCGGAATCGTCAACGATCTGAT
>JBBWWC010000176.1:0-10664 GCA_050256555.1 Planctomycetota bacterium | reverse complement strand
CAACGACTCGACCGCTGCCCGAACAATCTGAACCATACGCCTCTGCGAACTCTTGCCGGTTTCGAGAACCTCCTGATGGTCGAGCTTGTCGCCGGAGATTCCTGCCGCAAGATTTGTCACCAGCGAAAATGCCTGCACCCGAATCCCGGCCATTTTAGCCGCGAGTGCCTCGGGAACGGTCGACATCCCGACAAGATCGGCACCGATTCTTCGCAACATGACGATCTCAGCCGGTGTTTCATAAGCAGGACCAGGAAGTGCGGCATACACCCCTTCGGGCAAGGGTGCCGACAATCTCGCCTGCGTGCGTTGTAACCATGATCGGTCATAGACAGCTTCTGCATCCGTATCGCGATAACGAACTTGCCGTGGAACCAGCGGCGAAACTCCTTGAAGTGGCAAATGCTCACTGATCGCCACCACCACTCCCGGACAAAACCCATCGCGGATTCCGCCCGCAGCATTGGTCAGAATTAATGACGAGGTTCCAAGCTGGCCCAGAACCCGAATCCCACGGGTCACCTGTTCAACAGTAAATCCTTCATAGAGATGAACTCGCCCACCCAGCACAAGGATCTTCTTATCGGCGAATCGATAGCGAATCCACTCGCCGCGATGCCCCTCGACCGAAGGACTCGGAAGACCCGGTATCTGCGACACCGGGACTCGATCTTCTTCGATGAAGGAATCATCGGACAGCTGGATGCCAGAGCCGAGCACGACGCCAACATCCGGTACCCAGGAGCCCCAGCGTTGCCGCAGCCAATCGACAGCAGTCAGTTCTTGATCATTACTCTTCACGGCAACAACAAACCGGCAACACAACCGGTCATCAGAGCTGCAACCGTTCCACCGAGCAAAGCACGTAAACCGAGAGCGGAGAGTCGTGGACGCAACTGGGGCTCCAGTGAAGAGATTCCGCCGATTTGGATCGCAACACTGGCAAAGTTAGCAAACCCACACAGGGCGTAGGTAGCTAGAGTTTTCGAACGTTCCGAAATTGGTGTCGTCAGATCAGCGAGCTTCATGAAAGCCAAGAACTCATTCAGAACCGTCTTTGTGCCGATGAGAGAAGCGACTGTCGAAACGTCTTTCAGATCCACGCCCAGCAACCATGCGAATGGATAAAAGATCCACCCGAGGAGGTCGGTCAAATTGAACCAGGGTGATGTTTCAAGAGAAACATCGGCACTACCGAACACTAACAGGACCCAGTACGAAATGTGCTGAGTGAGCCATCCGAGACCGGCATTGACCAGCGCCACCAGTGCTACAAATGCGATCAACATCGCAATTACATTGAGTGCCAGGGTCAATCCCTCACTGGTACCACGGCAGGCGGCATCGAGAACATTTGCATCTGCCCGATGAATCTCCAGTTTTGCAGCACTGGGATCACCTAACTCTTTCTTCTCAGGGTTGAGCAGCTTGGCTGCTACAAGAGCCGCCGGAGCAGACATGAAACTGGCGGCAAGCAAATGGCCCGCATCGATCCCCATGCCGACATATGCAGCAAAGACGCTCCCCGCTACGGTTGCCATACCTCCGGTCATCAACGCCATCACTTCTGAATCCGTCATCTTTTTCAGGTAGGGACGGATCACCAGTGGCGCTTCAGTCTGACCGGCAAAAATATTGGCCGCAGCTGCCAGTGATTCAGGACCACTGGTTTTCATCGTCCACTGCATGACTCTCGCGATCGCCCAGACGACCAGCTGAAGCAGTCCGATGTGATAAAAAATGGCCATCAGGGTAGAGACAAATATGATCGTACCGATCAATACAATCCACAACTGAAACCCGGCGCCATCGACAGTACCGCTGGCCAGGCCGCCGAATACGAAACTGGTCCCCTCGTTCGAAAAATCAAGAATCCCCTTGAAGACTTCCTTGGCACCCGATGTGAACTTGAGACCGATTTCTGTACGGAGGATCCACGCTGCCAGTATCAACTGAATCGCGACTCCCCACAGGATCGTTCGCCACCGAACTTCGCGGCGCGAACTCGAAAGCAACCAGCACAGTCCGACCAGTACCAGCAGACCCAGCGCACTTCGAGCGCGATTCCACATCGAAGTGCTGGCCTGCTCCTCGCTGGCTTGAAAATAAACCGTCTCCGAAATGGAAGCGAAAATGCGCTGATCCGAATCAGCTCCTTCGATGGCACGCTCGGTCGCTTCCAGAAGCGATAGCCCACCATCTTCCTGAGGTGCACTCGCCAGTAGCTCCCAACCGTCGCCACCAGACGCCAGGTAATCATTGGTAGCAACCTTGAATTGTTGCTGATCCTCAACGACCACATCTGCGACCCGGACCTCGACGACCTGCTGAGCTCCCTGGACCACAGGAGTTAGCTCGATCGAAACACCATGAAAATCAAGTCCTCGCCCATGAGTACTGATCGATCTCTGGATCAACTCGAGCAGCTGCTTACCGGACAAGGTGACCACGGCAACGCGATTTCCGAATGGAGAAATCTCGAACAGGTCGCGGTATTGAATCTGTCCCTTGGGCAGCCCGGAACGGATTCCGCCATGATTATGAAACGAAACAGGGACACCAGCGGCTCGTGACATCGCATCGCAGATCCAGCGGCCAAGTGGACTAGAAACAGCCCCGTCCTCCTTGTGACCGGCAGTCTCCAGGGCCACCGGAGACTGACCGACAATGCGATCCATGCTCTTGCCGACTCGGTCCTCGACCGAGCTGATCAGCTGCAAGAGCGCCGGATCTTCGGCCTTATTGACCGAAATGACATCCTGGACACTGGAAGTCACCACAACGCCATCACTACTACGCTTGAATTCAATTCGACCGACATGACGGGTCTTGGCGCCCACCTGTGCGACCACAGTTTTGTGTCGTGGCTCAATCCAAGGTGGGTCAACTAACGTATGTGAATGACCACCGACAATCAGATCTATGCCTGAAACATCTGCGGCCAGCTTGCGCTCATGCAACACACCGCTATGAGAAAGTACGACGATCAAATCTGCTCCGGCAGCATGCAATCGGTCTCGTGCTGCTTCCACTGCGGGAGCCAGCGGAGCCACAGTCAGCTCCTTTCCGACCGCAGGTGCGATGATGTTGGGAGCATCCGGAGTCAGAATGCCGATCAGTCCGACCTGAAAACCACCTCTTGCGATGATCTTTTCCGTAACCGTGACGTCCTTGAGACGTTGATCAGAATCGGCCACGTTGGAAGCGAGTACAGGAATGTTGGTACTTTGGATCAACTGAATCAGGTTATCGATCCCGTAATCGAAATCATGATTACCAAGAGTCGTGGCATCGAAACCAAGTACCTCCATGGCGCGAATCATGTGGATTCCACCCTCGTCGGCGCCTTCGGGAGTGCCCTGAAACCAATCGCCCGCATCCAGCAGCAGTAGATGGTCACTACCGACCTCTTTGCGTACCGCACTGACAATTTTCTGGAGTCCCGCCAGGCCGCCTGTATCAGCATCACTTCCCTTGCGCGGAAGTAGCTGCCCGTGCATGTCGTTGACGTGCAAGACCACCAGTCGATCTTCTGCGAAGGAGACGACCGGAGCCAACATCAGCAACAAGACGACGAGCTGGATAAAGATTGATTTCTTGAACATGCTGTCTCTCTTCCATGGCTACTCAACCGTGGGCGAGGATAGCGGATCTTTCTCTCTCAGGACAGCCAGGAACGCTTGCGCTAACCCTGTCGATGAATGCATCCTGTGCTCAGAATCGGAGATATGATGAACCAACCAGATCTACCGCAGGGAATCTTTCGTACCTATGACATTCGTGGAATCGTCGACAAGGACCTGACCGAAGAAATCGTCGAACAAATCGGATTGGGCCTGGGCACCCTCCTACAGGAGGAAGGGGCGCGATCAATAGCGGTTGGCCATGATATCCGTTCCTCCAGTGCCCCATTCGCCAGCGCCGTCCGTAATGGATTGACCCGCGCAGGTCTCGATGTCATAGAAATTGGGGAAGTCCCCACGCCGCTTCTTTACTGGGCAGTCCAGCATCTAGAAGCCGATGGCGGCGTCATGATTACCGGCAGTCACAATCCGATTGAATACAACGGCCTGAAAATCACTCGCGGAGTCATGCCGATTTGGGGTGACGAACTACAAACTCTCCGACAGATCGCACTCACTGCAACAGAGGTCCAAACTCAAGGATCAGTCAGCCAAGCTGAAATACTCGAACCCTACATCGAAAGCCGCGCACAACGCTTCCAGCTTCCACCAGGATTGAAGGTAGCCATCGATTGCGGCAACGGCACCGCAGGCCCGGTGGCGATTCCACTGTTCGAGCGCCTCGGAATAGAAGTCGATGCACTGTATCCAGAACCCGATGGAAACTTCCCCAACCACCTACCAGATCCTGAAGTACCCAAATACATGAAGGCTCTCTGTGACATGGTCGCCACTGGTGACTACGCATGCGGCTTCGGATTCGACGGAGACTCAGATCGTGTCGGTGTGATCGATGAAAACGGAATCAAACGATCAGCGGATCATTTGCTTCTCGCATTTGCTCGCCACCTGCTATTGCAGGTACCTGGTGGCAAGATCATCTATGACGTCAAATGCTCCGATTACGTCAAAGACGGAATCGCCAGCGCTGGAGGAGAGCCGATCCTCAGCAAAACTGGACATTCGATTATCAAGGAAAAGATGAAGGAAACCGGGGCGATTCTCGCCGGTGAACTTTCGGGTCACATTTGCGTCAAACATGGCGGCGATGGTTTCGATGATGCCTTTTTTGCGGCGTTACTGACTCTTGAAATCATGGCGACCATCGACAGCCCCTGCTCTGATCTGTTCCTCGGCATCCCCGAAATGGTCTACACTCCGGAAATCAAGGTCCCGATCTCTGAGGAAAATAAATTCCAGGTGATGCAATCACTCGTACAACACTTCACCAATGACAGCCATGGCGGAAAACTGATCGACCTGGATGGCGTCCGACTTAGCTTCGATGATGGTTGGATGCTAATTCGCGCTTCCAACACCACCGCAAACCTGACGGTAAGGGTCGAGGGGATTAGCCAAGCAGCACTGGAAAGGATTGGAGCGATTGTTCAATCCGCCCTGACCAGTCATGGCGTCGGCACCGAACAGCTTGAGGAAGCGTTACGCAACTAACCGCCGAGACGCTCTTTGCGCCAGTCTTGAAAACAGCTCCGACGATCGAAATAGTGCCAAGAACCATCCCGTTTTCGCGCCCGAGCTGCAGACGCTTCTCGTTCAACTTCACTGCCACAAACCGGACAGTGAGCAAAGGCCTGATCTTCGACCTTCTGGCAATCCAGCGGTAGATCGAAAACAGAAAGCGGAATCTCTGAACTTCGATGCCATTGGGTCACTTTAAATTGTAAGGGATGAGACAGAGTCGCGGTGACCACCTGAATCGATCCTTCCAGAGGCAAACCCTTGACCTTCTCCAGCGCCTCGAGGACCTGCGCACTGAAGGCTCCACTAGCACTATGGAATTTGGCCAGCGAGAAAGGTATGTCAACATCCGCAACCAATGCGTCGACTATCAGCCGACCATTCTCAAAGATTCTCACGTTACGAACCGGTAGGTCATGACGGGTCTCGTCTGTCTCTTTATCTTCAACAGTAATCTCACGTATCAAATCACCAGTAGCAGAAACACGGATGTGATTGGCCTTGAGCAATGCTTCCCGTTCCGCTGCCGGTAACCCTTCCACACGACGCAGTAACTGTTTTTCTTGTTGAATACGATCCTTCTGGATCCGTCCGAGATCTTTCGTTTCTCGATAGAATGCTTGATCGGCGGAGATCTCCCACAAAATCGGCTCGGGCTGGTCGAGACGAAGAATCCTGACCAATCCGCGCGACCGATCCTCGACCAGGACACGGTCGCTGGAAACCAGCGCATTCTGTACCGAGGTGGTTTCTTCCGGAGATCCTGGACGGCCAGTCATTTCATGCTGGATGACCAGAGCGTCGACGGTAGGCCCCACGGGAGTGATCGAATCGACAGGAGGGTCCTGTACAGTAACAACCGTCAGCAAACAGAGAAAAAGGGCCGAAACAAACATTGAAATCACCCCATCGCCAATTCTTGCCAGTTCAAAACAGAATTATTCAACGAGACTGAATGTCCAGTTGCTTCATCCTGAAAGACAACGTTTCCATTGTCGAAAGAGATCCCACCAACAAATGGATGATCCACGATAAAAAGCGGCGTATCCAGATCGATCCAACGAAATACCCCTTTTCCACGGGCCAGATGAGCAGAAAAGCTCATCGAGAGTACCGACTCGATCATGCCCCCGATCATCAAGCTCAATCCGGCAGCTCTGGCGATCTCTATGATTCGCAACGTTTCTAGATATCCACTCTTCTGAATCTTGATATTGATGGCATCTGCAAGCCGGTTCTGACTGATCCGCATTGCATCTGCGGAACTCCGGCAGGATTCGTCGGCACAGATCGGCCATAACTCAAGGGACACCAGATGAGCCATCGCTGATTCATCCGCTGCCGACACCGGCTGCTCGAACAGCTCGACGGGAATCTCTAAAGCAGAAGCTTGCAACATCAAGCTTTCCGCTTCAGCACCGGTATATCCGCCATTCGCATCGAGGATTAATCCGCAATCGGGAGCGGACGAAGAAACCGCTCGCAGGCGCGCAAGATCCTGCTCAACACCATCGCGGCCAACCTTGATCTTGAGAGTTCGAAAACCGTTCTGAAAAGCGACCTCCGCCGATCGGGCCGCATGGTCAAGATCCCCAGCAACAACCGTCAAATCAGTCTTCAAGGAAACATCTTTCGATCCAAGATAGCGCCACAACGGAAAACCCTGGCTTTTGCAAAGAGCATCGAGGGCAGCCATTTCGATCGCTACCTGAGCACACGAAGAGCCTGGCGCAGATTCGCGAATCTGCGCATCGATTTGTTGCGAAAGCAACGGAGAGAGGCCAACAACTGCTGGCGCTGCGGACTTGAGCGCTTCGAGAACCGCTTTGCGACTCTGCCCATCGTAAGCAACAAATGGCGCAGCCTCGCCCAGACCCACCGTACCATCCGACAGAGTCACTCGGATCACGACAATCTCAGCAACTGCCGATGCCCCACCGGAAATGCTGAAAGACTCTTTCAGATCGAGGTCAACACTGGCAGCCTCGATCGATTGGATCCGACTCATCCCTCAAGCACCCAGGCGCCACCACGAATCAGTTCAACTTCGTCGCCACTTCGTGAAATGCCCGTCACATCGACCTTCTCGTCGCTGATCATCATGTCCGTATGAGCGGTCGAAGAGTTGTATCCGATCTCGTCGAGCTGCTCCTTGTTTAAATCAACGCCTCCGTCAAGGCAGCTCTTGTAGGCATTACCCACCGCAATATGGCAGGCTGCATTTTCATCGAGAAGAATCTCTCGAAAAACATGCCCACTTTGATAGACCGGAGAATCGATCCCGACCAGAGCGACCTCACCCAAACGCCGAGCTCCCTCGTCACTGTCGACATAGGAGCGAAGTGCATCGGCTCCAGCACTGGCGTCAAAATCAACCAGAACACCTTGATCAAACTCCATCCGCAGATTTTCAACCAAGGTTCCATTGACCAGAAAAGGTCGAGTGACTCTCACTTTCCCCTCGGTCATACGCCAATCGGGAGTGGTAAAAACTTCTTCTGTAGGCAGATTGGGTATAAATTCTTGCCCACGCTGACTTTTCGCTCCCCCACCTTCAAATCTCGCTCTGACCGACAAGCCCACTTTCAAATCAGTGCCCGGGCCTGTGAAGTGTAATCGCTCGAGATCAAGTCGATTCAGAGCGACAGACCGGCGTTTCAATGCGGCGTTATGCTCGTCCCAGGCGTTCAAGCAATCAGCTCGATCTGCGCGGACGATTTTCAGCAAGTGTCGCCATAGTTCGTCGCGGGCGGCTTCGCCCTTGAGGTCTTCAAAGATCGTTTCAGCCCAGCCAATGGTCGCCGCAGATGCAACGCACCACTGTACGGCCGACCGACCGATGCCCTCCTCGAAGAATCTCTGGACCGCTTTGTGGTGGGCAATTCGGCACCGATTCGACCGGTCGGCATCAAGGCCAGAAAGCACCGAGGGGTCTCCCGCTCCGACAATGCGTACCGTCGCTCCCTGATCGTCGACCGCTTCATCCATCCGAACCGGAACGTGCCGTGGAACGTGGTCGAGAAATTCCTCTTGCGACTGTTCGATTCGAGCCTTGTGAAATCGCTCATCGACCAGACTCACGTGAACGAAACGGGCCCCGACTTCGTAGGCTGCCTCGACAACCTTGACGGCAAAATCACAGGAAAGGGCATCTGCGGTCAAATAAAGCGTCTGCCCTGGCTGAACATTGCAACCTTTACGGACGATCAACTCGGCATAACGTTGGAGTGAGTCTTCCAATGAAACTGGATTTTCGTCAATCATAGAATCCTCCCGGTGGCTCTAACAAAAGGTACCCCAATCCGATCTTGAACAGGAGTCTCTCACCCACTCAACGTAGCCGACAAAAAAAGACCACACAGAGAAATCCCTGCATGGCCTTTGAATCTGGTCGGGGTGAGAGGATTCGAACCTCCGGCCTCCACGTCCCGAACGTGGCGCTCTACCAAACTGAGCCACACCCCGTAACTTTTAGATTTAAAAAACAGCAACGCAACCGCACCAAGGGTACATGCGAGAAGAGGTTCTCAATCGCAACCCAAGGTCACAAAAGGATACCTGTAGCCCAGAAAAGGGTCAATCTGACCTAGCCTGATCCGACATCAAAGCTATGGATTACAGCCAAATCCACCGGAAGAATCTGGATCAAGACCGGCGTCAGGAAATGGCGCTATTGGCGAAGGACCATCTCGAAACAGATACATGACAATAAAAATTGGATCTGCAATATCCAGCATATCGTCGCCATTGACCTCCGCAGCCTCGAGACAAATCGGTTCCACTCCGGCAGAGAAGAGCCACATGCACAGATACATGGCATCTCCGATATCGAGAACGACATCTCCGTTGACCACGCCGCGGATAAACCCGTAAGTGAATGCTTGTGGCAAAACAGCCTCACCGAGGGAATTGCTGACCCGTACATCAAATTGGCCGATGCCATGGGTCGCCGCGGGCAAGAATCCGGTAATTGTCGAATCATCGATCACCACCTGATCGACCAGGCCAACTCCGTCGATGGTGACCACTGTATCGGCGGCAGCGACAAATCCGGTGCCAGTGACGGTAATTTCCTGTCCACCAAGATAATGACCCGCAGTCGGATTCACCCCACCGGCAGTAACTGGAATTATGACTGCCGTACAAAGAGCACTGACCACTTCAGGAGCTGAATTCGCATCGGGGAAAACAACCCCAAGAAGTGCATAGGTGTAGCTACCTGGATCCAGATCAGCGTCGAGATATTCAACCACGCCTGGATCGAGCATCGCAATCAGCTCGCCGTCACGATGCACCAGAACATAATCAAATGGAGTGCATTCTGCCCAGCTAAGAAGTGTGTCGGAAACGCCGCCTTCACAACTGAGATCGAGGCAAAAGTCAGGTGGAGGAATAATCTGCACGACAGCGTTTGTCTGCGTTGGAACCAGACTAGATCCGCCAGAAACAACGACAACATCGACCGGTGGCGACCCCAATGTGCCGCAAAAGCTGACTTCCGCATCGATGGAAAAACCACCGGGATCAGCAATACCTATCAGGCTGTATTCAAGATCAAGCAAACCAAAACCAACACCCGGCTGAAGATCGGCGCTACCAATAAAAGAAATCACCACACCAACAGTGACGCCTTCAGGGTAAATATTGACTTCATTGAAATCAGGTGCACTTCCGCCATTAACGATCGCCGTGGTCGGACCATCACTGGCAGAAAGCAGTTCGAGATTGGCCTCGTCATGGCAAACCCCCATCGACCACCCCTGGACGACCACCGAAGAATCGAGCGAGACGCTTGAGGAAACAACGTCGCCGGTCACCCCGGAACCACCAGTCAGGGCGACCGATGTTTCTTGCGAATAAGCTAGATTGGTAAAAGAAGAAATGAACAGAATTGCTGGAATCAGAATTTTCATCGACACGACCTCTTTCGCTTCGCATGCAATAAGCAGAATTCCCGGGTGCAACGGGAAGAAACCCATCACCCAACATTACCGGGCCTTACAGGCCTGAGCAATGGAGCAACACCCGACAATCCAGACTCGACGAATCAGACCCGAAAGCAGTAGAAAATTAATCCCAAATGTAAAATCCTTCACCGGATTTCTTACCCAGGCAGCCTGATTGGACCTTTTCTCGGAGTAGTTCTGGAGGTCGGAATTGTTCACCAATCTCGGAATACAGATACTCAGCGATGGCAAGGCGGACATCTAATCCGACCAGATCCGTCAATCGAAGCGGTCCCATCGGGTGGCGATATCCCAGCTCCATTGCCTTGTCGATCTCCTCTGCGGAAGCAACACCCGCCTCGAGCATTCGAATCGCCTCAAGGCCGATCACCAGACCGAGACGGCTGGTGGCAAATCCTGGTGTATCCTTGACGACGATCGGCTCTTTACCGAGGCGACGGGCCAACTCAACGGTCGCCTGAACTGTCGCATCGGTTGTCGCTTGCCCCTGGACCACTTCAATCAGCGCCATGACCGGAACTGGATTGAAGAAGTG
>JBBWWC010000175.1:0-5147 GCA_050256555.1 Planctomycetota bacterium | reverse complement strand
CGCCAGACAGTCTCTGACTGAGCCTGCACACCAGCAACCCCGCAAAAAACTCCTACAGCCCCATCCAGAACTCGAAGAGATCTCTCGACTTCCGCCGTGAAATCAACATGGCCAGGGGTATCGATGAGATTCACATTCGTGCCAGACCACTCAAACGTAGTCGCAGCGCTGGTGATGGTAATTCCGCGTTCCTGCTCCTCGACAAGCCAGTCCATGTGAGCACTACCGTCATGAACTTCGCCCATGCGATATTCTTTTCCGGAGTAATAAAGAAATCGTTCCGAAACGGTAGTCTTACCCGCATCGATGTGAGCAATAATTCCGATATTGCGAGTACCGTTCATCAGGTCGATCCCATCTTCATTGTGACGCAGAAAAGAAAAGCTCGGGCGATTCTCCGGCACTCAAGCATGACACTCAAGCATGACACCCAGATCAATATGGTCGTCTCGGATGCAAAATCGCCCTTTGGCCTCCTACGGAAGCCAAAGGGCGATAAGGACAAATGATCGGAATCCTGAAAACCACCAAAAGGGGCCAACAGAAGCCTACCAGGCGTAATGAGCAAACAGCTTGTTAGCCTCTGCCATTTTGTGGGTATTTTCTCTCCAGGTCACCGAAGCGCCCTCTTTGCGATAGGCTTGCGCCAACTCGTCGGCAAGTCGATCGGCCATCGGCTTACCACTGCGACCACGACAGGTCTCAACAATGGTACGAATTGCCAGAGCCTGTGCACGTCGACGAGTCACCTCCACGGGAACCTGGTACGTAGCTCCACCAACACGCCGAGACCGAACCTCGACCTGGGGCATCACGTTCTGGATAGCGCCAAGGAAGATCTCGAGAGGTTCAGTGTCCGTAACCTTCTTCTCAAGAATTTCCATCGCATCGTACACAATGCCACTGGCGATAGCTTTCTTCCCATCCCACATCAGCCGATTGATGAACTTTGTCACCACCATGCTATTGAAACGAGGGTCAGCTTTCTGAAACCGCTGGGTCGAGCGGAACTTCTGCTTTACAACTTTACTCTTGCTCTTTGCCAAGATTCGCTCCTGATTTACTTTTGCTTCTTGCCGTACTTAGAACGGCCTTGTTTACGATCGTCCACTCCGGAGCAATCGAGGGTGCCGCGAACAACGTGATAACGAACACCGGGCAGGTCACGAACTCTTCCACCACGCACAAGCACAATCGAGTGCTCCTGAAGGTTATGCCCTTCTCCACCGATGTACGCCGTGATCTCTTTACCGTTGGAAAGTCTCACACGAGCGACTTTCCGCAAAGCAGAGTTAGGCTTCTTCGGGGTCATGGTCTTGACCTGCAAGCAGACACCTCGACGCTGTGGACAGGAGTCCAGCACAGGAGACTTGCTCTTGTTCTTTTGCTTTTTACGGCCCTTGCGGACCAGTTGATTAATCGTCGGCATACGGTGTCATTCTCTCCAGTTCTCTCCTCAATGCGTGCATGTCTCGGAATCTTTCCCGAGCATGGCCCAGCATTGTAGCGTTATTCGCCAGCTTCATCTTCCGATTTTGGCGGTTCCTGTGAATCCTCTTCAACCAAAGCATCAGACACCTCATCCAAGCCAGAAGGCTCTTCTACGGCCTCTGACAGAGAATCTTCTGCTGCTGGCTCTTCTGCTGGCACCTCTGGCAATGGTGACTCCTCGGCGGCTGGCGCCACGGCCTCGGTAACGATGGGCTCCTCCGCGATGGGCTCGTCCGCGATGGGCGCAGCGATGGCCTCCTCAGCGATGGGCTCCTCCGCGATGACGGCCTCAGCACCAAGGGGCGCGTCGCTGCTGGATCCAGTACCCATGATCTCATCGACCATCGACTCGCCACCAACAACCTCGCCACCAACAACCTCGCCGCCAACAACCTCGCCGCCAACAACCTCGGTCGCAGCCGGCTCCGTCGTATCTTCTGCCGAGACCTCAGCACCTGATTTCCCCATGAGAAAATCTCTGAGTGGATCCGATGCAGCCGCTTCTTTCGGACGCTTTTCACCAATCAGTACCGATTCTTTTGGCTGCTTGGCAGCCGTTGGCGGTTCTGAAAGTTTACGTACACCTTTTTCAAAGTAGCGTCGATAGCCCGTTCCAGCCGGGATCATGTGTCCCATGATCACATTTTCTTTCAATCCAACCAGTCGATCTTTCTTACCACTAAGCGCAGCTTCTGTCAGAACCTTGGTGGTTTCCTGGAAACTCGCTGCAGAAATAAAGCTGTCAGACTGAACTGCAGCCTTTGTAATTCCCTGCAACATAGGCTCGGCGGTCGCCGGCATTTTCCCTTCCTCCACCAGTTCGTCGCAAATTTTACGGAACCGGTGACGGTCGATGACTGTGTCTGGCAGCAGATTACTATCGCCTGGTTCCACAACCTTAACGCTCCGCATCATCTGAGCCACGATCGTCTCGATGTGCTTGTCGTTAATGGCCACATTCTGCGACAGATAAACACCCTGAACTTCTTCGATGAGATAGCGCTGAACTTCTGCGACACCTTCCACACGAAGAATATCCTTCGGCACCTTGTCGCCATCCGTCAGCGGCTGGCCGTGAATCACTTCGTCGCCTTTGGTCACTCGGAAGTGTTTCCCTGGCGGAACAACGTGTTCATAGACCTCACCATCATCGGTGACGACATTAATAATCGCCTTACCACGCTTCTTCTCACCCATCTCGATGGAACCATCCACCTCGGCGATGACCGCCGGATTCTTGGGCTTCCGGACCTCAAAGATCTCGGTAACCCGAGGCAATCCCCCGGTAATATCCTGGGTTCCTGTAATTTCTCGCGGCGACTTGGCCAGCAGTTCTCCAGGCGTGATCTTCTGCTTGTCAGCAACCTGAATGAAGGCTCTTTCCGGAACCGGGTAGGCAGCAACAATGTCACCACCCTTGGCTTTCGTACGAATAATGATCTGCGGATGCAATTCCCCTTTGTGTTCAAGAATGATCCGACGGTCCAGATTTGAAACCGGATCCTTTTCAATCTTGAGGGTCGCACCTTCGACAATGTCTTCGTAAGTCACATATCCTTGGACATCCGTGAGGATTGACTGGGAGTGAGGATCCCATTCAAAGAGAGGAGTTCCTTTACGAACAGTTGCGCCATCTTCGACTCGTAGAATCGCACCGATTTGCAACTCATGCGTTTCGAGAATCTTCTTATCCTTTTTGATCAGCAACAGGCCACGACGACTAAGGACCACTTCTTCGTCAGCTTTATTGCGAACATGTTGGGTCTCCTGCAATTCGACAGTTCCTGCAAATCGCGACTGAATCGTCGACTCCTGAACCGACTTCGAAGCCACCCCTCCAATGTGGAAGGTACGCATCGTTAACTGGGTTCCAGGTTCACCAATCGACTGGGCAGCTACGATTCCGACAGCGACACCCTGCTCGACAAGCTTTCCGGTCGAAAGATCCATTCCGTAACAAAGCGCACAGCAACCCAGAGGACTATCACAAGTCAGCGGGCTTCGAACCAATATCTTGTCGTAACCCAAATCCTGAATCCTTCGCGACGTCTCGGCGTTAATCACACCATTGACACCAACGATGAGATCACCAGAGACGGGGTCCTTGATCTCGGCAACAGAAACACGACCAAAGATACGAGCGGCCAAAGGAATCGCTTCCTTGTCGCCTCTCTTCATCGCCTTCTTCGACAACCCATTCTTGGTTCCACAATCATTACCATTGACCACAACATTCTGGGCCACGTCTGCAAGCTTCCGCGTCAAGTAACCGGAGTCAGCAGTCTTGAGCGCCGTATCTGCCAGTCCTTTACGCGCACCGTGAGTCGAAGAGAAATACTCCAGGACCCGCAATCCTTCACGGAACGAAGCCTTGATGGGAGTCTCGATGATCTCGCCCGAGGGCTTTGCCATCAGCCCGCGCATTCCTGCAAGCTGACGAATCTGCGTCACACTTCCCCGTGCGCCAGACTCCACCATCACGAAGATAGGATTGACGTATTCGTCTCCAGGAGTGACATCCTCCTTGAGACTTTGCATCAAATGGTCGCCGACGATGTTGGTTGTATGCGTCCAACGGTCGATGATTTGACTTCGACGTTCGTCATTCGTGATCACGCCATTTTGATGGCGCTTCTGAATTTCCTCGACCTGAGACTGTGTCTCTGCGATGAACTTCTCTTTTGACGGGGGTGTTCGAAGGTCATCCGTGCTAAAGGACAGGCCTGAACGAGTAGCAGCTTTGAAACCAAGATTCTTCATATCATCGAGGAACTTCAGCGTTGCCTGTCGTCCTAGAATCCTGAAACAATCAGCAATCACAGCTCTTAGATCTTTCTTACTCAACGCAAAGTTGTAAAAAGGAATCTCTGGGCTGGAAAGAAGATCGTTGAAAATGATCCGGCCAGGTGTTGTCACGTAAAAGCCCTGCTCGTCGGGTTGCTGAACTTTGCCGTGTGGGCTGTGGACAACTTTCCCCTCCGGGAATCTGACTTTGATCTGCGCATGCCCGTGAACCTTGTCCGATCCAAGAGCTGTGTGGACTTCATCAGTACTGGAGAAGCAAATTTCTGTTCCTGTCATCTCTTCTTTATCGATGGTCAGGTAGAAACAGCCCATCACGATATCCTGCGACGGCGCAATGATTGGATTTCCATGGGCCGGCGAGAAGATGTTATTGGTCGACAGCATCAGGTTTTGCGCCTCAAGCTGCGCTTCTATCGACAACGGCAAATGAACCGCCATCTGGTCGCCGTCAAAGTCGGCGTTGAAACCCTCGCACACCAGCGGGTGGACAAGAATTGCATTTCCCTCGATCAGAACTGGCTCGAAAGCCTGAATTCCCATCCGGTGCAGTGTCGGCGCACGATTCAGTAGTACCGGGTGTCCCTGGGTCACCTCTTCAAGGATGTCCCAGACTTCATCGTCTTTCCTCTCGAGCATCTTCTTTGCGCTCTTGATGGTATCGGCATAACCGAGTTCCTTGAGACGACGGATAATGAATGGTTGGAAAAGTTCCAGAGCAATCTTTTTGGGCAATCCGCATTGGTGGAGCTGCAACTCCGGCCCCACTGCAATCACAGAACGCGCAGAATAATCAACGCGCTTTCCGAGCAAGTTCTCACGGAAACGTCCCTGCTTACCCTTGATCATATCGG
>JBBWWC010000174.1:0-10620 GCA_050256555.1 Planctomycetota bacterium | reverse complement strand
CCCATGGTTTTGATGTACACCTGTCGGTTCGCGGAGATCCTCAGCAATCTGGCTCGTTGGTCGAGCGGAGAGCGCTAGAAAATCTTGGCGGTGCTGAGGACCCGCAAAGTTATCGCGAAGGATCGGGTCGGCGTGAACTGGCGAGATGGATCACTGCGCCGGAGAACCCACTCTTCTGGCGAACCCAGGCCAATCGGTTGTGGGCGCGAGTGATGGGGCGAGGAGTTGCGAGCACCACCGATGATCTGGGGGCGCTGGGGATTCCACCGGAAAACCGTCCGCTGCTTGATTATCTGGCCAGTCAGCTCCGCGCCGAGCCGTCGCGGCGCGCGTTGTTGAAATCCATCGTTCTCAGCCGAACGTACGGGATGGTTTCTGCCCATCCCGATCCCCAGGCCGAGGTGGTCGATGCGACCAATGGTTACTGGCATCGAGCAAATCAGAAACGTCTCAGCGCCGAGTCGATCCGCGATTCAATTCTGGCTGTATCGGGTCGACTGGATCGTCATGTCGGAGGAGCTTCGATTCCGGTCCATCTCACAGATTTCTTGACCGGGCGTGGCCGTCCGGGTGGGAATGGCCCGCTCGATGGCAACGGTCGCCGCAGCATTTACATCAAAGTGTGTCGCAATTTCTTACCGTCTTTTCTGACTGCCTTTGATTTTCCGATGCCGGCGACAACGGTCAGCGATCGATCGGTATCGAACGTGCCGGCGCAAGCGTTGGCATTAATGAATGATCCCTTTGTTCACGAACAGGCACGTTTGTGGGGAGAGTCGAGCTTGAAGGAAGCCGAGGAAATTGGTCTGGCCGACGCTATCGAATTGATGTGGCAACGATCCTTCGGACGGATTCCTTCTGCTGAAGAGTTGGCGATGGCTCGTGAGTTTGTCGAAGGAAAGGGTGTCGAAGGGTGGGCTGATCTGGCGCATGCTTTGATTCAAGCCAAGGAGTTTCGCTTCATCCGCTAGGATGCAGCGCGAGAGGACATCGATGCATCATTGTGGTCAGTATCAACAGCAACCGATGAGCCGCCGCGAGTTACTGGCGCGGGGCGCACAGGGTTTTGGTGCTGTCGCTTTGGCTGCGCTGGCTGGCGATTCGATTTTCGGCCAGCTTTCAGACGCCAGTCAAATCGCTGGTCAAACTGGAGTTCTGGATCGTCGTCACATTCCAGCACGCGCCAAGTCGGTCATCTTTCTTTACATGGATGGTGCCCCGAGTCAGGTCGATACTTTTGATCCGAAGCCGGCTCTGACCCGGTGGGATGGCAAGCCATTCCCGGCGCCGATGGAGCGAACCCAGTTTGCTGCGGTTGGTAACACCCTCAAGTCTCCATGGGAGTTTCAGCAGTACGGTGAGTGTGGTCATTCCATCAGTGATCTGTTTCCTCATGTAGCTCAGCATGCCGATGACTTGCTAGTGGTGCGTTCGATGACGAGTCAGTTTTCTGAGCACACCAATGCCAATTATTTTCTGCATACTGGTCTCGGTCTGTCGGGCCGACCGAGTATGGGAGCGTGGGTTTCCTACGGATTAGGCGCTCTTGCGGATGATCTACCCGGGTTTGTGGTCGTCAACGGTGGCCTGGTTCCACCCGGCGGTCTCGACTGTTTTTCCAATGGATTTCTTCCGGCCAAGCATCAGGGATCGATCGTGCTGCCACGCGATCGTGCACTGGCCAATATCGATCAGCGCGAAGGTTTGGATCGACAGCGGCGTAAGCTGGATCTGCTCGGTGGCCTTGATCGAATCGGGCTCGAGTCTTCCGGAGATCGAAATCCCATCGAGGGGGCGATCGCTAACGGTGAGCTTGCTTTCCGTATGCAGTCTGCGGTGCCGGAAGTTGCTGATATCTCCGGAGAGCCGGAAGAGACTCGCGAGATGTACGGACTGAATCATTCTTATGATCCGACTCGTATCTTTGCTCGTGAATGTTTGCTGGCTCGCAGGCTGGTCGAGCGTGGAGTGCGCTTCATCGAGTTGACCTGCCCATCGGTCAGCGGTGATCGCTGGGATCAACATGGCAACCTCAAGGAAGGGCATGAGAACAACTCTCGAGCGGTGGACCAGCCGATCGGTGCGTTACTGACCGACCTCAAACGCCGTGGCATGCTCGAGGATACGCTGGTGGTCTGGTCGGGAGAGTTCGGAAGAACCCCCTTTGCTCAGGGACGTGACGGTCGCGATCATAATCCCTATGGCTATACCATCTGGATGGCCGGTGGCGGTGTGAAAGCCGGTAGCGTCTACGGTGCCACCGACGAGTTCGGCTACCGAGCGGTCGACAAACCGGTCGAAATTCATGATCTACACGCGACGATGCTGCATATTCTTGGCATCGATCATCGGCGACTGACCAAGCTGTTTGGCGGCCGCGAGCATCGTCTCACCGATGTCCACGGCAAGGTCATCCAGGAATGGCTAGCGTAGTGGTTCTCTTAGTACCTTTAGTTTGCCGCACCCCGTTGGGGTAGTTATCTTGTTTTTGTTCGGAAACCAGTGAAGACTGAGCAATTGGGAAATTTAGATAGGGGAAAAATGCATATTCAGATCATCAACTTCAACCTTGAGGGTATCAGTCACGATGACTACCTCGCTGTCTGCGATGAAGTCGCAGCTGTTTTCGCTGAAGTCCCGGGCCTGAGTTCAAAGGCCTGGTTGAGTGATCCAGAAGGTAACACCTACGGTGGTGTTTACACCTGGGAGAATCGCGAAGCGATGGAAGCGTTCGTCGAAAGTGATCTGGCCAAGGGTGTTGCCGGCAATCCAAATTTCGCGAACTTCTCGTCAAAAGATTTCTCGGTTCTCGAAGGTCCGAGCAAGATCACCGGAATCTAAACTGTTTGTCCTCGGATGACATCAAGCCCCGCTCCCACGGGAGCGGGGTAAAGTTCGCCCTCGTTTTGTTGCGATAGATTAGTTCTCTTGCTGCTGTTCTTCGGACTGTTGCTGACGGATGACGCCGACGATCTGACCGAACTGCTTCATCTCTTCATCATTGAGAACTTCCTGCAACTGGCCACCGAGTTGGCCAAAGACCTGCCAGTATTCTGCGACAATCTGTTCGGTTTCGTCGTAGCTGGGGGGTGGATCTCTGTACAGATCATCGGTGATCTGCGCCGCAGTATCGGAATATGTGAGAAGTACATCTTCTAGCTGCAACTGCCGAGCGACCCCGAGATTCATCTCGCGAGCGACCTGGTCGAGAATGCGCGGAACCCGTTCCAGGCTGCCATCGACAAACTCGGTTGTCTTGTCACGCGATTCCTCGATCTCGGATCTGCGCAGAGCCGCTTGCGTGTACTCAACCCCGCGCTCTTCCATCACCGCCTCGACGGCAGCCAGTAATCTTTCATCGCGAGAGAGATCTTCACCGAGCAGGGCGCTGACAGATTTGTCCGAACCATCAGTGGATTGATTTTTATCGTGAAGCTCATCGAGAAGCTGGCTGGCCGAACTGTTTGACCCGCGGCTTCGTGCACCGGTGATTTCAGATTTGGCGCTGGTGGCCTCGATCGAAGCCAGTCTTTGTTGCAGCTGTTTTACCTCGTTACGTAGTTCAGAGAACTTCATTTGCAGTTCCGAGGTTTCGGAGGAGGACGTTGTTTGGTGGCTGGGAGTCGTTACCGAA
The DNA here is from genome assembly GCA_050256555.1 of Planctomycetota bacterium. GTDB lineage: Bacteria > Planctomycetota > UBA8108 > UBA1146 > UBA1146 > UBA1146. The sequence goes on along the minus strand of JBBWWC010000174.1, from coordinate 6,986 downwards.
GGGTTCGATTGCTGCTGCAAGAAGATGGCGGTGACTGACAGGATTAACGCCAGTAGCGAGATGGAAGGAAAGAGAGAAGCTTTTGAGTTACTCATAGATTTTATTCTACCAAAAAAACCGACACCCGGCTCTGTGCAGGGTGCCGGTTTTTTTCTCGAAAGTTATCGGGGAAGATCGGTTCTATCCCTCGTTTTCGCTATCACCCTGGTTTCCGTTGTTGACGATCCCCTGGCCGACACGAGGATCGACCTCATCGATGTAGATCTGGCCAAGCTGAATCATCTGCTCCGGATTAAGGATCTCGTCGAGGTCGTTGACCAATGCTCCAACTTCTTCTCTGATCTCACCCTGGATCTCGGCAATCATCTCGGTTTCTTCCCCTTCAGGGAAATCGCCGTCGAGGATTTCGTTGGAGAGAAACGTCATCGTTTCATAACTAGTTTCGAGGATCTCCTCGACCGCTTCTTCTGTTTCAGGATCCAGTTCCATATTTTCGGTGATCTTTTCGTACAGGTTGGGCAGCTTGCCGCGAGCATTGCTGACCCAATTGGTCATGCGGCCGCCGACTTCATCTCTCTTGGCGCGACGCTGAGCAGTCTGTGCCATTTCGACACCGCGTTTCTCCATCACTGCTTCGACTGCTGCGGTGATGCGTTTGGTTTCCCTCTCACGTAACTGAATCTGTTTTTCTTCGTTTTCGGGCTCGGTCGATTCGTCAGCTTTTTTCGCCACAGTTTTCCCCACCGAATCCAGTTTGGACTGGAGTTGCGCCACTTCCCGGCTCAAGGCGGTGATCTTTTCCTCCAGCCCTCTGGGATCAAAGGAAGCCTGGGTCTGGACCGACTCCGGTAATGGTGCTGCGGTTTGCTGTGCGATGTAAATCGCTGATCCGGCCAGTAGAACCGAGATTAAAGCGAGAGCAGGAAAAAGAGGCGAACTAGAAGCAGACATCAAAAACTCCTTTTATCTGGTAACAAAAACTACAGTAAAAATCCCATAAACCAGCGCGTGTGTAAAAGAGACGCTCTCAATTTCCGAGAAGATCAGTTCTCTTCTGCGGCTTCTTCAACGCCTTGATTTCCGTTATTGGTGATCGCGCCACCTACTTTGGGATCGACCTCTTCGCTATAGATCTGGCCGAGCTGGATCATCTCCTGGGGTTCCAGTATCTCATCGAGCTGTTCGATGATGTTTCCAAACTCATCTTTCGCCTCTATCTGGAGAGCCGTGACTTCTTCGTCATTGAGATCACCTTCGAGCAGTTCGTTCGTGATCATCGTCAACGTTTCAAAACCAGTCTCGAGGATTTCCTCGACTTCTAATTCGGTCCTGGGGTCCAGGTTCATCGTGTCAGCGATTTGGTCGTACAGGTTCGGCAACTTATCGCGAGAATTGTCGACCCACCTGGACATGCCGGTACGGCCCTGTTGCCTCTTGGCTCGGCGTTGAGCTTCCTGGGCCAGTTCGACACCGCGTTCTTCTATCACCGCTTCGACGGCTTGATTGATGCGTGCCTCGACCAGCTCTTGATCTGATTCCGTATCTTCTTTATTTGCAGTCTTTGCTAGTGGACTTGAATCCTTGCTGGCGAGTTCTTCTAGCGATTCGAGACGTGTACCCAGCCGTAGAATCTCATTGGTCAGCACCTCTATCGATTGCTCCAGTGGTGCAGAATCATATACAGCGGTTTTCTTTTCAGCTTGGGGAGCCGCTTCTTGTTGCGTGAAATAAAACGTAATGGCACTCAACACTATCGCTATTGCCGAGAGCGCCGGAAAAATCGGAGAAGAAGTAGATAGCATTTGTGACTCCTGAAAATTTAAACGATTTAACCTTCGCAGCCGAAGAGGGCTTTATTGTTACGAAATACTTCGTCAGCTGCAAGTGGGAAATAATTGATGGTCTGATTGGTTCGGGAACTCGGATGTATAGATATCCCAAGAGGTTGGGTTGGTTTCGCCGAGCCGTGGATCGGTCTTTTTGAGATTGGTAGGAGCAAGGAGGCCCATGTTTCCTTCAAAACTTCATCTGGCACTGGTTTTGAGCCTGTTGTCTTACTCTGGCATTTCAACGGTCGAAGCCCAAGGACCACCGATTAGCATTACCTGCGATCCTATTTCCGGATCCTATCAGGTGCATATCTCCTTTATCGATGTAGGAGCATATGGTGTTTACGAAGTTACCGTAAACGGAATCGTTGCAGCGATCTTGCCGCCAGCAGGCACAGGGCTTGTGGTTAAAAGTGTCCTCCCCTTGCGCGGGCCGGGCGGTCACGTGGTTTGTGTCCAGGGGCTGAATGGCCCACTGGGTCAAAGCCCATTGTCTTGTTGCCAGTTTTCGATTCCCCCGACCCAGAACTTTGTTCGGGGTGATGCCAATGCCGATGGCAGCCTCAACATCGCAGATGTGATCAAGCAGTTGGCCTTGATCTTCGGGGGGGCCCCGGTGCTTTGTCTGGATGCTGCGGATGCAAACGACGATGGGTTTGTCGATATTGCTGATCCGATTCATCTGCTGACACACATACTGGGATCAGGTCCTCCGCCATCATTCCCGTACCCCATGTGTGGGCCGGATCCGACAGTGGATGGAATGAATTGCGTGTCATTTCCGCCCTGTCCCTGATCGTTGGAGCGAAAAAAAGAAACCGGGGTGTTGGTCTTTGACCAACACCCCGGTTTTTTGTTCGAACGGGCTCACTACTTGGATTGCTGGCCGCTCAGGCAGCTGACACCCCACGTCACCAGTAGCGACACGAGAAATCCAGGGGCCAGGCTGTAAAGACGTAGACCTTCGACTTGTGTCGAAAGCCAGGCGTTGGCATCGAGATTTTCCCACAGAAGAACGGTGACCAATCCGCTGATCATACCGGCGAGAACTCCATTTCTGGTGATCCCTGACCACCACAGGCACAGCACCATCGGTGGGCCGAAAGATGCCCCGAGTCCAGACCAGGCGAACAGCACCTTCTTGAAGATGGATTCACCGGACAGAAATGTGAGAGCAAAGGCGATGGCTCCGACGCCAACGGTGACCAGGCGTCCGACCTTGACCAGTTGCTGCTGGCTCGCATCGGGTTCGATTTCCTGATGATAAAGATCCTCGGTAAACGCAGATGAGGTGACCAGTAACTGAGAATCGGCCGTCGACATCATGGCGGCCAGAGCTCCACAGATGAGCAGCCCTGCAAGCCAGCCAGGAAAGACTGCCTGGGCAAAGGCGGGCATCATCAGTTCTGCATCGGAGAAGTGACCGGCGCCAAACCAGGCGAGGGCGGCAATCCCCATCAAGACCGCTCCACCGTAGGTGAGGATCCCATAACTGACGGCGATTCCACGAGCAGCGTTGACATCTTCCGGTGATTTCAAGCTCATGTAGCGTACCGCCAGATGAGGTTGCCCCAGGTATCCGAGGCCGACTGCAAAGCCACTGAGGATTCCCGACCAAAGTACCGTTGTCGAACGGCCGCCGGTGAGAGAGAGCAGCTCTGGATCGATGGCACTGACCTTTTCTGCAACGGCACCGAATCCGCCCAGTTCTGAAATGGCGACCAGCGGTAGCACCACCAGGGTGACCAGCATCAACCAGCCCTGGACGAAGTCGGTCCAGGCGACCGCCAGGAATCCTCCCATCAGCGTGTAGAGAACGATCACTCCCATCCCCAGCAGGGTCCCGATCCATGGCTCCCAGCCGAAGGCGCTCTGGAGCGCCTTTCCGGCGGCAATGAACTGAGCGGCGACATAGAAGGTGAAGCAGAATGCGATGATGGCGCTGGAGATGAGACGCAGCAGAGGATCGCGTTTTCTTCCACTCGAGGCGCCGAGTCGAGCTTCGAGATAGCGGGGCAAGGTCAAGGCTCCGTACTGTTCGCTCTGACTGCGCAATGGTCGGGCGATGAGGATCCAGGCGATGGTCATTCCCGATACGCAACCGATGGCGGTCCAGGCTGCGGGTTCGAGGGCAGTCCCTGCCGGATCTCCCAGCCCACTGGTGTAGGCGAGCCCCGTCAGCCCCAGTAACAACCAGCCGCTTTCTCCCGAGGCTCGTTCCGAGAATGCCACCACCCACGGACCGAGCTTTCTTCCTGCCAGCAGGAAGTCGGGCAGGGTGCGATTGTACTTCGATGTGTAGATCGCCACGGCCAGCAGTAAACCGAGATAGATGACGAACCCTGTGGCTAGGGAGTCCATTTGTTTCTCCTGTTCTTTCGGAAAGACGTTTTCAGTGCCTCGGAGATACTGGCAGGTGCATTTCAGGTCAACGGGCTGAATTTCCCGACACCCCAAAGACCGATAATCACAATTTCGGAAGTATTTCAGATTCTCCTGCTACTTTTCCGTTGTTGTATATTCAGCGTCTGAGAAGCGCGAGAAGGCCTTTTGAGAGTTTTGTCGCCGGTCTCAATAAGAGCCAGCGGGGTCCACAGTCTTGAATCGAAACCTCTAAATTACGCAGGATGTGTGGCAGAGCCGATCAGGGAAAGATCGGAACATTCGTTGTCGCCGCGGCGATTGTTCCGGACAGATCGGTGTCCTACGGCCAGGGAGGTTCCTGGTCACGCCCGGGAGGGCGACAAAAAATGTACGGGGGATGGATCGATGCAAGACAAGGCAATTGGAATCGCAGTGTTTGCGTTCGTTGGTGTTTTGATGGGCTATTTGGCTTTCAACGGTGACGCAAGTTATGACATTGTCGGTGGAATCAAAGGCGCACTGTCAAATGCTGATACATGGGCCACAGCCATTACTGCACTTGCAGTCGCAGGAATGGCCATGGGTGTTTACACCAACGGTGGACTGAGCGGAGCCGATATCAAGCAAACTGTTATGTTGTTGATTGTCGCCGCGCTCGTAGCGGGAACCTTCCCGTGGAACGAGTGGGGAGCTGCGCTCGCTTTAGCTTGGCTCGTCACCGGAGGATTGCGCACCTAGACAGATTTGTATTTTTGAGAGAACCGGGGCGTGGACGGGACTTTCCCCCTGTCCACGCCCCTTTTCTTTTGTGGGGGTGGCGTTACGTGACTTCCTTCCCCAGGATGGTCCCATCTTGCTGACAAGGGAGGTGGACCGATGGATTGTAGTTTCCGGCTTCTATTTCTTGTGGCTGCTGCCCTGTTGGGCTCCGTCAGTTGTTCCGGCCCGGTATCGCGCACCGAGGTGGTCTCCAATGCCTCGACTCCGGTCCAGGTCCTGCAGGTCAAAGTGGGTCGACACGTTGATCTGAATTTGCCGCGTCCGGTTCGCGGACGGTGGTGGACGGTCGAATCGGGCGCTCGCCCATGGCTCCAGGCCAAGACCGAGTCAGTCAAGTCGCGGATCCGTCTGTTTGCCCTGAAGCCGGGCAAGACCGAGGTCGTGTGTATTCTGCGCGACTCGAATGTCGTCTATCGCAAGGTCGTGGTTGCCGTCGTGGTGGAGAAGGCTGGCGGATGAAACTGCAGTTTCTTGCGCTCCTGGCTGCTTTACTGCTGTTGGGAGTCCCGGTGTTGTTGGCCGGTGATTTCGAGCCCCTCTTCGATGGTCAGAGCCTGACCGGTTGGCATACCACCCCCGGTGGCACCTGGACCGTCGAAGATGGAATCATCGTTGGTCGCAGTCCCGCTGCCGAAAAACGGCACGGTTTGCTCGTGTCCGATCGCTCCTTCAAAGATTTCGAGGCGCACGCCCGTTTCCGGGTTCTCGCCGGAGATAGCGGTTTCTACTTTCGGATCGCCATCGAGCAGGGCAACAACGTCGCCGCCAAGGGTTTCCAGGTCGAGATCGACTCCAGTTCCGAGACCGGTGGGCTGTACGAGACCGGTGGTCGTGGTTGGGTGACCAGACCGGACGTGGCCCGGATGGACGAGGTCTACCGACCGGGACAATGGTCGACTCTGCATCTGCTGGCTCGTGGTCGCTTCATCGAGGTGCGTATCAACGGAGTACGGACCGCCCGGCTCCAGCGAGACAAGGGCCGCCTTGAGGGTCCCATCGCTCTACAACTACACGGCAACATGGAGATGCATGTCGAGTGGCAACAGATCGAGGTGCGAGAACTGAAAAAGGGTGATGCCGTTCCGGGTCGACGACCCAACGTGGTGTGGATCCTGGCCGAGGACATCGGTCCCGATCTGTCCTGCTACGGCTGTCCGGCAGTCGAGACGCCTAATCTCGATCAGTTAGCGGCACAGGGATCGCGTTTTCTCCGTTCTTTCACGACCTCGCCGGTCTGTTCGACCTCTCGCTCGGCGATGATCACCGGCCGCCATCAGTCCTCGATCGGGGCCCATCAGCACCGTACCCGGCCGCGGGGGAATCTCCCGGATGGCGTCGAGACGTTGCCGCAATTGCTGAGTAACGCCGGCTGGTACTGTGCGCTCGGCTGCGGCTACTCGGCCAAGACCGATTTTAACTTCAAGACCGCGCCAGCTCTGTTCGACGGCAAGGACTGGTCGGAGCGTGGCGAAGGGCAACCGTTCTTCGCCCAGATCACGATTCAGAACACCCACCGCTGGTGGAAGGGTGACCCGCAGAACCCGGTCGATCCTGCCAAGGTCGAGATTCCACCTTACTACCCCGATGAGCCGCTGGTTCGTGCCGACTGGGCGCGCGGTCTCGGCGAGATCCAGGTGATGGATCGCAAGGTCGGCAAGATTCTGCAGCGACTCGACAAGGAGGGCCTCGCCGATGACACGGTGGTGGTCTTCATCGGTGATAACGGCCGCTGTCATCCACGCGGCAAGCAGTTTCTTTACGATGGCGGCGTTCACGTGCCGCTGATCATCCGCTGGCCCGGCACCATCGGCCCCGCCACCGTCCGCGCCGAACTGGTCTCGACCATCGATATCACCGCAACCATCCTGGAGATCGCCGGTGTTGCCGTACCCGATGGGATGCAGGGCCGTTCGATCCTTGATGCGACGACACCGGCTCGCAATGCGGTGTTCGCCTCACGCGGCAAGATGGATGACACCCACGACGCCATGACGATGATGCGAACCGCCACTC